>NZ_JBFTKS010000006.1:0-337009 GCF_056396065.1 Allobosea sp. 05T433 | reverse complement strand
TCATGGTTGGCCTCGCTCCAAAGTGTTGTCTCGACAACCTCACTTTAGAGACCTGCTGGCCGGCCATGACCGCCGTGACGGCGCGCTGCGCTACGCAAGGCTTCGCGCGCCGTCAGGCAACGGTCGAGCCTCTTCCCAATGTGCTACGGCACCGAGCTCACTTCGATGGCGATCCTGCGATGGTCCCAGCAGACCGGCGTCGCATGGCACTACATCGCGCCCGGCAAGCCGGCGCAGAACGCCTTCGTCGAAAGCTTCATGTATGGACGGCCCCTGCGTTGCAAGGTTCGAGATGAGGGTCGGGCAGCGTGCGGGTCGGGTGCGTTCATGTATGCGGCCTGTTCGTGCGGCCCATCTTCATGACCGCTGGCCCTGATGGAGTTCGCGGATCGAGGCCTCATCAACGGGTCGCGCTCTTGGCGCCCAAAGCTTTGCGGGCTGTGTCGATCCACGGTCCGACCGGTCGTGCCATTACCTCACTTTCGCCCTCGCAACATGTGTGCCCGCCTGCAGCTATGCCACTACGACTGCCGGCGAACGAAAGCATTGCCCACGGATCATCAACGCCCAGGCAATGCGTGCCATCTTATTGGCGAGCGCGATGATGACGACCTTGGGCGGTCGACGCTCCTGAAGCCCCTGGATCCACGCCTCGCCTGTTGCGGCGCGAGCCTTGGCAAAGCGGATTGCGTTGCCCGCTCCAACGTAGAGCAGATGCCGGATACAGCGGTCGCCGCGCTTCGAGACCTGGAAGACTTGCTTGGCGATATCGAGACCGACGACACTGATCTGCATGGGACGGCTCCTGTTTAGACTGCTGCGACAGCCATCATGCCACGCCGATGCCGGGTGCAGGGGCCGTCCACCCCATCAACGGGCGCTTCCGGGACGAGTGCCTTAACGACATGCTGTTTTCGACGCTCGCCGAGGCCCGTAGTGCCATCACCTCATGGAAAGAGGATTACAATCGACATCGCCCCCACTCGGCCCTCGGCAACACGACGCCCGCCGAGTTCGCCCTCAAATCCACGCTGGAAAACCGGCCGCCTAAGGCCAGAAATGAAACCCAGGACTCTCCCTCAGGTCGGAGGAGAAAAGGGTCTCAGGTCAGGGCGGATCGTCCGTCTCCATGATCGACGGACTCTACCCAAATCTGGAGGAAGATCAGGGCCTCAGGTCAAAGGCTACAGACCGATCACGATGCCGGCTGATCCCCGAAATCAAAACCTTCCAGGTAGGGAATTTTGGAAGCTCACATCTACGGAAACTTCAGTGCCCGTTGACAGACCCGCCCCAACCAAGTCTGGGCGATGGAGATCACCTACGTCCCAATGGCGCGGCAGGCCGTGGTTCATGCTCTGGTCGTTATGGCGGACCAAAGCGAACTCCAAATCGCATCCAGTCCATGGGCAATGCGGTTCCCTATCACGCCTTCCGTTGCTCTAGGGATCGGTTCGCGATGATCGAGTAGTAGTCGAGCGCCTTCGCACGAACCCTGCTTCTGTCGGACAGCTCCCGGATACGAATGAGATTGTTCCGGGCAATCTGGTCGACGAGATCATCGTCTCGCATCGCACGCACAATCGCATCCGCGATCTGGTCGGGGTAGAGGTTATGAGCAAAGAGAACGTTAACCCCGTCCTGGACGACAGGGCTGATTGTATCGAGCGGCGAGACGATCGGCGCCGCTCCTAACGCCATCGCCTCCATCATCGTGTTCGGGATACCATCAGCGATCGATGGTGCGAGCATGACGCGCGCCTGGGCGATATGGCTCAGTGTCTCCTCTCGGCTGAGGCGCATACTCGCTTGGCACTTGGCCTTGATATGGTCGGGAAAGAATTTCTCGTACCAGATCTGCACCTCAGGTTGGGTCATCCATAGCATCTCGATGCGGCAAGGCTGAATGACGTCCCAAACCTTGGCAATGGCCTCGAAAACCGGCATCGCCTTCGCTGTGTAGGTCTCGTAGGCTTTCGGCCAGACGATCACCCGCTCGCGCTGCGACGGCAAGAGGGTCCACTTCTGCACCATCTGGTCGATATCCATGCCGCCGGCGCCGGAGACGACACCCATGCCGGGATCTGTCGCTTTGACTGGGTCTAGACCGAGTTTCACCGCGATATCGTAGTTTTGTGCGTTGTCGCAGATGAAGTGATCACAGTGTTGGAGGCATTCCTCAATCAACACTTTTGTCCCGGGCGCAAAGGGCAGCAAGGTGAGATCGGGCCCTCCGCGAGCCTGGACGATCCAGCGTCCGATTGCGCCCAGGTTAAACTGCTTTCGGGTGCGCATATAAAAGAAGGATGCCGGATCGAGGCCGAGTGTCTGGATCACGTCAGGTTGCCACATCCTGATCACCTCCGCCAGCGCCGCCTCCAAGTTCACGGGATGCCGTCTCGCAGGAAGCCGGTTCAGCACTCGGAGAGCACGTGTGACCAGCGCTTCGGATCGGCCTTTCAGCACTCCCTTTCCCTTCGCCTCGGCGGCGAGATAGTCTAGGTGACTTATAGTGCCGGATGGCGGCGGAAAGATCGTCTTGCGCGTACCGGTTGAACGCCACACCAGGCCGGGCGCCGTGATGTAGCTTTTGACGGGCCATGCCGGTGGTGGCTCCGCTGAGGGCAGGCAGAACAGGCGGCAATTGAACCCGTCGCCCTCCAGAAGATCGATCCAGGAGTGGGTATGGGAGCTCTCCGGCCAGCCAATAAATAGAACGCGAGGTTTGCCAGGATCCTCATTACGCTCGAACGCGTCAGGCATAATCGTCCTTCGATGTCTCGGTATGAGAAGTCTGTTTCATTCGTCCCTGCTCGATCGCCATATCCTTGGAGATCTTCAGCAGGGCCTTTTGGTCTGCGATGAGAAGGCCGATCGCTGAGAGAGTATGCACGTAATCCGTGGAGTGCTTCTCGATAGCGCTCTGCAGCTCATTAAGGTGGGCTTCAAGTGTGATCAGGGGGTCGCGTTGAGGTTCCCTCTCCTTCAGGAACTGAAGCATGGCTTTTTGGTCAGCAATGAGAAGACCGAACGCGGAGAGAGTTTGCACGTGGTCAGCCGATTGCGCTGCAATATCCCGCCTGATTTCCTGAAGATTGAACTCCAAAACGCTCCTCAGTTCACTAATGTGGACTCCCAGCGCACCCGGGGGGGCGAGCTGGGGGTCCCTCTCTCTCATGAACTGCAGCATGCCTTTTTGGTCCGCAATGAGAAGACCCAGCGCAGAGAGAGTTTGCACATGATCAGCTGATTGCGCGGCAATAACCCGCCTGATTTCCTGAAGATTTAGTTCCAAAACGGTCTTCAGTTCCTGAGCGCGCAACTCCAAATCACGCTGCACAAGGTCATAGCCCAGCCACTGCCGCACTTTTTGTACAATCCACCTCAACGGTCAGATCCTTTGAGCAAGGACGTAGATGGTATGGCCTGGAACGTCGGGGAGCCGCTTGAGGCCTGCCGCCTTGAGACAGTTGATGCCAAACCTGACGCGATCATTCAATTCGGTAAGGTTGCGCGAGCGGGCTACCGGGTCGTAGATCAGGCTTGGCCAAATGCCCTTGTCCCATAGCGGCGGCAGGTAGGAGTCCCAAAGGTAGTCAGCGAGCGGCTCGTGTCGCACCCGCTCTACCCTGAAACCGCGCTCGTCCAACAGCTTTCGGAACGCCGCCTCGGTCCATTTCGAAACATGGTGAGGTGGAAGCTCCGTCAGCGAGTTCCAGAACTGCCTGATAGGCCCTCCTTCATCGGGAGTGGATACGATGAGCCAGCCGCCACGACGCACAAGGGGGGCGAATGTATCGAAGAATTCGAGAGGGTCGGGTGCGTGCTCCAGAACCTGGAACATGCAGATCGCGTCGAATGGCGGGACCGAACCGCTCATCATCGAGACCTCTTCCAGCGTTCCGGTCAGCATGTTGACGCCCTGGGCGCGGAGACTTGTGACCAAGCTCGGCGCGATCTCGTATCCTTCGACCTCGAGGGCCGGCCGCAGCTGACGCAGCTGGCGAATGAAGGCGCCTGATCCGCAACCGACGTCAATGATCCGGCGCGCTCCGATCCGATCGAGGTCCTCGACCGCCTGTTCGAACTCCCACTTTTCTTGGTTGTAATAGTCCTGAGCGCTAATCGCCTCATAGAAGCCCGCATCACCAGCACAAGGCGGATCGAAACGGCCAAACCCGCAGGCTTGACAAGACCACAGAGTGATCTCGGGGAAACGCTCGCGACTATAGGTGGCACGAACATCGTCCGGGAAGCTCACCGACGTTGTGGCTTCCCAACGATCGAGCACCTCAGCAATATTGACCTTCTTGTCCGTGGGCGCGAAARCTCTTGCATGACAAACCGGGCAGAACTCCGGATCCGCTACGTGCTGCTGATCGCCGAGTTGTGTTGGCGTCATGGTTTGGTCTTCACTCTCATCCAGAAAGCTGATGGCTCAGCCAAAGGATAGGTCTCCCGCATCGTCGAGATTTCGGGGAATGCCGCCATCACTCGCTCGGGATATTTAAGCAACAAGTAATTTCCTGCCCAAATTACGTCAAACCGCGAATTGTAGGTAAGGAAGGCTTGGAGGAGATACTGCTCATTCCAGTAGAGGTGGCTGTCATAGTATGTTTTCGGATAGGGCTTTGGCAGACTTATGTCGTGCACGTGCACCAGTACGCCCGGCTTCAAGCGCGGGAGAATTTCCATGAACTCATAATGCACATCGTTCCCTGAGCGGATGACGTGGCTCGAGTCGATGAAGAGGATGTCGCCGTCCCCTAGTTCCTCAAAAAATGACGTGGGCACGTCCTGGATGCGCTTCGGCAGCATCTCGGTGAGATAGGGATAAGGCTTCTTGAAGAGATCCCATGGATAAGGATCGATCGAGGTGAAGTGGGTATTTGCCCCACCCTCCCGCAGATTTTGCTCAATGGCAGCCGTCGTCAACAACGTCGAGTTTCCGACGCCGATCTCGATGATGCGTTTCGGCTTGTAGTGACGGACCAACCCATACAGAACATGGGCGTCAACCGCCATGTATCCGCCGTTAATCAGCCAGAATCCGGAGAATGTGGCCGGCTGGCGGGCGGGAAAACGATTGCGAAACTCTTGGAGATACGGCGGCAGGATGCGCTCCATGAGATTGAGCGCGTTCTCGTCGCCCATATCAATGCCCACGAGCGCAGACTGTTGCTGCCAGAAGTCATCGAGCTGATCCGTATCGTCCGGTATCGGAAGGTAGAAATGCTTGCGCAGGAGGTGGAAGCCATGCGCGTAGAAAATGTCGTGGATAGGGTTATCCTGCAGAGTGGCGATACGCCGGGCGACCTCTTCAGCGAGAGCCTCAGTCGAATGCGCTGCGAGATCAGGATTATTGACGCTCAGCGCGCCCCTGATTTTTTTAGCCTGACCCTTGAGCCAGCGCTTGGCCTCTGTGGGAATAAACCCGAGTGTCATCGTTTTTCGCTCTGTTTAAGGAAGTAATGCCACAGCAGCCGGGCTTTGCTGTGCCGACTCAAGCGATTTCCCGGGTCGCCTCATTAGACACGCTCGCTGCCCTTATGTGCGGCCTTTCTGTGCTTGATCGGTGCCATAGCGCGCCTCCCAGCCATGAGCAACCATCTCGATAAAGGTTCCTGCTCGCTCGGCAATGTCGAAGCGTGCAGCGCAGGCTGCTAGTGGCGCTGAACCCAGCGGCTCTGCCAGTTTATCCAAAATCGCTACCGCAAGGGCTTGCGGATCGCAAACTGGCGGCATCGGTCCGGCATAGGGATCAGTGAGGATCATCTTCGGCCCTGCCCCGCAGGCTGTCGCCACGACGTCGGTGCCGCAGGCCATTGCTTCGACGAGCACAAGCCCGAAACCCTCCGCGAGTGAATGCAGCACCAGCAAATCCGACCGTGCCATAATCCGCCAGGGATTGTCGGTGAAGCCGAGGAAGTCCACATCGTTCGAAACGCCGAGTGCTGCGGCTGACTCTGTGAGCCTCGTGCGCAATGGGCCGTCCCCTATAACCAGAAGCCGCAAAGGACGCGACTGCCTGGCAATGACGAATGCGCGAAGGAGGGTCTCGTGATCCTTCTCAGGCGCAAGTCGTGCGACGCTCACGAGGGTTGGTATTCCAGCCTCTCCAAGGAATGGATGATCGAAGGGCGCCAAAGCGGCCCGCTGGATCGCGGACACATCGACTGCATTCATCATTACCACGACCCGCGACGGGGGCAGATGAGTAAGTCGCACGACGTCGTCGGCCACATCAGGCGACACGGTCGCGACGATATCGGCACGACGGTACAGCGCCCGAATTGCGACTTCCACGGCACGACGCCGAAACGGCGTCTGAATATCGCGCCCGGTCAGAAGCCGGGACACCTCGTGGACTGCGATTGGGCTGGGGTGACGCATCAGCACGCGGCCTGCCATGAGCACCGCGGCATTCATGTGAGAGATAAACGACCAGCAGGGCCTCTCTGGATTGCTGCGGAGATAGGCCGCGATACGCGATGTGCTCGCGAAGACGCGTGTTGCCCCCAAGTTGACGAGCCGGACGCCCTTGGGAACCTGGTCCTTTAGCGGCCCGGCGGCGCTGGCACAGACAAGATCGACCTGGCGGCCCTCTCGTGTCCAATGACCCGCCAGGTCGAGAACCATACGTTCAGCGCCACCGGCATGAAGCTCGGGCAAGAACAGCGTCAGTCGATCGACCGCTGAGGGCACCACGGTTTCAGCCCCGCGGCAGCGGCAGGCCGAGAGCGAGGCCCGCATCGTAAATCCATCGGCTTGCCGGCTCGGTTAGCAGGAAAGCCACACGAGACCAGGCGCGGCGCGCTTCCGGGTGGAAATCACTCGGCCACCGCGGCGCAAGCGTCAGAGAATGAAACATGTACCTCCGACCATTGACCTCGGGCGCATGTAGACCCTGTAGACCGGCCCAGTAGTGGGCGACGCTGAATGCAAGGTCCTTCCTCTGCAGGATATCAGGCGGCAGGCCGGGACGCTCATAGGCTCGACGGATGACCTCGATATGCTCTTCGGCCATCATTCGTCCCCGCTTGGCGCTCGTCGCTCCGGCCGGATGACGCCGCCACGCGGCATGAATGCCCGGGAGACGGCACATGGGAGCACGAGCTCCGAGGCGCAGCCACAGATCGAAGTCGTTCTTGAACCGAAGTGTCGGGTCGCGGAAGATCGTGTCCGCCAGAGCCGCTCTCCGGATCACTGTTCCGGGGCCTGGGAGGCAGATGTGCTGGATGACCATTGCCGCCAAGCTGAACTCTTGGACACGAACTGATGAAACCACCCGCGATTTCTCGTCGATGATGTCCCAGTCGGGATAAACGGCCACCAGCGAGGAGTCCGTTTCAAGTAACGATACTGCGGCTTCCAGCAGGCTTGGGCGGATCGGATCATCGGCGCTGACCGCAACTATGTAGTCACCGCTTGCGGCTTCCAGCGCCCGATTGAGCGCGACCGCCTCACCCTGATTATGTTGCCGGATAAGCCTAAAGCCGGGCACTCCTTCGTACTCGGCAGCGATTGTCGCGGTTTCATCGGATGAGCCATCGTCGACTACGATGTGTTCTACAGATCGATAAGTCTGTGCGGCGACGCTCTCGATGGTCTCCCGGATGAACGTCGCTGTATTGTAGGCTGCGGTTAAGACCGAGACCTTCGGAATTCTGATCATTTCTGCTCGTCCAGCAACTTTGCCGGCCCTCGCGAACCGAACACACGCTCGATCAGATCCTCCCAGCGACGAGTTACCACAGTGACATCGAAATCGAGGGCGCGCTCATAACCACGCTCAATGAGCTCGCATCTGAGCGTCTCGTCCGTTGCTATCCGGGTCATCGCAGCGGCGAGCCTGTCGATGTCGTTGAGCGGTACGAGCATTCCGCAGTGTCCGGCCTTTAGGACTTCACCGGGCCCGAAGGGGCAATCAAACGACAATACGGGCACACCACAAATCATGGCCTCGACGAGGACCAGCGCAAAGGCTTCAAACTGCGAGGCGAGGACGAGGGCATCCGCCTGCCGGACAACGGGGAACGGATTCGCCATGTCGCCGACGAAATCTACGTGCCYGTCGAGGCCCAGCTGCGCCCTCAGGTGCAGGAGCGATTGCCGCTCGGGTCCGTCACCCACCACGACCAAGCGTGCGTTTGGGTTCTCATGGCGATAATGAGCAAAGGCCCGGAGCACGGCGTGTTGACCCTTTTGGACATCGAGCCTCCCGAGGGTCACGAAAAGAACCTCGCCGGGGTCACGGCGAAATGTCTGGCCTGCAGCAAAGGAGTCTCGCCGCACGCGCGCGCAGTCGACGGGGTTTCCAATGACCTGGAGCGCTCTTTCGTTAACCCCCGCATAGGACTGAATGTCCTTTGCGCAGCCGTGCGTTGGAAACACTACAGCTTGAGCGCTGCGGCATGCGTTGACGAAGCCCCAACTCTCGAGCTCGAAACGGGCTGGATCCGGGTACATCAGCGGTAGATAGACTGATTCCACAGTGTGCAGTGACGCGATGTAAGGGACATTGTCGGCTCGCTGTGCGAGCCAGGCTGCAACGGTCGCCTCCTCCATAACCGTGATCAGTCCAGCATCGGGACCCAATTGCGACATGAGCAGTCTTAGGCCTTCTCCGGCCGGCCAATGATTATCGAGCATTTGGTGGAGGGCGGAATGGCGGAGTTCGAATGGCAGCTTGTTAGTTGCTGAGCCAGTGTGGTGATTGAGTACCGCCGTGCCCGTGATCGGGGCCGGATGGAGCGGGCCCAGAAGACGGCGCGACACCTTGCGGGCAACAGTCAGGCTGCCGGCGACGCCATTCAGAGCGAGCGACTTCAAGTCGCGCCTTATCCGATGAACCACATTGCGGGCGCGCAACGCAGCGCGAGTGGCCGCAGGGCTCCGTTTGATCTGCTTGATGAGCCAGGCGCGAACGCGTTCTTTTCGGGGTAATGTTTGGGGCGCCGAAGAGGTGGGCGCAGCTTCCAACGCGATTGGAGCACAAGGTGCGTTGACATAGTCAAACAGCAACCGCCTTACGTTGATCACCTCGATTCCCGCAGGATAATTCGGATCGAAGCCCTCCTCAAAGAGCGTCGCTACGATTGGACGATATCGCGTCCGATCGAGGTGGCTGGCAATCTCTCGGACCACCCGCTCTGCTCCCCCGCCACGCAGAACCCTCTGCAGCATGACAATGGGGCGTACAGGCTCGCTCGCGCTGGCGCCGATGCGACGGAGGGCGCCAACAACTTCTTCTTCGAGCTGACCTGCCGTCGAGGCGGCAAGATCGTGTCTGTTGCTAGTACTAAGCCACGCGGATATAGGGCGCCCCACTCCCACACCGACGGTCGCCCCGACAAGCCAGGGAAGGGTATCGACATCGTGGTCGCCGGCCCTGATGTGCGCCACTCCCTCGATCCAGCGGTAGCTTTCCGCTTGAGGTCCGATTAGCGCTGGTCGATGGCCCTGTGCGGCGAGTGCCTCAGCACCGGAGCGCACGGATTCAAGCGTCTCGAACTGCAGGTCAATGGCTGCGTTGATAACAATCCTTGCCGGGGCAACCAAAGCACCACCGATTGTGCCGACTTCCACTTTGTCGAACCGACGCAGGTAGGTGGCCAACGCCTCCGCTCGCGGGCGAGATGTTCTCAGAAGCGCGACATAGAGTGGTTGGGCAAGTTGGAGATGATTTGAAGGGTCGTAAACGAAGCGTGGGTTCTTCTGCGACACTGCCGCAGCGAGCGTGCGCCACATCCAGCGAAACGCGTCGTCGCCGGGTTTCAGCGCTTCCGCGATGATCCGGTCGCGCACGATATCGCGGGTGCAGGGATGGCCGTGCTCTCCGTAGGCCCATTCGAGGACGCGCAGAACGAGCGCGGGGCTCGGTCCAAGGGCATACAGGAAAGAACTGTCGTCGGCGGCAAAGTGCAGAGCAGCTGATACCGCGGCAATTGCACGCTTCGGGTCGCGAAGGTCGGTGTGAGGGACGAGCTCTGGGAAAGTGTGTTGATTGAGAAACGCGATGGCGGCCTTTGCCGTATCGAAGTAGCAGGCGTCCGGGAAGGTCTCAGATCCCTGCTCGGCGTGGTTGCGGCTGATAACCGTCCATTCGGGGATAAAAACCCCCTGATAACGTTGAAGAAGCCGAAGCCATTGGTGGTAGTCCTGAGCGTAGTAGAAGCGCTCGTCGAAACACCCAGTCTCTAGCCATGCCTCGCGATCCACGCAGATCGCGATGCCTGAGATGGGATTTCGGTAGAACAGTGTGAGGATCTGGTGCTCGGGGTCCGGCACCGGGCCCCAGAGCTCCCGCTTCTCACGTTCACCGGTCGTCTGACGCAGCAGCGTGAAATATGAGAAGAAGAACTTCGCCGTGGGATGACGCTCTATCCAACGCCGGTTGATCTTCAGCTTCGCCGGCTCGAACATGTCGTCCGAGCTGAGCCAATGGACCCACCGCCCTCTGGCGCAGCTCAACCCCTCGTTAAGCGCTGAAGCGACGCCGCCATTTGCCTTATGGACAACCCGGAAGCGCGGATCGCGCGCCGCATAGACATCGGCAATAGCTGCCGTTCCATCCGTAGAGCCGTCGTTTACGACGATAGCTTCCCAATCAGGATCGGTTTGGGCGAGGATACTGTCAAGAGCCTGGCGGAGGTAGGCTTCTTGATTGTAGGTCGGCACAATGATCGATGCAAAGGGAGCCATTATTGTCAATCCATCGCGTCAGCACGCCGCCACGGTGAACGAGACACCATGAAAGCCGAAGTCAATAAATGGATTGAGACGGATTTGCGGGTTCCGATCCAGCCACTCCCTGCATGCGCGCTGCTGTCCCCAATCGGACTGATTGCGGAAGCAGCGCCAGTCATCAAAAAGAAGGACAGTGCCAACCAATAGTCGGGCCGTCAGAAATTCAAGAACAGGAACCGTCGAGCTGTAAAGATCGCAATCGATCCAAGCGGCGGCGATTTTGGCAACCTGTTGCGAGGCCTCACCGCCCGGGCAAAGTGACGTGTCGAACCAACCGGGGACGAGCAGGACCCTGTCCATCGGAATGCCGGACTTATGTCCATTTAAGCGAAACTGGTCGATTCCGCACGCAAATTGTCCTGGGTAGAAGCCGCTGGAATAGCCGCTGCTCAGATCCTTGGCTTCCAGCCCTGGCAGACCCTCGAAGGAATCGAGAGCTACGAACCGCATATGCGGGAACAGGCCTGCAAATCGCTTCACGACATAGTTGAAGGTCTTGCCTTCGAAAACACCAAACTCGCAGTACTCCCCATCGAGTTCTGCGCCAACCAAATAATCTGCCAGCTTGTCGACGGCGTCCCAACGGTTATTGTAATAGCTTAGCAGCCGCTCCTCCAGGTAGTCGACCCTGGATTCGAGTTTTTTTACGTGCTCCTGCACTGAATCAAGGAGCTGCAGGTCGACTTGTTCTCCTTGAGGGCGCTTCAAGAAATCAAAAATGCTCATTGTCTCTATGCCTGTCGACAGCATACATTTTCATGATGAGGGATAGGCGGATGGGACATTTACGATTGACTGTCAACCCTGCAAACGAGAGTTGGCTCGGTTTATCTGAGCAGTTTCGGGACTTTCGCTAAGTGGGTTTCGGCCCTGGTTATGCCGCAACCAGGATTGTCTGCAACGTGTTGAAGTAAGCCTGATTGTGCGTCTGCCTGCCAGGCTTGGGCTTGGCCGCCGACTGTTAGGCGAGATAGCGGCCGACCGAAGCGCGGGCCTTCGATACGCTGGCATAAGCGCGCTGTAAGTCGCTTCGCCCTTCACTGCTGCAAGCGCCACCTCCGCCTTGAAGGTGCTCGCCACCGCAGCCCTCCGCGTCATCGACACACGAAATGTCTGCCAACGCGGTGATTGTCCGCAGGCTCACGCTCTGATCGAAGGATTGCCCGCAAAGCTCGTCATGGCCGACGCGGCCTATGACGCCGATCCTTTCAGGCGAAAGATTGCCGAGAAGGGCGCCATCTCCGTCATTCCCAACAACCCGTCACGGGCGCGCAAATATCCCCTCGACAAGCACCTCTACGCCCAGCGCCACCTGATCGAATGCTGCTTCTCGAGGCTCAAGCAGTTTCGCCGGGTCGCGACGCGTTTCGAAAAGACGGCCAAACACTACCTCGCCGTCGTCACAATCGCCGCCATGATCCTATGGATCAGATAAGTGTCCACAGAAACTATCACTCGTTCGGCTTGGCTCGACCTAAAGAAGCGTGCAGCCCAACTTCACACCCTTGAGCGCTCGCCATCATTCGACTGGGTAGCACTCCATGCGCACGCGTTGACCGGGTTCGTTTTGCGTACGGCAAGAGACCAGGGCTGGCAGGGACTTGATCGGCTCCTCCCGCATCGAAATGGGCGCGCTGCGCGGCGCGGGCGGAGCGACACGTTTCGGTACCGTTACAACGACGGGAGCGGGCTTGGGGGCTGGGCTCGTGACCTTCACCTGCTCGCGCTCGACCAACACTGGCCTACTCGGCTCCAGCGCTAAATCAGCAGAGGTCGCTACGGGCGCCGCCTGCTGTTTCTCGGCTTGAGCAGATTGCCAGGGTCGCCACCCCCCCAACCGGGCAAAGGTTTCGATCGTCGGCTTCGTAATCGCTTCGACCGTCGGCACCGATTGCGGCGAGCAGCCAGACACCAGCAGGCCGGCGATGCCTGCGCGAAGAAGAATGATAGCCATAATGGCTCCTCGTCATACTCGTGGCGATGTCGGAGCATCAAGCCGACGGCATATAGCAACTTTGTGCGCGGCCAGGGAGAAATCCCCGCCGGGGCCGAAGCCAGGGCCGGAGAAGTGTGGGCCACTTTGATGCCCGTTGCAATGGCCGTTGCAACTGGATCGCCGTGGCGGGGGTGCCGGGCCACCACCTTCGGACACTCGCGTAACAGCGCGAGCTAGGCGCGCGCCGCCCGGCATCTCGCGTTTCGCCCTTCCCCCGAGATCGGTCCCTTTCACATACGCACGATAGACACGATCGAACCGGCATTCAGTGGCAGCAGCCTTCTCTCGATTCGCGCACGACGGTTGGACGATGCCCCAACTTAACCTAAGCTCGGTGCGGCCTTGCATCGATACAGCGCATGCCAGCGCGGTCAGCGGCTTCCATCCCTTCGGGAGAATCCTCGAAGACCAGGCAATCTGCCGCGGCAACGCCGAGACGCCGTGCTGCCTCCAGGAACAAATCGGGTTCGGGCTTGGGACGCGCGACATCGTTGATCGTCACGATCGTATCGAACAGGGGCGTCAGGCCGGTCGCCTCAAGCGTGGCGGTGACGATCTGCCTCGATCCACCTGATGCAACAGCCATCGGGAGGCGGCCCTGGTTATGGCGTGCGACAGCGGTAATCGCCTCAACTTCGCCGACGGACGCGACATTCTGCAGAAAATATTCCCGCATGGCTTTGATCACGGCGTCGCGGTCGAGCGTCACGTCCTGGTCGGCCTCGAAGAGGTCCATGAGCGCATGTTCGGAGTGACCGGCGCGGCCGAGATACCAGTCGCGCATCATGTCCCTGCCCGAGGTGCGAAACCCCCGCGTCCAGGCATCGGCATAAACCGACAATGTATTCACGAGCGTGCCGTCGCAATCGAAAATGATCGCATGGATATCGGCGGGAAGATTCTGTAGATCGAGCATGACGCCCCTTTAGCAGAGGGCTGCGGTTCGTCCAATCGCAGCCGCGTTCCGTAGGACGAGAACCGAATGCGTGATCCGGTGCGGCATCCGGCGGAATATCGCGTGGCGAACCTGACATGGCGAACCTTTTGCCAAGCCATCGAGAATGGTTGGTGCTTGCAGTACCTTCCGAGGCGAAATGGCTGCTTCCCGCGTTGCGTTGGTTGAAGCTCCCTCTCCTTGTAGCCGTGCGCCCGTCGTGCCAAACACCCAAAGCAGAATTTGATTGGTTCCGCCGGGGGAGCGAAATGAGTCGCTCTGCTGCTAACAGCTATAACGAATCGGTGGCCCATCCTGTGACGATCAAGGCCTCACCACAGCGGATTCTGCTGACGGGCGCAGCGGGCTTCGTTGGCTTTCATGTCACGGAGGCTTTTCTGGCGCAGGGCGTTCAGGTCCTCGGCATCGACAATCTCACTCCGTATTACGATCCTGCACTCAAGCAGGCGCGGCTCGACCGTTTGGCTCCGCGCAACGGCTTTTCATTCGAGCAGCTGGACATTGCCGACTATGACGGGCTTCAAAGCGCCTTTGTTCGCTTTCGCCCCGACGCCGTGATTCATCTCGCGGCGCAAGCCGGCGTGCGCTATTCACTTGAGAACCCGCGCGCCTATGCCAGCGCCAATCTCGACGGCTTCCTCTCAGTACTGGAGGCCTGCCGGCACCATTCGGTCCAGCACCTGATCTATGCCTCATCGAGCTCAGTCTATGGCGCCAACGCCAACGTGCCGTTCAGTGAACATGACGGCGCCGACCATCCAGTCTCGCTCTATGCGGCAACCAAGCGCGCCAATGAACTGATGGCGCATTCCTATGCTCATCTCTACGGCATACCGGTCACGGGCCTACGCTTCTTCACGGTCTATGGTCCTTGGGGCCGGCCGGACATGGCCTATTTCAAGTTCACCAAGGCGATTCTCGAAGGCCGACCGATCGATGTCTACGCCGAGAGCGAGATGAGCCGGGACTTCACCTATATCGACGACGTCAGCGAGGCGATCGTCCGGCTGGTGGGCTCTCCGCCCGCGCCCTCGCCCGACTTCAATCCAGCGTCGCCTGACCCCGCAACCGCCGCGGCGCCCTATCGCGTCTACAATATCGGAAACCACACACCGGTTCGGCTCGACCGCTTCATCTCCGTCATTGAGGCCGCTTGCGGCAAGAGTGCCATCAAGCGCCATCTACCGATGCAGCCAGGCGATGTGCCAGCAACCTATGCCGATGTCAGCGCGCTCGCGGCATGTGTTGGCTTTAGCCCCTCCACCTCGATCGTGGATGGCCTCCAGCGCTTTGTCGATTGGTACCGCAACTATTACGGCTGACTTGGCCGGCCTGGCCGCCCACTATTCTCCCCATCACGTCGCCGGCTGGTGCCCATCATGGCCCAGTCGCGTCTTCCCTTGAGCGACGATCTGGCAAGCTCGGCATGGCAGATCGGCCTATTGGCCTTCGTATGAGGCTGGTCGGCCTGGATTTTCATCGCTTGGCGTATGTTGGCGATCAGGGTCGCACGCCGAACGTCAGTCCACCTCGCTCGTAATGTAACGCCAACATAGAACTATCAGGCGCKCAACCGCGACGGGCGCGACCTGATGCGCTCACCCCGCCCGGATTCTGACGGAACGGCTGATTGAGTCCAAAGTAGCTGACCGACTTCTGCGATTCAGTGCCCCGGAGATGTCGCAAATGGCTGCCATGAGTCTGGTCGCGACCGTCAAGTTGACGCTCGTGATCGTCATCAGCGGCACGGCTGCGGGATATTTCTTCGTGGCGATCTCGTCGTCCAGATCGAGATCGTCCTCCCTGCCCGTCCAGTTCACACAGATGACGCGCGAAGAGAGTCGCGAGTAAGTAGTTCGAGGCCGCCCAATATCTCCGATCTGAACTCAGCCGACTCATAAGGTCCCAACCGTCAGCGCTCTCAATACTATCCATCCGAGCGTTTTGCGAACCTGACGCCAGCCCCCCCTCCGTTCTCCGGGATGAATTGGACACCTGCCGCTTCGAGCGCAGCCCGTATTCCCAGCAGATTATTGTGAGACGGCGTCCTTCGACCTTTTTCAAAATCTCGAATCGTTGAAAGGCCCAAGTGAGCAGCACTCGCCAGCTCTTCTTGTGACCATTCGAGTAGCGCCCGCGCTGCACGGGATTGGGGCGGTGTGATCATTCCAGCTGTATAGCACCCTGCGATGAAATTTGTCGAGCATCGACGATTTTAGTTGGCGGTTGCCACCAATCGATGCTAATCGTCGTTTGCCGATGAAATTCGTTGATTGATCATACCGATGTCCCTCACCACCTTTACTTCCGACCGTATCTCGTTCGACAGATCCGCAATCATGCGCCGGGCCTCACAATTAGGCCGCCATGCGTTACCGCTCTGCCGCACCGGGTCTGAGCGGAATCATCAGCGCTCCCGCTGGCTCATAAGGGCTTGGGCAGAGGCGAAGAGCGAGGCTCGCGAGATTGCACGCCGTATAGAACGTGTCGCCGAGATGCGCCTCCGCACAGCTGAGCGTGCCAGAGAAAACGCTACTCTCGCCGCAAGCTTCGGCAATGACCCGATTGCCATCGAGAGCGCCATACTCAGTGAGACCATGCGCGACCGGATGAATTTCTCCGCCATCGCCCGCCTCGAAGCCGCCCTAGGCTCCATCCTCGCGGCCGAGCGACTGCATTGATCCATCGAACCCTCAGCAGGAGAAGACTTCATGGTCGGGCCCGCCGAACACAACTCACGCCGCCATCGCCGATGACCTTCCCGATAGAGATGGCTGTGACGAATGGAGCTCTACCCACGCCAGACCCCAAATTGGGCTGGGATACAGCTCAATCGACCTGTCTCCCATCAATCTCACACCTGCAGAACTCGCTGCCGAGTACCGGCTCTGGATCCCCAGGCGAACCCGATGATCGCATTGACAACGTCCGCATCTGATCTGCCCCGTCACCCCCAAACCCCGAGCTACACGATGATCACCTCAACAGTAGCAATCCCGCCCGCATACCCGCCATCAGCGGTCTACGCCATCACACCGTTGGCAATGCTGAGCCAGGCCGTCGAGCGCGGCGCAAACGTCGAAACGCTTGAGAAGTTGATGGGCCTGCATGAGCGCTGGGAAGCGAACCAGGCGCGCAAGGCCTTCGACAATGCCATGGCGGAGGCTAAGGCCGAGATCCCCGTAATCCTAAAAAACCGTGAGGTCGACTTCACCGCACAGAGGAGCAGGACACACTATCGGTATGAGGATCTCGCCGAGATCGCTCGGACGGTGAATCCGATACTTGCCAGGCACGGGCTGTCGTATCGATTTCGCTCTTCGGCTGAGGGGGCGATGGTCACGGTAATCTGTGTGGTATCGCACCGAGGCGGCTACTTCGAAGAAAACAAAATTGCTGCGGCAAAGGATGAGTCCGGCAACAAGAATAGCATCCAGGCCATTGGCTCAACTCTCACCTACCTCCAGCGAATGACCCTCAAGGCGTCCTTGGGGCTCGCTGCTTCTGACGATGATGATGGCAAGGGGGCCGGTCAACCGCTGCCGATCAACGGAGACCAGATCAGAGAGCTGCTGGCGTTGCTCAAGAGCGCCGGCACCGAGAAGGCCGCATTAATGCGCTTTTTCAAGATTGACGCCCTGCCCGACCTGCCTGCGGCTCAGTTTCGTCAGGCCATCGATATGCTCAATTCGAAGCGGAGGCACGCATGAGCCACCGCGAGATTATTTCGTGTGAAC
Source organism: Allobosea sp. 05T433 (assembly GCF_056396065.1). Classification (NCBI taxonomy): domain Bacteria; kingdom Pseudomonadati; phylum Pseudomonadota; class Alphaproteobacteria; order Hyphomicrobiales; family Alloboseaceae; genus Allobosea; species Allobosea sp. 05T433. The sequence continues at coordinate 319,572 of NZ_JBFTKS010000006.1, read as the reverse complement.
AAGGCACAGACGACTGGTTTCGCGCCCGCATGGGCATCCCCACCGCGTCCGAGTTTGCCACCGTAATGGCCAAGGGCCGCGGCGGAGGGGATAGCAAGACACGCCAGACCTACCTCTACAAACTGGCGGGCGAGACCATCACAGGCCAGCCCATGGAGAGCTTCAACAACGCTCACATGGAACGCGGCAAACTCATGGAGGACGAGGCCCGGGCCTTCTACGAATTCATGACCGATACGCAGTGCGAACGCATTGGCTTCATTCGCAGCGGCCGCAAAGGCGCCTCGCCGGACTCACTCATCGGAGCGAGCGGTCTGGTCGAAATCAAGACGAAACTGCCGCATCTCATGATCGAGGCCATTCTTCGCGGAGAATTCCCGCCTGAGCATAAGGCCCAATGCCAGGGCCAGCTCTGGATTGCCGAACGCGAATGGATTGACATCGCCGTTTACTGGCCGGGCATGCCAATATTCGTCACCCGCGCCACACGTGATGAAGGCTATATCCGCGAATTATCGGATGCGGTCGAGGCCTTTAATGCTGAGCTCGATCTCATCGTCGATCGGGTTAGATCCTACGGTCAGGCCAAGGCAGCGTGATGCCGAGCCGCTCTGGACCCTCCGATGAACGAGCAGCGGTTTCTAGTCGACATAACCGCGCCACACGCCGCGAGTTCTCGCGCGCTCAGAAGGTCGAGATGATCAAGCGTGCCATGGATGGCGCTGGTCGGATCCTCTGTGAGGGCTGCGGGCTCAATATCACGGGCAAGGCGATCGAGTTCGACCACACGATCCCTGAAGCCCTCATCATCGATAAGAGCGTCGGTTTGAAGATCACGGATGGTCGCTTGCTCGGCCGTGATTGCTGTCACCGCCGATCAGGCGGCAAGACCGCGACCGACCTTGCCGACATTGCTGAAGCCAAGCGCCGAGAGGCAAAACACTTCGGCCTCCGCACCTCCCAGCGACCGGAGCGGCCAGGATTCGCCAGATCTGAGCCGCAGCGAACCGCATCCCGCCCCTTGGCCAAACCGGCAGCCTGGCGCCGCGACGGCCCGTAAACTCAACCCACGAGGAGCCTCACCGTGACGACCGCCTATGCCCACCCATCTCGAAGAGCTGAGACCCACAATCTGACTGCGAAGATCAGCGCAAAGGCCGATTGTGCTGCAATTGCGGTACCCTGCGATCATCGCTGGCCCCTTGCGAAGCCTTGGCCGCGAATTATCGGTACTGCATTCCTGGCGCTGATGGTTGCAGCCTGCACGACCCGAACGGTAATGAACTTCAATCGCTTCGATGGCCGAACCGATCAGGCTGCCGCAGCGCAATTCCAACAGGATGATGCCATCTGCAAGGGAGAAGCCGCCAAAGCTCAAGCCATTGCCGCGCCGATCTACATGGGACGCAGTCTCGCTGACGCGATGGAGGCCGGCATGCTTGAAGGCCAACGCAACAATGCGCTGCGACAGATCATGGTCGGCTGCATGGCTCAGCGTGGTTACGGGATGACGATGGTGACTATGCCGAATTGAATAGAAGAGCGGGGACTCGTCATGCGGCTTCAGACATTTCCTCCATCTGGAAACAGGGCCGGCTTATCAGCTGGCCCGCTGGAACCGCGCCTTCGGTCGGTCGATCTTCCGAGGCCGCTCACGAAGCACCGGCGTCCGCGCAGTCAGGTACTTGAGCGCCTGGCTGGTGGAGTCAACCTGATCGTCGTGGCGCCCCGTCGGGAACGCCAGGAGCTCGGCGAGATAGCCCGCCAGCCATTCGGCCGCCCTGGGCAAAAAGACCTGCCCCGCCTCAAACCGGGCAGCTTGAGCCAGGAGCCGCGCCGTCTTGTCAAAGCGCGCCCGCTGCAGGAGCGGGTAGAGATCGCCGGTGCGACGCAGATCCTGCGACAGCGCTCGACCGAGCTCGGTGTCCTCAATCAGCGTTGCATTGACCTCATAATCCCTGGCGACGGCGATCATCCGCTGCCGCAGCTCCGGGCTCTCCCAGCGCCCCCGCACCACGTCGATCAGGAAGTAGTGCTGGCCGACCGCCCCCCAGACAGTACCTACCGACCAGTCGGAGCTTTCGGTCATCGTCGAAGCGGTATCCCAGGACGCGATCACCTGCTCAAACGCTTCGGGCCTTTGCTCATAGTGCCTGATCCAATCGCGTTTGATGGCGTTGCCTTCCGCCGGCAGCGGGTTCTGCTGGTACTGAGCCGAAAAGTTGAGCGTCCCGAGATTGCGCTTGGCGACCTCCAACCACTCCCGCGGTTCACGTCCGGGGTGCAGGACCTCCCCGGCTTGGCGATTATAAATGGCGTCCCGCCCATCGCCCAGGCGGTACGTGCAATCCTCGACGGCGATGGCCGGGATTGAGAGCACCTCCCACTCCTCTTTATCGAGCACGTGACCGACGAGGTCGTCCTGATGCAGCCGCTGCATGACGATGACAATTGCGCCATTCAGCCGATCGTTCAGTCGCGAGTAGAGGGTCGCGTCGTAGAACTCGGTCACACGGCGCCGCTCGGCGGCTGAGAGAACCGCATCCAAGCCATTGATCGGATCGTCGATGACGATTAGGTCGGCGCCGCGTCCGAGGATGGAACCGCCAACCGAGCCCGCAAAACGAGAGCCGCGCTGGCTCGTCACAAGCTCGTTATCCCGGCAAGCCTTGATCGCGAAGGCAGGAAAGAGCCCACGGAACCATCCGCTGGTGACCACGCTGCGAAAATCCGCAGCGTGTTTCAGGGAAAGGCCATTGGCATAGCTGATCGCCATGATCCGCTTCCGCGGATCATGGCCCATCACCCATGCAGTGAATGCGATCGTGACGCAGATCGACTTCGCCGAACGCGGCGGCACATTGATGATGAGCCGCTTACATTCGCCCCGCCAAACGCGCATCAGCTGATAGGCAATGGCGTGGACATGCCAGTTGTCGAGATAGGACGTGCCCGGCTCGAGCGTGCCAAAGCACTGCGCTATGAAGCTCGCCAGGTCTCGACGCAGGATCGCCTGCAGCAGAGCGATGCGGTCACACATCGCCGGCCCCATCGCGCTTGCCCTCCCGTGCAAGGAAGCGCGCGAGCAGCGCCTCCTCCTCATCGGTCGTCAACCCTGCACCTGACGTCTTGGCACCGCCATTGTCGTTGAGGCCGTCGGACTTCAACAGCAGGCCCACCGCACGCAGATTGCCTTCAAAGCTCATCGCGAGCAGCTTCTGGTACAGCGCCCGGCGAGCGGTGATCTTGACCCTCTTGCCGCCGATGGTCGTCGTCACCCGTTGCGACAGGACGACCTCACGATCGTCATGCTCGGCCTCTTTCGCGGCCCGCTTGGGCCTGCCAGAGGGATTGCCGCTCTGGCCCTTTTTGAAGCGGCTATGCGCGGGCGGGCGCTTATACCCGACTGATCCTTCAGGTTCACGCGACATCACCACCTCCCACAGCCGTGGACTCGCCGCACGCGGCATCCTGCCGACGCAGCGCCTCCATTTCAGCGAAGGTCAGTCCGGTCTCTGCGTGGCGCGCCTGACGCTGGAACAGGCTCTGCCAGCGGCGCACTGCGACATCGACATACAAGGCGTCGAGCTCCATCAGGTAGCCGCGCCGCTTCGTCTTGGCGGCGGCGATCAAGGTCGTGCCGCTGCCGCCGAAGGGGTCGAGAATGACGCCCTTCGGCTTGGAGCAATCCTTGATCGCATCCATCACCATCGCGCAGGGTTTGACCGTGGGGTGCGATGCGAGGTCGTCCATCCGCCCACGGCGGAAGGTGTTGGCCCCGGCATAGTTCCACAAGGTCGTACGGTAACGGCCGTGGCGGCCGAGTTCGATATTGTTGATGTGCGGTGCCTTGCCGCTCTTCCAGAGCGGAATCAGCTCGGTCTGAACACGGTAGAGCGAGCCCATGCCGGCATTGGTCTTGCCCCAGCAGATCACCGTCTTGAGCTCGTCGAAGGCCTCATAGCCGGCGTTCAGGAGTTCATGCAGATGAGGCCCATCGATGCAGGTGTAGATCAGTGCGCCGTCCTGTGAAGCCGCCGCAATCTGCTTGAACACATCGCGGAGAAAGCCGGTGAATTCGGCCTTGGTCATCTCCCCCGACGCCATCGGGAACGGACGATGCTTGATCTTGCCCAGCCCGCCAACATGACCATCGATGGCGACGTTATAGGGCGGATCGGTGAAGATCATCTGGGCCAGTACACCGCCCGAAAGCTGATGATAGCAGGCCTGCTCTCGGGCATCCCCGCACAAGATGCGGTGGTCGTCCAGCAGCCACAGATCGCCACGACGCGTCACCGCCTGCTCCGCGATCGCCGGCACCGCGTCGTCGGGATCAATCTTCGACGCCGTGGCCTCATTGCTGCTCAGGATCACATCGATCTGCGCCGTCTCGAAGCCGGTCAGCTCAACCTCGAAGTCGAAATCGACGAGGTGGCTGAGTTCAAGCTTCAGCAGATCCTCGTCCCAGCCGGCGAGCTCGGCCAGGCGATTGTCGGCGAGGCGATAGGCCCGAATCTCAATGTGGCTGAGATGGTCGAGGCGGATCGTCGGAACATTGGTGAGACCCAGCAGTTTGGCCGCAGCATAGCGGCCATGGCCGGCAATGATCTCGTCATTGGCGTCGACCAGAATCGGATTGACGAAGCCGAACTGGTTCAAGCTCGCCGCGATCTGGTGGATCTGCTTCTTGGAATGTGCACGCGCGTTGCGTGACGAGCTCTTCAGCTCGGCGACAGCGCGGTCGACGACCTTGAGAGCGAGCGAATTCTCGATCGAACGCAGCGCAGCCGCGTCAACGGAGGGGCTGGCGGTACGTTGGCGAACGCGGATGGACGGGGTGGTGAGAGAGGGCAGGTCGGTCATAGTCGACTCCATTGAAGGAGATCGACCTAGTCAAGCGAGCACCCACGTCACGGCTTTCCCAGAACGCAAGCGCTTGGGCTAGCAGATGACGAGGACTGCTCACTTAACGTGAAATGCCTCGGATGCCGTGACTGGATCGGTCTCGGCTGGCGCCACGAGAGTTCGCAGCAGGGCGAAGGTAACCCCACCGAGCGCTCAATTCAAGGATAATTTTCTTGACGCTAGGAATATACACTCTCTTTGTCAATTTGGCGACGGCACGTCTATGGAAGCTTGCAGCGCGAGTTACCCAAGTACCTGTTCGGATACTCGCAAATCGCTGCTCATTCTGACAAAATTCCCTGCTCTCCCAAGACCAATGCGGACTCATATCGCCTTGTTTTGGAACAGTTTTTTCCTATGGGAGAGTCGCTAGACGCCTCGATTGAGCCAGGAGAATCACTGCGAAATCCCTGAAAGCAGGGAATTGCTTTGTCCCGCACGAAGTGAAGCAGCGCTCTGGATTAACAGCGGCACGATTAGGCCATCTCGCCCCGACTTCGCCTCTGCCTGTTCGACCCGCTTCTGGCACGCCCTGCCTTGGGCCGCGCGCCCCTGCCTCAGGCCCACCCCGTCCGCCAGACAGCGAACTTCGCCTTGGTCTCCGCATTGGCCGGATAAAGTCCGAAAATGGTCTCGCCAGCGCGGACACGCTCTTCGACGAAATCCTCATAGGCCGTCTGCTCATAGGCCTCCTCAGCGATCTCATTGGCGAGATGCGCCGGGATCACGCAGACTCCCTCACCGTCCCCGACCACAATGTCACCGGGGAATACCGGTACATCGCCACAGCCGATCGGGACATTGATATCGGCCGCGTGGTGGCGGATCAGATTGGTCGGAGCGCTCGGCCGGCTGTGAAAGGCCGGAAACGGCATCTGGGCGATGTCGGGCGAATCGCGGAAGCCGCCATCGGTGACGACGCCGGCAACGCCCCGCTGCATCAACCGCGAGACCAGGATGCCGCCTGCCGATGCCGCGCGCGCGTCCTTGCGGCTGTCGATCACCATGACATGGCCTGGCGGGCAGGCCTCGACCGCCTTGCGCTGCGGATGCTCGATATCGGCGAAGACGCCGAGATGGTCGAGATCCTCACGCGCCGGGATGTAGCGCAGCGTATAGGCCTCGCCGACCATCCGCGGCGCCGCGGTTCCCAGCGGCCGCACGTCCTGAATGAAGACATTGCGGAAGCCGCACTTAAACAGCGCGGTCGTCAATGTGGCGCTGGAGACGCGCTTCAGCTTTTCGCGATTTTCGGGGGTCAGCAAGGACGTCATCGGAAGGTGATCCTCATTCGCTCAAAGGAGGCGGCATACGACGCTGATAGTCGCCGCCCCGGGGCTGCACCGCCGCGCAGCCTCGGAGTGACGCTTTTGCTCAGGACACGGCCATCGCGTTTCACTCGATCTTTACATTCGCCTTCTGCGCCACCTCGGCCCAACGCTTGGTTTCGGCGGCGATATGGGCGGTGAAATCGGCCCGGTTCGAGCCAACCGGGTCGACCCCAAGCTTCCTGAGCTGCTCGACGGTTGCCGGCTCGCGCATGATCGCCTGCACCTCGGCAGAAAGCTTGTCGACGATCGGTTTCGGCGTCGCGGCAGGCGCAAAGAAGCCGTGCCAGGAGGTCGCGGCATAGCCCGGAATGAACTCGGCCAGCGCCGGAAGGTCCTTGGCCACGGCGAGCCGTTCCGGCGTTGCGGTCGCGAGTGCCCTGATTTTGCCGGCTTCCACATGCGGCCAGGCAATGGTGATGTTGTCGAAGGAAAGCTGGATCTGCCCGGAAAGCAGATCCTGGGTCACCTGCCCGCTCGATCGGTAGGGAACATGGGCCATATCCGTGCCGGTCGCGACCTTGAACAACTCGGCAGCCATATGCGTCGAGGTGCCGGCGCCGGACGAGCCGAACGAGTATTTGCCCGGGTTCTTCTTCAGCAGTTCGATGAGTTCCGGTACCGACTTCGCCGGCAGGTCGAGATTGACCATCAGGATATTCGGCACGCTCGCCACCTGCGAGATCGGCGCAAAATCCTTGATGTGGTCAAAGGGCATCTTGCTGTAGACGGCCGGGTTGATCGCATGGGTCGAAACCGTGCCCATGGTCAGCGTGTAGCCGTCGGCCGGCGCCCTCGCGACGGCAGCGACACCGGTGTTGCCGCCCGCGCCCGCCCGATTCTCGACGATGAACTTGCCATTGAGCCGCACGGCCAGCCGCTCGGCCAGAATTCTGCCGAGAAGGTCGGTCGTGCCGCCGGCCGCGAAGGGCACCACGATGGTCACGACCTTCGAGGGATAATCCGACTGCGCCAGGGCAGCCGGGGCGATCATCAGGCAGGCGGCAGCCATCGCCGCGCGTCGCGTCAAACTCATCAGGTCTTCCTCCCTTGTTGCAGCGCCCGCGCAATTCGCGCCGGCTCGACCCTTCCCGGGCTCCTTGCCGCAGGGCATAGCACAGCATTTCAGATTTGAAATCTGAAATTTCAGACTTGTTCGGACTTGATGTTTGTGATGTTTGATGCCGCGATGCAGGGCGGAACGCCGGAGCCCGATCGGGATTTCGGTGCCTCCCCCGCACATGCTGGGACTATGATGACCGAGACCACCACAATCGAACCCGTCGCCCCTCACCTGCTGCGCTCCTTGCGCGAGCATGTGCATGAGCGTCTGCGTCGGGCGATCGTGGCCGGCAGCTTCCAGAACGGGGAGAGGCTGAACGAGCGTCAGCTCGCCGAAATGCTCGGCGTCAGTACAACCCCGGTGAAGGATGCGATCCGTAAGCTCGAAAGCGAAGGGCTTGTCCGCACAGAGGCACGACGCGGCGTCTTCGTGCTCTTCTCCGCGCGCCAGGCTCTGGAGATGGCGCTTGGCCGCGCCGCAATCGAAAGCGTGATGGCCCATATCGCCGCCAATCGCATCAGCGACGCCGAGATCCGCGACATGTCGCGGCTGATCGACGACATGGCGCACGCGACCGAGCACAGCGCACTCGAGGACCTCGTCAATCTGAACGAGGCCTACCACGGCGCGATCCACCGGATCTCGGGCTGCGCCTATCTGGAGCGCCGGCTGGACGGACAGCGCATGTATGATCACGCCCAGCGCATCGCACTGCTCGGCGAGCAGGACGAACGCCGCCAGGGTTTTGTCGAACACCAGGGAATCTTCGAGGCGCTGGCTGGGCGCAAGCCGCAGCTCGCCGAGCAGCGAATGAGGAGCCACATCGTGCGCTCGGCCAAGAGCCATGTGCGCCAGGTGTTCGGCTCGGATGCGGAGGGATTGGCCTATGACGAATGACCGCTTGCGGACCGCATTACGCGGGATTTCCGGTGTGCATGTCACAGCCTGGAAGGGCGACGGCGAGGCCGACTGGGCCCTGACCGGCCAGATCGTCCGGCGCATTGCCGAGGCCGGCATCCACAATATCGTCTCGGCCGGAAATACCGGCGAATTCTACCCGATGACCACCGACGAGGTCGTCCGCAGCCATGCTGTCGCCGCCGAAGCTGCGGCCGGCAAGTCGCTGGTCACGGCCGGCATCGGCCGCTCCCTTCGCGAAGCGATTGCGACCGGCAAACTCGCAGTTGCGGCCGGTTGCGATGCGGTGATGGTGCATCACCCGCTCGATCCCTTTGCCGCGCCGCAATCGCAAGCCGATTACATTCTCGCCATTGCCGAGGCCCTGCCGATTCCAGTCGTCGCCTATATCCGCTCCGACGCGATCGGTGTGAAGGACCTCGCCCGCGTCGCGACCCACGCCAATGTCGCCGGCGTGAAGTTCGCGTCAAACAACATGATGCTGCTGGCCGAATGCGTGCGCGCGACCCAGGGCACCAGTGCGAACTGGATCTGTGGACTGGCCGAAGGCTGGGCCGCACCGTTCCACGCGCTCGGCGCCCGCGGCTTCACCTCCGGACTGGTCAACGTCGTGCCCGAACGCTCGCTGGCGATCTGGCGGGCGCTGGAAGGCAACGATTATGAGCTCGCCCGACACCTCGTCGACGAGATCGCCGGTTTCGAGACGCTGCGTACCAAGTATGGCAACGGCGCCAATGTGACCGTGGTCAAGGAGGCGCTCGGCCTGCTGGGCACGCCGGTCGGCCCCGTCCGCCTGCCCGGCCTTCCCGAACTGAACGACAGCGAACGCGCCGAGCTGCGCCGTGTCGTCAGTGGCTGGGGCGCACGGCAAGCAGCCGCGGAATAGCCGCAAGCGTCATCGCAGAGCACCGCGACAAGGCATGCAGCACGCATCCCCGCCGGCGCACCGCGCGCAGCGGCGGTCAGGACCACAAGCAAGAAACATCCGAGGAAACACCATGCCCCACCCCCGCAAGACGCCCGAGACGCTGCGCAGCAGGCGCTGGTTCGGCGCCAGCGACCTGCGTTCCTTCGGTCATCGCTCGCGGGCGCTGCAGATGGGCCTCAATCACGAGGAGTTCATGGGCAAGCCGGTTATCGGCATCCTCAACACCTGGTCCGAGATCAACCCCTGTCACACCCATCTGCGCGACCGGGCCGAGGCGGTGAAGCGCGCGGTCTGGGCCGCGGGCGGTTTCCCAGTCGAAATCCCGGTGATGTCGGCCTCCGAGCAGTATCAGAAGCCGACGACGATGCTCTACCGCAACTTCCTGGCGATGGAGGCGGAGGAATCGATCCGTTCCCATCCACTCGACGGCGCGGTGCTGCTCGGCGGCTGCGACAAGTCCACGCCCGCCCTCGTGATGGGCGCATGCAGCGCGGGCCTGCCCTTCATCTTCGTGCCGGCCGGCCCGATGCTGCGCGGCAACTGGGCCGGCAAGGTGCTGGGTTCCGGGGCCGATGTCTGGAAATACTGGGCCGAGAAGGAAGCCGGTAACATCACCGACGGCCAATGGCGCGAGATGGAAAGCGGTATCGCCCGCTCGCACGGCACCTGCATGGTGATGGGTACCGCGGCGACCATGATGAGCCATGCCGAGGTGCTCGGCCTCACCTTGCCCGGCGCCTCCGCGATCCCCGCCGCCGATGCCGCCCACCCCCGCATGGCCGCGGCCGCGGGAAAGCGCATCGTCGAAATGGTCTGGGAGGACCTGACCCCCGACCGCATCCTGACCCGCAAGAGCTTTGAGAACGCGCTCACCGTCCATATGGCGGTGGCGGGCTCGACCAATGCGATCATCCACCTGATCGCGATGGCGGGTCGAGCCGGTGTGCCGCTGACGCCGGAGGATTTCGACACCTTTTCGCGCACGGTGCCGGTGATCGCCAATCTGCGGCCGTCCGGCGACTTTCTGATGGAGGATTTCTTCTATGCCGGCGGTCTCCCCGCTCTGTTGAAACAGCTTGAGAGCAAGCTGCATACCGACGCCATGACAGTGACAGGAAAACCCCTTGCCGAGACGATCGCGCTCGCACAGGTCTATGATGACAACGTCATTCGTCCACTCGACAGGGCCGTCTCGACCGCCAACGGGCTTGCCGTCCTGAAGGGCAACCTTGCGCCCGATGGCTGTGTCATTAAGCCTTCCGCGGCCGAGCCTCGGCTGCTCCAACATCGCGGCCCGGCTCTGGTTTTCGAGGATTACGACGCGATGATGCGCGCTGTGAACGACGAGGACCTCGATGTCACCGCCGATCACGTCATGGTCCTGAAGAACTGCGGCCCGGTCGGCGGCCCGGGCATGCCGGAATGGGGCATGCTGCCCATTCCCAAAAAACTGCTGAAGCAGGGCGTGCGCGACATGCTGCGCATCTCGGACGCACGCATGTCCGGCACCAGCTACGGCGCCTGCGTGCTCCATGTCGCGCCGGAGGCTTATATCAAGGGGCCTCTCGCCGCGGTTCAGACCGGCGACATCATCGTTGTCGATGTCGAGGCTCGCAGTATCTCCGTCGAGCTTAGCGACGACGAAATCACCGGTCGCCTCGCCACTTGGTCACCACCCGACCGCAATTATGCTCGCGGCTATGGCCGCATGTCCGCCGCTCATATCCGCCAGGCCGACAAGGGCTGCGATTTCGACTACCTGGAGGGCACGGCCAAGGTGGCGGAACCGGAGATTCACTGAGCGACCTCAGAATGACCACGGCCGTGGAAGCAGCGAGCCTCACGACAGACCAAACCTGCCTTGGACTGGCCGAGAGCCCAGGGCATTATCGATGCGAGCGCCGAATTGGCGTGGCTAAGGCCATGGGGCAGTTGATGACGATGGGGTATAACGACACGCTCTCCTTCGACCCACGCCTTGCCTACGAGATGCCGACCAATTCACAGATCGAGCAGGAGCGCTGGGTCTTCGCCATGTGCAATGGCAGGCGTGGCGGCCGCTTCGCCGAGATCGGCGCCTTCGATGGCGTCCTCCACAGCAACAGCTACTTCCTCGAAACCGAACATGGCTGGACGGGTGTGGCGGTCGAGCCCAACCCCGAACTTTTTGCGAAGCTCCGGCAGAACCGCACGGCGATCTGCCTGGAAAAGGCTGTCTATCGCGAGTCCGGCAGGGTCCTTGACTTCGTTGCCTCCCAGGAGATCGGCACCCTCGAGGAGTTCGCCGACAGTGACGGTTATGCCAGGCATCGTCGCCAGGTCGTCGCGGAGAAGGGCCTGATCCAGGTCGAGACCATCACCTTCAACGAGATCGCTGCGATGGGTGATTTCGCGCTAAACGGCTTCGACTATGTCTCGCTCGATACGGAAGGTTCCGAACTCGACATTCTGCGCAGCATCGACTTGGCTCGCCACCGGATCCCGCTCTTCACCATCGAGCACAATTTCGTCGAGCCGCGCCGGGAGGAGATCAGGCTCCTTCTAGCCGAKGCCGGCTATGATCGGCTCAATGTCGGCTTCGACGACTGGTATTTTCACCAGCAGCTCCTCTGCGAACGAAATCACGGCGCCGCGGTCGATCTCGATGGCATCAACCGGTATTTCAAGAGCCTCTACAAGGATTAGCTGGCGTTCCGACAGGCCCATGGCGTGCCTCCTCCCAGCTTATGTTGACGCGTTTTCGCAAGTCTGGAACAAGCTCACGCACGAAACAGCCGCCCCACGGGTTCGGCGTAAAGCGCGAGTGCAATGTGAATTCGGAAGCCGCGCAGCGCTTCATCGAGCGCACCCATGATCGCTCCTTGACCATCGGCATCATTGGCCTGGGCTATGTGGGCCTTCCACTCGTATTGGCGGCGCTACGCAAGGGCTTCAGCGTCATCGGCTTCGACATCGATCGCGACCGCGTCGCGCTGATCAATTCCGGCCAGAGTGACATCAAGCACATCCCGTCCGAACCGATCGCAGAGGGCATCAGCAGCGGCCGGTTCGCCGCCACGACCGACTTCGATCGGCTGTCCGAGCCGAACGCCCTGCTCATCGCCGTGCCGACGCCGCTGACGCGGCACCGCGAGCCGGACATGTCCTATGTGGTCAAGACTGCAGAGGCGATCGCGCCCCGGTTGCAGCGCGGCCAACTGATCGTGCTGGAATCGACGACCTATCCCGGAACCACAGACCAGGTGATGCGTCCGATCCTGGAAGGCGTATCCGGGCTGGCAAGCGGCCAGGATTTCTTCCTGGCTTACTCGCCTGAACGCGAGGATCCGGGCAACCCCAGCTTCGGCACATCGGATATCCCCAAAGTGGTCGGGGGCGACGGGCCAGATGCCTTGGCAATGGCCGACGCGCTCTACAGCGCACTTGTGGTCAGAACGGTGCCTGTTTCATCAACCGCAACCGCGGAAGCCGTCAAGCTGACCGAAAATATCTTCCGAGCAGTCAATATCGCGCTCGTCAATGAGCTGAAGCAGGTCTACAGCGCGATGGACATCGACATCTGGGAGGTCATCGAGGCGGCGAAGACCAAGCCCTTCGGCTTCATGCCCTTCTATCCGGGCCCCGGCCTCGGTGGCCACTGCATCCCGATCGACCCCTTCTACCTGACGTGGAAGGCGCGCGAATACGACATCACGACGCGCTTCATCGAGCTCGCAGGCCAAGTCAACACCCATATGCCCTATCTGGTGGTCAACCGCCTGGCGGAGCTGGTCGATACGCAGCTCCGCAAGAATTTCAGCGATGCCCGTATCCTCGTCCTCGGCATCGCCTACAAGAAGAATATCGACGACATGCGGGAAAGCCCCGCGCTCAAACTGATCGAGCTGATCGAAAAGCGGGGCGCCCATGTCGCGTTCCACGACCCCCATGTGCCAGTGATCCGGCCGACGCGCGAATACCCGGAGCTGACCGGAAAGAAAGGGATCCCGGCGCTCGATGTGGAAGCTCTGGCTAGCTTCGATGCCGTTCTGATCGCGACGGATCACGACATCGTCGACTACCGGCTTGTGGTCGAGCACGCCCATCTGATCGTGGACACGCGCAACGCCTGTGCGCGACACGGAGTAAGTGGCGCAAACGTATTCAAGGCGTAACAAGCCAGGCGGATCGGCGGCCGGTCGATCCGGCTCAACGACCCCGAGCAGTTCACAACTGCTTCCGCCAAATCGTGTGAGCGAAGGCCGGCTTCATATCAGCAGGGGGCCGGCACCCGGGACATAAAAAACCGCCGGGCCAGCGTCTGGCCCGGCGGTTATAAGCTATGTCTGGGAAGCAAAGGGCAAGGCCCTTCGCTTCGACGGCCTCACGCCACCTTCGCCACGACCGCTGGCTTCTCCCACTCCTCGCCCCAGATCATCACGGCATGGCCGGGTGAGACCTCGCGGAACTGGCGGACCGGCGGGACGTAGTCGGGCGCACGCACCGGGCTCTTGATCTCGTCGTTCGAGACCGGGCGCTTCTCGAGGCGCCGTGCCGGATCCGGCACCGGCACCGCCGCAAGCAGCCGCTTCGTATAGGGGTGCTGCGGATTGCCGAAGATCGCCTCGCGCGGGCCGATCTCGACGATTTCGCCGAGATACATCACCGCCACCCGGTGGCTGACGCGCTCGACCACCGCCATGTCATGCGAGATGAAGAGATAGCCGAGCTTCATCCGCTCCTGCAGCTCGAGCATCAGGTTGATCACCTGCGCCTTGACCGAGACGTCGAGCGCCGAAACCGATTCATCCGCCACGATCAGCCGCGGCTCGACCGCGAGTGCGCGTGCAATGCAGATGCGCTGGCGCTGGCCGCCTGAGAACTCATGCGGGAAGCGGCTCGCCATATCGGGCTGAAGCCCGACGCGGCGCAGCAGCTCGGCGACCTTGTCGCGGGCCTCCGAGCGGGTCGCGAGCTTGTTGATCAGCAGCGGCTCGGCAATCGCCGCGCCGACATTCATGCGCGGATCGAGGCTGGCGAAGGGGTCTTGGAAGATCATCTGCATGCGCTTGCGCCGGTCGCGCAGGGTCCGCTGGTCGAGCTTCAGAACATCCTCGCCGTCAAGCAGCACCGAGCCGGAGAGCGGCTCGATCAGCCGCATCACCGAACGCCCCGTCGTCGACTTGCCGCAACCGGATTCGCCGACCAGCGCCAGCGTCTCGCCCGCCTGCAGGCTGAAGGAGACGTTCTCGACCGCATGGACCCGGCCCTTGACGCCGCCGAGCAGCCCCGCGCGGATCTCGAAACGGGTGGTGAGCCCGCTGACCTCGAGCACCGGACGCTCGGCATGCGCCACAGTATCGGATGTCTCGGTCGGGACGTCCGACAGCCCCGTTGCGCGGTCGACCACCGGGAAGCGCATCGGCCGCTTGTGGCCAATCATCGAGCCCAGCTTCGGCACCGCTGAAAGCAACGACCGGGTATAGGGGTGCGTGGCGCGGGCGAAGATATCCTCGGTGGCGCCAGTCTCCACCGCCTGGCCGTTATACATCACCACCGTGCGGTCGGCGATCTCGGCGACCACGCCCATGTCGTGGGTGATGAAGAGGACGGACATGCCCTCCTCGTCCTGCAGGCTCTTGATGAGCTCGAGGATCTGCGCCTGGATCGTCACGTCGAGCGCTGTCGTCGGCTCGTCCGCGATCAGGAGCTTCGGCTTGCAGGCCAAGGCCATCGCGATCATCACGCGCTGGCGCATGCCGCCGGAGAAGCGGTGCGGATACTCGTTGAATCGCGACTTCGCGGCCGGGATACGGACCTTCTCCAAGAGCCGGATCGTCTCGGCCTCGGCCGCACTGCGCGACAACCCGCGGTGCAGGATCAGCGCCTCGGCGATCTGGAAGCCGATGGTCAGCACCGGATTCAGGCTCGTCATCGGCTCCTGGAAGATCATCGCGACTTCGTTGCCGCGGATATGGCGCATATCGGCATCGGGCAAGGTCAGCAGTTCCTTGCCGCCGAGCTTGATCGAGCCTTCGATCTTGCTCGAGCCGGGCGGTGTCAGCCGCATGATCGAGAGCGCCGTCACGCTCTTGCCGGAGCCTGATTCACCAACGACGGCCACCGTTTCCTTCGGTCCGATATCGAAGGAAACGTCGCGGACCACGGAGCGCCACTGCCCCTCGACACGGAACGAGGTGGTCAGATGCGAAACGGAGAGAATGGGAGAGGTCATGCTGAAGCTTTCCAGTCTTTCCTAGATCACGCGGCGCGGGTCGAGCGCGTCGCGCAAGCCATCGCCAATGAAGTTGATCGAGAGAACGGTGAGGAAGATCGCGGCACCAGGGAACAAGGCCCAGTGCGGAGCGACATCGAGATGATCCTTGGCGTCGAACAGGATCCGCCCCCAGGTCGGGATGTCCGGCGGGAAGCCGAGACCAAGGAAGGACAGGGTCGATTCGGCGATGATCGCGGACGACACCTCAATGGTGCCGGCAACGATGACCGGTCCCATCGCGTTGGGCAGGATGTGGCTGACGACCTGCCGCCATTTCGTCGCGCCCGACGCACGCGCCGCCTCCACGAACTCCTTCTCGCGCAGCGAGAAGAACTGGGCCCGGACCAGGCGGGCAACAGGCATCCAGCGCAACCCGCCGATGACGACGACGATCAGGACGAAGACGCCGCCCTCAAGCCCGAAAACGGCCTTGAGCTGTTCGCGGAACAGATAGATCACCAGCAGCAGCAGCGGCAGCTGCGGCAGCGACAGGAAGAGGTCGGTGACCCACATCAGGAAGGAGTCGACATAGCCGCGCGACATGCCGGCGATCGCCCCGACGACGACGCCGACGAACGTGGCGACCACCATGGCGGCAAGACCGACTGCGAGCGAGATGCGCCCGCCATAGATCATCCGCGCCAGAATATCCTGGCCGAGATCGTCGGTGCCGAACGGATGGCTCCAGGACGGCGTCTGCAGCTGTGCCGCGAAGTCGATATCGTTGATCGCCACAGGCCAGAGCCATGGGCCAATGACGACGCCGAGCACAAGCAGGCCGAGCACGATCGTGCTGATCATTGCCAGGCGGTGTCGGCGGAAGCGGCGCCAGGTCTCGCGCGCAGGCGAGACCGACACGCTCCGCGCCGGCGAGCCGGAAGTCGGCTCAGCGGAAGGAGATACGAGGGTCGAGCCAGCCATAAAGGAGATCCGCAATGAGGTTGAAGAAAACGACGAGGCAGGCGAAGACGAAGGTCACCGCCATGACGACAGGGGTGTCGTTGGCGAGAATCGCCGTGATCAGCAGCGAGCCGATGCCGGGCACACGGAAAATCTGTTCCGTGACGATAGCACCGCCGAAGACCGCCGGCATCTGCAGCGCGACCAGCGTGACGACGGGGATCAGCGCGTTGCGCGCCACATGCCGGATCGTCACCTTCGTCTCGCTGAGGCCCTTTGCCCGGGCGGTGGTGACGTAGTCGAGCCTGACGACGTCGAGCACGGCGGAGCGCACATAGCGCGTATAGGAGGCTGCCTGAAAGAGACCGAGCACCAGGATCGGCATCAGCGCCTGCCGCATCATCTCCCAGTACCAGCGCCAGCCTGTCGCCGCGATATCGGAGCGATAGACGAAGGGCAGCCAGTCCAGCTTGATCGAGAACAGCAGGATGAAGAGCAGGCCGGTGAAGAAGGTCGGCAGCGAGAAACCGACGAAGGCGAGCGTGTTGGCGATCTGGTCGAAGACCGAATAAGGCCGCGTCGCAGCATAGATGCCGACCGGCAGCGCGATCGCAAGCGCCAGCAGCTGCGAGCTGCCAACGACGAAGAGCGTCGTCGGGACCCGCTGCAGGATGAGATCGTCGACATTGATTCGGCTGGCGAAGGAAAAGCCCCAGTCGCCCTGCACCATGGCCGTCAGCCAGCGCACATACCGCACCATGACCGGATCATCGATCCCGAACTTCGCGCGCAACGCCATTCGGACTTCGGGAGGCACATTGGGATTGGTCGCGAGCTCCTCGAACGGGTCGCCAGGCGCCAGCGCAAGAACCGTAAACAGGATCAGGCTGATGCCTAGAAGGCTCGGAATGGCGATGAGCAATCGCCTTATGAGGTAACTCGCCATGTACAGGTCTCTGTCAGCGTGCGGATCGGGACCGTAAACCGGAACCGAAGGATGCAGGGAGCGACGAAGACGCCCCTGCGATGATCCGGCTCCGGCCGGTCAATGAACGGTCGGTACTCACCCTTAGCGAGAGCGCATTGCGCTTTCGCTAAGGGATTGGCCGCTTCTACTAGCTGCGATACCAGCTCGCCAGTCGCCAGACGTCACTGTCCCAGCCACTATATTTCGGCACCAGGTTGTTGGCCGCCGCGGCGACGCGCGTACGCGACAGAAGCGGCAGGATGACGTTGGCCTCGCAGAAGGCCTCATCGACCTTGATCAGCAGCGCGGCGCGCTTGGCTGGGTCGAGCTCTTTCTGCGCAGCCTTGTAGGCGTCGTCCGCTTCCTTGCTGGCGTAGCGCGAGACGTTGCGACCGAGCCACTTGTTCTCCTTGTTGGCGATCTCCCAGGAGGTGAACTGGTTGAGGAAGCGCTCAGGATCAGGCTGCGGCTGCGTCGTGGTGTACATCTCCATGTCGCAGTAGAGCTTGGTGTAGGTGTCGGGGTTGGCGACGTCCGAGGAGAAGAACACGGACGCGGTCACCGACTTCAGCTCGAGATCGATGCCGGCGCGTTGGCAGGCCTGCTTGATGATCGCCTGGGTCTTCTGGCGCGGCGCGTTGATCGAGGTCTGGAAGACGTATTTCAGCTTCTTGCCATCCTTCTCGCGGATGCCGTCGGCGCCCTTCTTCCAGCCGGCGTCGTCGAGGATCTTGTTCGCCTTCTCGACGCTGAACTCATATTTCAGCTTCTTCGACTTGAACATCTTCGGCTCGTTGACGAAGCTCGCCGTCGCCGTGCCGCCGCGGCCATAGATGAATTTCTGGATCGAATCGCGGTCGATCAGGAGGTTGATCGCCTGGCGCACGGCCGGATCGCTGAGCGTCGGATGCTTGGTCTTGACGCTCGAACGCTCGCCATCGACCTCTGTCCACGGATCCGTCGTGTTGAGGATGATGAACTCGATATTGCCGCTAGGAACCGCCAGCACGCGCCCGCGCCCGCCGGTCTCCATGCGCTTGAGGATCTCGTCCTCGACCAGCATGTTCCAGGCATAGTCGAACTCGCCGGTCTGCAGCACGGCGCGCGCCGCCGAGACTGCGTCGCCGCCGCCCTTGACCTCGATCGTGTCGAAATGCGGCTGGTTCTTGACGTGATAATCGGGGTTGCGCTCGCCGGTGACGATGTCACCCGGCTTGAAGTCGACGAACTTGTAGGGACCGGTGCCAACGGGCTTCAGATTGGCCGGAGCCTCGCGCGACTTGGCCCCCTTGTACTCGCCGAAATGGTGCTTCGGGATGATCATGCCGGCGACGCCCACGAAGGCATCGGCCCAGAACGGCGTTGCCTCGGCGAAGATGACCTTGACGGTGTGGGAGTCGACCTTCTCGACCTTGATGTCCTTGTAGGAGCCGGTGGTGTAGGCGGCGGTGGCCGGATCGGCAGCATATTCCCAGTTGAAGACGACGTCATCGGCCGTGAACGGCTTGCCGTCATGCCATTTGACGCCCTGCTTCAGTTTCCACGTCACCGACTTGCCGTCGGCCGAGAGACCGCCATTCTCCTTGGAAGGGACTTCGGCAGCGAGGCACGGAATGAGATTGCCTTCGGCATCCCAGCCGGCGAGCGGTTCATAGAAGACGCGCGAGGCCTCCTGGTCCTTGGTGCCAGAGGCGAAATGCGGGTTCAGCAGGGTCGGCGCCTGCCAGAGCAGGATCTTCAGCGGCCCGCCACCGCCGGCCTTGGTCGGCTTGTAATCGTCGACCGGCTGCGCCATCGCGACGCCGTTCCAGGCCAGCATCTGGGTTGCGATCGGTGCGCTCAGTCCCAGCGCCACCATCTTCTGCACGAAGGAGCGCCGCGACAGGCCACCTTCCTTCACATCCGCGATCAAACCTCGCAGGCCGTGTTCGTTCATACATACCCTCCGCCAATCGGCAACCGACAAAACTCCGGAGGTCTTGCGCCCCCTGCTTTTCCCTCAAGCTGCTCCCAGCAAGGCATGTGCCAAAGAGCGCGTCAACCATGCAGCGCAGCGCCTTGCAGTCCCGCTTGGAACTGACTGGACGAGACTCTCCTGGCTTGCTCAAATGCGGAAACACTTAGAAGCGAGATAAAAATGGACAATCGAAACGACCTCTGGCGCCAGGTTGACGCAAGCAAGGAGCGCTTCATCGCGCTGAGCGAACGGGTCTGGGGCATGCCCGAGGTCTGCTATACCGAACAGCGCTCCGTGGCCGAACATGTCGCCGAGCTCCGCCACCAGGGCTTTCGAATCACCGAGAACGTCGCCGACATCCCGACGGCCGTCATCGGCGAGGCCGGAGAAGGCGGCCCGGTCATCGCCTTCCTCGGCGAATATGACGCACTCCCCGGCCTCAGCCAGGAGGCGGGTGTTGCCACGCACCAGCCGCTCGAGGATGGCGGCCATGGTCATGGCTGTGGGCATAACCTGCTCGGCTCCGCCGCACTGCTCGCCGCCACCGCGATGAAGAACTGGCTGGCCGAGAACAAGATCCCGGGGCGCGTACGCTACTATGGCTGCCCTGCTGAGGAAGGCGGCGCAGCCAAGGCCTTCATGGTCCGCTCGGGTGCCTTCGACGACGCCGATGTTGCGATTTCCTGGCACCCGTCGAGCTTCTGGGAGGTCACCCCTCCCCTCTCGCTCGCCAATACGCGTGCCGATTTCATCTTCACCGGCCGCGCCGCCCATGCTGCGGCCTCGCCGCATCTCGGCCGCAGCGCGCTCGACGCCGTCGAGTTGATGAGTGTCGGCGTCAACTATATGCGCGAGCACATGCCAAGCGACGCGCGCGTGCACTACGCGCTGCTGGATACGGGCGGCATCGCCCCCAACGTCGTGCAGGCGCATGCGCGCGTCCGCTACTCGATTCGCGCGCGCGATTTGCCCGGCATGCTCGAGCTCGTCGAACGCGTCCGCAAGATCGCCGCGGGCGCGGCATTGATGACCGAAACCAAGATGGAGATGCGCATCATCAGCGCCGTCTCGAACGTCGTCGGCAACACCCCGCTCGAGAAGGCGATGCACGACATTCTCGAGGAGCTCGGCGCTCCGCATTTCGACGAGACCGACCGCGCCTTCGCCCGCGATATCCGCTCGACGCTCTCGCCTCAGGAGATCGCTTCCTCCTGGCGCTCGATCGGCCTGCCTGAAACCGAGGCTCCGCTTGCCGATTTCGTTGTCCCGCTCGACGCGCCGCGCAATCCGATGATCGGCTCGACGGATGTCGGCGACGTCAGCTGGGTCGTGCCGACGGTTCAGGCTCACGCGCCAACCGTCGCGATCGGCACGCCTTTCCACACCTGGCAGGTGGTGGCGCAGGGCAAAAGCCCGGCCGCGCACAAGGCCATGGTCCAGGTTGCCAAGGCGATGGCAGCGACCGGAGCCGCCGTGCTCTCGGACCCTGCCCTGATGGCTGCGGCAAAGGCCGACCTGAAGACCCGCGTCGGCAAGGATGGCTATGTCTCGCCACTGCCGGGGGAAGTGCAGCCGCCGCTGAACATGTCGCGCGGCTGAGACATAAAACAATCCCCAGCCGCCACTGGCGGCTGGGGACAGCTTTCGGTTTCAAGTCGCCGCGGCAGCACGCCGCGACGAACGATGACCTCAGAGGACCGGAGCGGCCTGCTGGCCCAGTTCCTCGGCTGAGGGAATACGGCCGCCCTCGAACCAGTAGGCCGCTGCGGCACGCGACATCGCCGCGCCGTCATGGCCGATTCCGTTCACCGTGATCAGCTGCCAGTTGCAGGACAGCCCGAGCCGGGCCGCCTCGCGCTTGGCGAAGTCGAGCATGAAGTGGGCCCGGCCGTAGCGATGCGGCCCCTGAGCCAGCGCCTCGGCCTGCGATGGCAGGTTCGGATCGGCGGTGGCGATGTCCTGGTCACCGGCGAAAATGATCATCGGATAGGCAAGCCAACGCGCCAGCGCCGCTTGATCCAGCCCGAGCTCACCGAGGCCTTCCGGGAAACTCCTGTCAAGGCAAGGCAATGTGTACCAGCCCGGATTGGAGGCCATCGCCGCCTCGAAGGGTTCCGAGCCTTGCGTCGCCAGCATCCGATGGACGAACTGACCGCCGGCCGAATGGCCGAAGATGCGGATCACCGGACGGTCGATGACGCCACCGGCACGCAGCGCCTCGAGCACACGCTGCGGCACGGAATAGAGCCAGGTGTCGCGTGCAGCGATCGCGCCGCCGGCCCCGAGAACGAGCCCGTTATTATAGCCTTCGGCCTGCGGATAATGCTCGTTGGAGAAGGTCGGGGCGACGATCAGGAGGCCGTGCTTCTCCGCAGCATCGATCCAGAAATCGCGGTACTCGTCGCCATTGCGCAGCATGCCGTGCTGCACGACCACTACCGGGTCGTTCGGCTTGTGGCCGGCGGGACGATAGATATTGACCTCGAGCGGCCTGTCGGGATGAAAGCGATCGACGAAAGGCAGAGTGCTGCGGCCGATGGCGGGCGTAAGCGAAGCGGTGGTCATGCGGTCTCCGGGGCCTTGTGCAAATGGCAGGCGGCGCTGCGGCCGGGCGCGATCTCGGTCAGCTTTGGCCGGACCTCACGGCAAACGGGCATCGCGAGCTCGCAGCGCGGGTGGAACGGGCAGCCTGGCGGCGGTGCGAGTGGCGACGGCAACTCGCCCTTCAATGGCTGGAAATCACGCTTGCGCCCGGCCGCCGACGGGATCGCCTTGATCAGGGCCGCGCTATAGGGATGCGCCGGCTCGGCGAAGATGGCAGTGGCAGATCCGATCTCGACGATCCGGCCGAGATACATGATCGCGACCCGGTCGCTGATATGGCGCACCAGCCCAAGATCATGGCTGACGAAGAGATAAGTCAGCCCGTGCCGCTCCCGCACATCCATGAACAGGTTGATGACCTGGGCCTGGATGGACACGTCGAGCGCCGACACCGGTTCGTCGCAGACCAGGAAATCAGGCTTCACCGCGAGCGCGCGGGCAATGCCGATACGCTGGCGCTGGCCGCCCGAGAACTGGTGCGGATAACGCTCCCGATAGGCGAGATCGAGCCCAACCTCGGTTAGCGCCTGATCGACAGCGGCCTCGATCTCAGCCTTCGGCAGCAGCTTATGGACGCTCAGCGCCTCGCCGACGATCCGGCTGACCTTCATGCGTGGATCGAGCGAGGCGTAGGGGTCCTGGAAGATCATCTGGACCTTGAGCAGGAACTCGAGCCGGTCCTTGCCCTTGAGCCCGGCCACCGGCTTCTGTTCGTAGATGACCTCGCCCGTGCTCGGCTTGAGGATGCCGGTGGCGACACGCGCCAGGGTCGACTTGCCGCAGCCGGACTCACCGACGAGCCCGAGGACTTCACCGCGCTTGACGCTGAGATCCACGCCGTCGACGGCTCGCAGCGCCGGCGGCGCCTTGCCGCGACCGGTCGCCATCAGGATGCGTTCCGCCAGGGTGGGGCTGCGGCGGAAGTGCTTGGTCACACCCTTCAGTTCGAAGACGGGCGCACTCATGCTGCCTCTCCCTGCGGAACCGGGTTATGGCAACGGAAGCTGCGTTCGGCGGTCCCGGTCGGCGTCGGATCCTGCTCCGCGCAGATCGGCTGGACCCGGTTGCAGCGGGGGCGGAATGGGCAGCCGCTCGGGCGCCCATCGATCCGCGGCGCGACGCCGTCGATCTGGTTCAAGCGCTCACCCGGCTCGACCATCGCGGCCGAGGAATTCAGCAGACCAAGCGTATAGGGATGCCGCGGCTGGTCGAGCACGGAGTCGACCGGACCGATCTCGACGACCCGGCCGGCATACATCACGGCGACCCGGTCCGCGAGCTCGGCGACGACCGCGAGATCATGGGTGATCCACAGCACCGCCGTACCGGTTTCACGGCTGAGCTTCTGGACCTCGAACAGGATCTGGCTCTGGATCGTGACGTCGAGCGCGGTGGTCGGCTCGTCGGCGATGATCAGGTCGGGTGCATTCAGCAGCGCGGTCGCGATCGCGACACGCTGGCGCATGCCGCCCGAGAACTCATGCGGGAACTGCTTGAGGCGTGCCTCCGGCGAGGAGATGCCGACACGTGCCAGTGCCTTGGCCGCCTCGCTCAGCGCTTCCGCGCGGCTGCACTGGCGATGCTCCAGGATCGCCTCGCTCATCTGCTCGCCGATGCTGAGCACCGGGTTCAGCGTCATCAGCGGATCCTGGAAGATCATGGCGATGCGATCGCCGCGCAGCTTGCGCAGCCGCTCTTCGGACGCCTCGCGAAGGTTCTCTCCGGCGAAGGTGATCTCGCCCGCAACGATCTCGCCCGGCGGATCGATGAGCTGGACCAGCGAGAAACCGGTCACCGACTTGCCGGAACCGGATTCTCCGACCAGCCCGAGCACCTCGCCGCGCGCGACGCTGAGATCGACGTCATCGACGGCCGGCCAGGCGCCATCGAGCGCGTGGAAGACGGTCCTGAGTCCCCGGACCTCGAGAAGCGGAGCACTCATGAGCGCACGTTGAAGCTGCGGCGCAGGCGGTCGCCGACAAGATTGAGCGACATGATGAGCAGCACCAGCGCGATGCCGGGGAATACCGCGATCCAGTATTCGCCGGAGAGGAGGAATTCGAAGCCGTTGGCGATCAGCAGTCCGAGCGAAGGCTGCGTCACGGGCACGCCGACGCCGAGGAAGGACAGGGTCGCCTCCAGCGTAATTGCGCTCGCAATGCTGATCGAGGCCACCACGAGCACCGAGCCGACCGAGTTCGGCAGGAGATGGGCCAGCATGATATGTCGGGTCGGCAGACCGAAATTCAGCGCCGCCTCGATATATTCCTTGCGACGCTCGACCAGGGCGGCGGCACGCATCAATCGTGCATATTGCGCCCATTGCACCAGCACGATCGCAAAGATCACCTTGTCGACGCCACGGCCGATCGAGGCGAGCAGCACGAGCGCGATCAGGATCGAGGGAAAGCCGAGCATGAAGTCGACGACGCGCATGATCACGGCATCGACCGCGCCGCCGAACTGAGCTGCGAGCAGGCCGGCGGTAATCCCGATGACGAGCGCGCCCGCGGTCGCCGTGAGACCAACCATCAGGCTGGTCCGAAGCCCGTAGAGGATCGCGCTCAGCATGTCGCGACCCTGGGCATCGCTACCAAGCCAGTAGGTGATGCCGGTCATGCCGCTGTCTCCCGGAGCCAGCCGGTTGTCCATCACGCTCAACGAGGCGAGGTCGTGCGGGTTCTGCGGCGCGATGACGGGAGCAAGTACGGCGAGCAGGACAAGGATACCGAGCAGGATCGCGGCGCCGCGCGTCGTCGGCCGGTTCCGGATCCGGCGCAACACCTTCTCGCGCAGGGGCGTATCGGCATAGGCCGGCACGACTGGAGCTTTCGCCGGCGCGCTCATGCCATGTCTCCGGTCAGCTTCACGCGCGGATCGAGCGCGGCATAGAGAATATCGACGAGGAAGTTCACCGTGACGAAGAGCAGCGTCGCCAGCAGCACATAGGCGACGACCACCGGCCGATCGAGCTGGTAGATCGAATCGATCAGGAGCTTGCCCATGCCGGGCCAGGCGAAGACCGTCTCAGTGATGGTGGAGAAGGCGACGAGGCTGCCGAACTCGATGCCGACCACCGTCACGACCGGGATCAGGATGTTGCGCAGCACGTGCCGACCGACGATCCGCTTGCGGCGCACGCCCTTGGCACGGGCATATTTCACATAGTCCTGCGTCATCGTCTCGGTCGTGCCGGCCGCGACGAGGCGGATCATCAGTGCCGTATTAGGGATGGCGAGGTTGAGCGCCGGCAGGATCAGATGCTGCAGCCCGTCCAGCGTGAGCAGGCTGGTCTGTACGCCAAGCACGGAGACGGTCTCGCCGCGGCCGGCCGTCGGCAGCCAGCCAAGCACGACCGCAAAGAGCAGGATCAGCATCATCCCCTTCCAGAAATTCGGAAGGGAATAGCCGAGCACGGTACTCGCCATGATGATCCGTGACGGCCGGCTGTCAGGATCGAGTCCCGCGAACAGCCCGAGTGGCACACCGACCGTGACGGCCAGCATCATCGCCAGCAGCACCAGTTCGAAGGTCGCGGGCAGACGGGCGAGGATCAGTTCGATCGCGGGCACGCCATGCACGAAGGAGCGCCCGAGATCGCCCTTCAGGGCATTGCCCATGAAGGTGAAATATTGCTGCCAGACTGGCAGGTCGAGGCCGAGCCGCTTGATCAGGGCCGCGCGCTCGGCGGCACTGACCTGTGGCGAGACCAGGAGCTCGATCGGGTCTCCGATGCCATAGACGGCGAAGAAAACCACGACCGAGACCGCGAGCAGAACGATGACGCTCTGGATCAGCCGCTGCAAAACATAGGCGGTCATTGCGTTTGATCGACTCTGCTACGCTTACTGGATGACTGGACTTACTTGGCGACCGGCTTCACCGACATCGCCAGCATGAACTGGTCGGCGCGGCCGGTGACGCTCAGGTCGGACTTGAACGCCCAGATGCCGCTTTCGAAGTGCAGCGGGATGAACGCACCGTCTGCGAGCACCAGCTTGCCGGCTTCCTGCAGCAATTCGGCCCGCTTGGCATCGTCGAGCGTCGTCACGGCAGTGCGGATCACCTTGTCGAACGCGTCGTTCTTGTAGCCGCCATAGTTCGAGCCGCCGAGGGTCTTCTCGTCGTTCGGGGTCGGCGGCCACTGACGCAGGAAGGACGCAGCCTCACCGGTGCCGGAACCCCAGCCGCCGAGCGCAACGCTGAATTCCTTCTTGGCGCGGCGCGGGAAATAGATCGCGCGCGTCATCGCATCGACCTCGGTCTTGATGCCGATCTGGGTCAGGTACTGCGCGACAGCCTGGGTGATCTGGCTGTCATTGATATAGCGGTCATTGGTCGAGGACAGCGTCAGCTGGAAGCCCTTGGCATAGCCTGCCTCGGCCATCAGCTTCTTGGCGGCAGCCGGGTCATAGGCCAGCTTCGGCGGGTTCGGCAGCGTGCCGAACATACCGGTCGGCAGGAACTGGTAGGCCGGCTCTGCCGCACCGTCCATGATCCGCTTGACGATCGCGTCACGATCGATGGCGAGCGACATCGCCTTCCGGACGCGGGGGTCCTTGAGCGGGTTCTTGCCGTCTTCGGACTTGACGAAGGGGCTCTGGTCGCGGGCCACGTCGAGCTGGAAATACATCACGCGGGTCGAGGGCGTGACGACATGGCCAAAGCGCTTGTCACCCTTGATGCGGCCAAGGTCGCGCGCCGCGGGATTCTCGATGACGTCGTAGTCACCGGCAAGCAGCCCGGCCAGGCGCGGACCGGCATTGGTCACCGGCAGCAGGCGCACGGTCGCCCAAGGCTCCGCCTTGCCCCAGTAGCTCGGGTTGCGCTCGAGCTCGATCGACGAACCGCGAACATAGGACTTCAGCTTGTAGGGGCCCGTGCCGATGGCGAGGCTGCCGTCATTGAAACCGCTCACGGCCGGCCAGGCGCCGGTCACGCCGCAGTTCTTGGGAACGTCATAGCTGATGGGGCCATGCTCGACGATCGAAGCCGAGAGAATGCTGAGGCTCGAAAGCAGGTTCGGCATCAGCGGTTCGGGGTTGATCGTGTTGATGATCAGCGTGTGGGCGTCGGGCGCCTCGACCGAGGCGAAGTTCCCGGTGATATCGGCGAAGGAATCGGAGACCTTGGTCTCGTTCTTCAGCGTGCGGCAGAACGTGAAGACCACGTCTTCCGCAGTGAAGGGCTTGCCGTTCGAGAAGGTGACGCCCTGGCGCAGTTTGAAGGTCCAGCGGTTCTTGCCGTCATTCTCCCAGGAATTGGCGAGGCTGGGATGGAGCTTCTGCTTCTCGTCCTGACGCACGAGCGAGTCGAAGATGTGCTGGGCCAGCGCATTGTTCGGCGTGAGATCATGGTAATGCGGATCGACAGCTGTCGGTTCCGAAGCCAGCGCGATGCGCAGGGTCTGGGCCCAGGCCGGCGCGGCGGCAAGGCAGGTTCCGGCCAAAGCCGCAACCATTAAGGATTTACGCATGGTCATCTCCGCTCCCAATGTGAACCATTTTGACAGCTTCATTTTCGTTGGGTAGCAAACATGAAAATATTCGAACGTCAATCGGGTGGAGACGCATGTCCCAAGGCTTGAAGCCGACGACCGATCTCTCGAACCGGATCGCCCGGGTCTACCCGTCCTTGAGCAACGGGCATCGGCGTGCAGCCGATTTCGTGCTGCAGCACCCACTCGACGTCGTCACCATGACGATCGAAGGACTGGCTGAAGGCAGCGGGACCTCCAACGCGACCGTCACGCGCTTCGTCCGCGCTCTTGGCTATGGAAACTATGCCGAATTCCGTGCAGCCCTCTCCTCGGCCCTGAAATTCGCGCTCGATCCGGTCGACAGTTTTGCAGGCGCACGCTCGGCCGCGGGCTCGACCTTCGCCACCTTTGTTGACGCCCTTTCCGACCAGTCGGCCAATCTGCAGGCCGCGCGGGACGCCCTCGACGAGGCGACCACGACACGGGCGATCGAGGCGCTGCTCAAGGCGCGCCGCGTCTTCATCGCCGCGTCGGGGGCGAGCCATCATGTCGCATCTTTCCTTGAAGACGGGCTCGCGCTCTATCTCGACGCCGACGTGACCTTCGCGTCCTCACGCGCTGGCCCTGAACGAGCCATTCGCCACATGCTCTCGGCCAGGCCCGACGACCTCGTCGTCGCGATCTCGGTGCCGCGCTATTCGCGCACCACGCTCGACCTCGCCTCCTTCGCGAAGAAGCGGGGGTCGACTTTGCTTGCGCTGACGGACGGCCCCACCTCCCCACTCGCCAACATCGCCGACATCACGCTCTTCGCCCCGGCCCGGAATCGGCTTCTGCCGAATTCGCCGACTGCCATCTTCGCGCTGGCGGACGCCCTGATTACGGCGATCGCCCGCGAGCGACCTGACGCAGTCGAAGCACTGAAGGGCTTGAGCGAAAGCCTGCTCTGGACATTTCACCACTGAGGTGAGCTTGCCATGCCCCCGTCAACAGACGGGGTGTAGCAACAAACCCGTGTACCGGCGCCGATCATGGCGCTTCGCGCAACTGAAGGAGCATCGCAAGACGAATTCAACTGAAGCGAAAGCGATTCAGGCTCTTGCACAGCAGCGCGATGACAGTGCCCCCGCTCTATCGGGTTACGTCACGGCGTATCCGCCGACTTATCGACAGGTAACCAAGGCAAGAGTCGAACCCGAAGAGGTCGTTCATGGCGCAGGATTTCTGCGCTATTTTGAAAACTATCTGATTCAAAAATCTGAAATTGCATATCGAATTCTCGTCTATCGTCAGAACATTGGTCTTGGCGCGAGAGTGCACAAATTGCTATTCTTCTAATCTGGAATACGCGGAAGACACGGCCTAGCACCGAGACGATCGCGCACTGGATCGATGCCACGATGGATTGTGGATGAACGACCGGGTGAATGACAAGTACGCAGGCGCTTCCCAGGCGCAGGGCGGAGGACCTGACACGACGGTTGGGGACGGAAAGAAGTGGCGCTGGCCCACCGCAGTCCGCCACGCAATCCTGCGACGCTGGAACGCCCTCTCCCTCGAACGCCAGTTCCTCCTTACCGCCGCCTTGGCCGTCGGCCTCTCCATGGCCGCGCTCGGCTATTGGGTCGAGAGCCGAATTCGCTCCGGCTGGATTCAAGGCATGGCGGAAACGGGAGCGCTCTATCTCGAGGGATTTCTGGCACCCCATGTGCAGGGGCTGGATGCCTCGAACACATTACCGGAGGAAAGCCGTGAGAAGATCGAGGACCTGCTGGTTAATACCAGCCTCGGCCGCCACGTCGCGATCATCAAGTTATGGGACCTCAACGGGAACCTGATCTTCAGCACGAGCAAGGTCGAGTCTCACGGGAAGCTGCCGGCAGGCGACATCAAGCGGATCATGGCCGGCAACGTCGTCGTCGACACTGATCTCGACGATGACGGCGATGAGCTCAGGGCACTGAAGTTAAAGCCAAAGCTGATCGAGATCTATGCGCCGATCTACAGGGAGAAGACCAGGGACATCATCGCGATCGGAGAATTCTACGAGTTCAGCCAGTTCATGAACCGAGAGATCTCCAGCGTCCGATACGCGACATGGTTCCTCATCGCGAATGTCGCCATCGTCATCGTCATCCTGCTACATGTCATCGTCAAACGCGCGAGCCGAATCATCAGTAGCCAGCAGGCTCTTCTCGAGCAGAACCTGGCGCGGGCTGAAGCCCTGGCGAAGCGGAACAATGCGCTCAGGCGGGCAGCGGACCGGGCCAGGCTCAACGCCACCGTTCTCAACGAGACCTATCTTGCCAGCATTGGCGCCGACATCCACGACGGGCCCATCCAACTCCTCAGCCTGATGATGCTGAAGCTGCCCTCTGCAGCAGATCGGGCGAGCGGGACCGTGGCGCCCGCAGCCCATGCTCACGGCGAGCTCGAACCCCTGATCCAGCAGGTCCTCTCGGATCTGCGCAACCTGTCGTCAGGGCTGGCACTGCCCGAGGCGGAGAATCTCTCTCTCGCTGAGACCATCCATCTGGCCATTACCCGCCATGAGCAGCAGACAGGCACACATGTGCTTCGCAACATCGCCGAACTGCCCGCGCAGGTTCCCGTCGCCATCCGCTTCTGTTCTTACCGGGTCGTGCAGGAGGCGTTGACCAACGCCTATAAACACGCCGGGGGGCGGGGGCAGAAGGTCGAAGCCCGCATTGGCGACGATAGGCTCGAGATCTGCGTGTCGGACAGTGGCAGCACCTTGCCCGTCCAGCACCGTGACACGACACTCGGTGGTGGCGGCCTCGGGGTGCGGGGCATGGACAGCCGCATCAAGGCATTGCGAGGCCAACTCACAGTGAGTCGGCTGCCTACCGGTGGAACCGAAGTGCGCGCCACGCTGCCCATGCGATCCTGACGGCGCGATCCCGCCCCTATCGAGGCCTCGCCGGATCACGCGTATCAGATGCCGGAGGAACGAGCCTTTGCGCCGCGATCACAACCTCGAGACGATTCCTGGCATTCAGCTTGTGCATGAGATTGGTCATATAGCCCTTGATCGTCTTCTCGCTCAGCGAGAGGGCCCGGGCGATCTCTCGATTCTGCTTCCCGCACAGGAGAAGCCTCACGATCTGGTCCTCCCGCACACTCAGCCTGGTGCTTTGCGCCGCCCTCTTCTCCAGCGCTTTGCTTTGCAGCGCACCAATCACCTTGGTGGCGAAAGCAGGCGTGATATAGATCTCGCCTCGCCGCGCCGCCTCAATCGCGTCGAAAAGATCATCGGCGGGACTGCCCTTGAGGACGTACCCGCTGGCGCCGGCGTCGAGCGCCTGAATGGCATGGTCGGTACTGGTCGATGCGGTGAACACCACCATTTTCATGTGAGGCGCAGCCTTGGATGCGTCCGAAATCGCCTGGAAGGCATCGCCCGCCATGTTCAGATCGACAATCATCGCGTCAGGCTGGTGAGTTTCCGTGATCGTGGTGATGTGATCAGCAGCGGAACCGGTCGCAACGAGCGAGAATCCACCTTTGCGTTGCAGCAGTGCAACGATCCCTTCGGTCAGAAGCGGGTGGTCGTCTACAACCGCAATCGATATGCCATCCATCGCTGACCTCCCCCAATTCTATGCCGCGACGCTGAGAGCATGCTGGCTCATTTACAGCCTCGTGTAAATGACTTGGTGAACGAAGGGTTAACTTATGTTGTCTTCGCGCCAAACGCTCGCCCAGGAACCGCCGTATGGCTAGATCTTGCACGAATACCTGGTGATTAATGTGACATAGGTCACAGATCGCACCGGGATTGCGTTGATCGTTCAGTCAAATGGATCAACCCCGCGCCTCGGCATTCCCATTGGCTTGCCGCGATCGTCTCGTGTATCGTATGCAGACATTATCATACAATGCATGGAATCCGGAGAGCCGGCATGGCGCGGAGCGACGAGACAATGCAGTGGATCCGCCAGCTCGATCCATCTGCAGGCCCGCGTTACCTCCAGATCGTCGAACTGATTGCCGAGGCCGTCGCGAACGGCACCCTGCGACCTGGCGACAGACTCCCACCTCAGCGGCAACTCGCCAAACTTGTTGACGTCGATCTGACGACGGTTACTCGCGCCTATGCAGAGGCAAGACATCGCAATCTGCTCGATGCGGTAACCGGGCGCGGCTCCTTCATCTCGACGCGGAAGGAACAATCGGGTCCGCTCATCGACCTGAGCATGAACATTCCCCCGCCCCCGAAAGGCATACGCCTTGCTGAATTGATGCAGCGCGGTCTCACAGAGGTCCTGTCGCGATCCAGTGCCGATTTGCTGATGACCTATCATGTCGGAGCGGGTTCGCTGGCGGACCGGGCGGCCGGCTGTGCCTGGCTTGAGCCCGTTCTCGGACGGATCGAACCCGCCAGATTGCTCGTCGCCCCCGGCGCGCAGCCGGCGCTCGTGGCACTGGCCAGCCTGCTCGCAAAACCGGGCGAGGCCATCCTGGTCGAGGCCCTCGCCTATCCCGGCCTGCTTGCAGCGGTGAGGCTGGCGGGGCTACGGCCTGTCCCCGTCGCGACGGACGAAGAGGGTCTTCTGCCGGGCGCCCTGGAGCGGGCCATTGATGAATCCGGCGCAAAACTGCTCTGCGTGACGCCGACGATCCAGAATCCGACCACGGCGACGATGCAGCCTGCACGACGCGATGAGATCGTGCGGATCGCGCGGGCAAAACACCTGAGGATCATCGAAGACGACCCTTACAGCCTGCTCGCCGGCGATGCTCCGCCACCGCTGGTCGCCCTCGCTCCGGAGCGGACCTATCATGTCGCGACCCTGTCGAAGGTCCTGACCCCGGGGCTGCGTACCGCCTTCGTCGTCCTGCCACCGGACGAGAACCGTGACGCGCTCGTCGCGATCCTGCGAAGCATTGCACTCATGCCACCCCCGCTGATGACGGCGCTTGCAACCCATTGGATCCGGATCGGCGCCGCTGGCGACCTGCTCGACGGGGTGCGCCGCGAGGCTGCGGCCCGCCAGGAACTGGCCCGCTCCATCCTGCCGGCTTCGGCCCGGCATCATCCGAACGGCCTGCATATCTGGCAGCCGCTGCCAGCGCATTGGGATCGTTACCGCCTGGTCGAGGCAGTCCGTCAGGAAGGCCTCGGGGTCACGCCATCGGATGCATTCAGCGTCGAAGGCGAGGCCCCGGACGCGGTCAGGATTTCTCTGGGCGGCGTGCCGGAACGCGGCCGCCTCGCCCATGCCCTGAAGGCGCTGGCCGCAATCATGGGCAATGAGCGCTCGCAGCATCAGGGGATCGTCTGACGAGACCAGGAGCGCGCAGGCACGGCCTCCTCAACGCGCTCCGTTCCTCCGGGTCAGGCCGGCGTCTTCTCACCCTTGGGGCGCGCCAGCCGACCTTCCTCAGCCTTGTGGAAGAACTGTGCTGCGACGAGCCAGCCCTTCAACGGCTGCAGCGGCGGGATGCAGGTCAGCAGGATCAACGGCAAGGTGGTGACGAGATGAACCCAGGCCGGCGGCTCATATGCCATTTCGAGCCAGAGCGGGAACACCACGGCCGGAATGCAGACAAACATCATCACGAAGAAGGCCGGCCCGTCGGCAGGGTCAGCAAAGGAATAGTCGAGACCACAGACCTCGCATTTCGGCCGCAGCTTCAGAAAGCCCTCGAACAGGTGCCCCTGTCCGCAACGCGGACACCGTCCGCGCAGGCCGGTCTGGGCAGGCGAGAGGGGTGGCCATTCTTGGTCGGACACGGGAACAACTCCTTGAAGCCAGCTCTGAGCGGCCAACGTCGCCCACTAAATGGCGACACAGACGTACAATGTCAAGATTGTACGCATACACAGATGAAAAGCGACGGGCCAATCCTCACGACAGACACATCGCGCCGGCAACAGGCTTCTGCCGCGCGATGGAGCAAGTCTAGGGGCGTTGAAGTCGCGGGTACGGCGCGAGATCGGGACTGACACCACAGCGTCCCTGCGCGACGAGACGGGTGAGAAGCGAGCGCCGAACGGTCAGCCGCGCCGCGATGCCCCAGCCGGCTTGGCGGTCGAAGCGGAATGCAGGTTCACGACTTCGGCTCCGGCGCATCGAGCTTCAGCTCGACATGAACCGTATCGCCATCGGCATGCGTGACGCGGAAGCCCAGATCGCTCGCCATCTGCAGCATCGGAACATTATGCGCCAACACTTCGCCGAAGAGCCGCTGGTAGCCCTGCTCCCGCGCATGCGTGATGATTTCGGTCATGAGGCGATAGCCGAGGCCCCGCCCCTTCATGTCGGAGCGAACGAGGATCGCATATTCCGCCGTCTTGCGCTCCGGGTCGCCCGAGATCCTGACGACGCCGAAGATCGGCCCCACCCCATAGGGCGCACCGGGCTCCCCCGCGACCAGGGCCATTTCCCTGTCATAGTCGATCTGCGACAGCCGGGCCGCCGTTGCATGCGGAAAGATCTTCACCGGTCCCAGGAAGCGCATCCGCAGATCGTCCGGCGTACACAACGCGACCATCTCGGCGAGAGCGCTCTCGTCCTCGGGCCGGATCGGGCGCAGATGGAGCTGCGTGCCGTCGCCAAGCGCGATCTCGCGCTCGAGCTGGTGCGGATAGGGGCTGATCGCCAGTCCAAGACGGCGCCCTTTCTTGCCGGCGATGACGATCCGGGCATCGAGCGCAATGCAGCCTTCGTAGTTGGCGAGAAGCGGATTGATGTCGAGCTCGATGATCTCGGGCAGCTGCACGACCAGCTCCGACAGGCGAACGAGAATATCGACGACGGGTTCGAGCGGCACGGCGGGAACGTCGCGAAACCCCGCCAGCAACCGCGCAACCCGCGTGCGCGAGATCATGTCGCGCGCCAGGACCGAATTCAGCGGCGGCAACCCGATGGCGCGGTCCCCGATCACCTCCGTCGCGGTGCCGCCGCGTCCGAACAGGATCACGGGACCGAAGGTTTCATCCTGAGCAATGCCGAGGATCAGTTCGTGTGCCTTCGGTCGGGAGATCATGGGCTGGATCGCAAAGCCATCGATCCGCGCCGCGGGTCGAAACCGGCCCACGCGCTCCAGCATCTCGCGCGCCGCAGCCTCGACCTCCGCCCTGCTCTTCAGGCCCAGGACGACGCCGCCGACATCGGATTTGTGGATGATGTCATGCGAGAGAATCTTCAGCGCCACCGGAACCGCGATCCCCTCGAAACATGCTCCGGCCTCCTCCGGGGTCGCCGCCAGCTTCGTCTCGACGGTGGGTATCCCGAACAGCCCAAGCAGTTGCTTGGATTCCGGTTCCGTCAGCGACGTGCGTTTCTCGCGCAGGGCTGCCCGGATGAGTTTGCGCGCCGCCTCGACCTGCCTGGGCGCAATCGCGACGCCAGCTGTCGGGGTTTCCAGCAGAAGCTCCTGGTTTCGCCGGAAGGCGGCGAGATGACTGAAGGCCCGGACCGCCTCTTCCGGTGTTGCAAAATTCGGAAGTCCGCCGTCACGCAGATGCGCCCTGGCGGCCTGCGCGAGCGTGCCGCCGAGCCAGCTCGTCATGACGGGAACATGCTTCTGCCGTGCGACAACCCGGGACACGGCACGTGCCGTCTCCGCGCCGTCGGCGACCGCGGACGGACAGTTGATGACCAGGACGGCATCGCTCTCGCGCTCTTCCAGCAGCGCTTCCAGCGCAGCCGCGTAACGATCTCCCGTTGCGTCACCCAGGACATCGACCGGGTTCCCGCGCGACCAGCCTTCAGGCAGCACGCTTTCTAGCTTGGCGATCACCGCCGGGCTGAGGGTCGCGACGCGGTTTCCCCGCTCTCCTACGGCATCGACGGCGAGGATGCCGGCGCCGCCGCCATTGGTCAGAATGGTCAGCCGGTCGCCAGTGACGCGGACACCTTTTGCCAGGATCTCGGCCGCGGCGAAGAGCTCATCGAGTTCGGCCACCCGCAACAGGCCGGCGCGCCGAAAGGCAGCGTCATAGACTGCGTCCGCGCCCGCAAGTGCGCCGGTATGCGACAGCGCCGCCCGCGCTCCGGCGGCACTGCGCCCGGCCTTCACCACGATGACAGGCTTCATGCGCGCCAGCGCCCGGGCTGCCGACATGAACTTGCGGGCATGGGAGATGTTCTCGACATAGAGCAGCACTGAGCGCGCCGTCGGATCCGTGCCGAGGTAATCGAGCATGTCGCCCGCGTCGACATCGCTGGTGTCGCCGAGCGCAATCGCGTGCGAAAGGCCGATATTGCGCCGGTCAGCCCAGTCGAGCAGCGCCGACATGATGCCGCCGGACTGGCTGACGATGGCGATATGGCCTGGCCGCGGCGTCAGATGCGCAAAGCTCGCATTGATCGCGCGGGCGGAGGAAATCAGGCCGAGGCAGTTCGGCCCGACGATGCGCATCAGATGCGTCTTGGCCGCATCGAGCATCCGTTGCCGCAGCCCATCCGTGGCCGCACTGTCGCCAAAGCCGTTGCTGATCACGATTGCGGCGCGGCAACCACGTTGTCCGAGCTCCGATATCAGCTCGGGAACCGCCGCTGCCGGCGTCGCCAGGACGGCAAGGTCGGGCGTGACAGGGAGTTCTGTGACGGAGCGATAGCTCAACGCCGCGCGGATCGCCGTTTCATGCGGGTTGACCGCCATGATCGGCCCCTTGAACCCCGCGCCATAGAGATTGGCGGCAAGCGTCGCCCCGACCGAACCGGGCTGATTGCTGGCCCCGATCAGGGCGATCGCGCGAGGATTGAAGAGCGCGTCGAAATTCCGAATGCTCATGAGCGGAAACCGGGCTGAACGCGCCCGGTCTCAAGCCGGGAGTGGCTCAACCGCGCGTTTGCAGAGTTGAGCCATTTTCCCCGCAACGATCAATGGCACATGAAGAGCGGCACCTTGCTGTTCTTGAGCAGGGATTGCGTCACCCCGCCGAGCAGCCATTCGCGCAGGCGGGAATGGCGATAGCCACCCAACACGATGAAGCCGGCACCGAACTCGGCCGCCTCGTCCTGGAGTGCGGTCGCGACGTCGCGCCCCTTGCCGAGCGCCACCGTCTTGACCGTGACATCGACGCCATGACGCGCGAGATGAGGTGCCAGCTCGACGCCGGGCACCGCGTTGGACAGGTCCTTCTCGCCGGTGACCGAGACGATCTCGACAGCCTTGGCGGCTCGCAGAAACGGCAAGGCATCGGCAACCGCACGCGCCGCGCTCGCCCCGCCGTCCCAGGCGATGACGATGGTCTCTCCGGAGAAGCCGGGATGGCCAGGCGGAACCACCAGGACCGGCCGGCCGCTCTCGAACAGCGCCGTCTCGATCAGGCCGCGGTCGATGGCGAGCGTCGCCGGCTCCGCATCCAGGATTGAGAGGTCGTTGACGCGGGCATGGTCGAGAAAGCGCTGCAGCAGGCTGCTGTAGATCAGTTGAGGGCTCTCCACCGTGCTGACCACGCCGGCAAGATTGGCCGCGAACCGGGCGTCGGAGGCAAGCTTCTGCGCGAGACCGGCGATGCGCCGATTCTCCGACGCAACGATCGCACCGCTGAAATCATCGATCATCGAATAGGGCACGGAAAACCGGCTTGCCGCCGCCTGAACCGTAAGATGCGCATTCGTCTGCCGCGCCAACGAAAGCCCGTAGCCGACAGCAAGGTTCTCCTCGGTCTGCCCCTCCTCCGTCACCGCCACCAATATGCTCTTGATGCCTTCGATCATGTCGTCCTCCAGTACGCGAAAGAACCTCCGCCAGTCCGGCCAAAACGTCCTTGCGCCAGATCAAACCGGACGCGCCCGAAATATGCGCGATTGATCGTGGCCTGCATATCCAAGCGGCAGAAAGGACGGACGACCATCATGCTTTATGTCATCACCCTTCATCTCGCCCGGACGAGCGGCTATCCCGAGGGAAGCCCACGACATGGCTACGAGATCACCGCGCCGCTCGACCCTGACGGACATATCGATGCGGCCGCCTGGCAGGACCAGCGCGATCTCTGCCGCGTCAGGCGCTTCTCGGTGGGGGAGCCGGATCGTCACGGCTGGCTCCTGCGCCGGGCCGGAGGCGCCGGCGGCGCGACCTGGTTCATCGACTATGACGATTCCGGCAGCGATGACGACGAGGCCGGCTACCGGCTCGACCGGCACCGCTTCGTCGTCGGCGACTATGTCTCTATCCGCGACGGTGACGGCCACCTGCAGCCCTTCCAGATCATTGCCGTGAAACCGAGGGCCCCGGTCAAACCAGTCATCGCCTGAAGGCATCTACGGCATCTGCGCGGTGCCGGTGTGCAGGGGGGCGCCTTGCTCCATATCAATGTGTCCCTGCACACTGGGCTCGATCATAGATGCCACGGATGCGTCGAGATTTGGGGGACATGTGATGACAGCAACGGTGAAAGCGCAGGCGGGTTACGCCAGCATCATGGTGCCGCTGAACCTCGGCAGCGGGGCCGCCGATCGGGTCAAGCTGGCCGCGTCCCTGGCGGATCGTTTCGGCAGCCGGCTGATCGGCATCGCCGCAGAGGACTTCGTTCTCCCCTATGTCGGCGACGGCCTGGCGAGCGTCGACGCGCTCCTGATTGAGGAGAGCAAGCGCGCAGTCTCAGCAGAGCTTGCCCGCGCCGAAGCGATATTCCGCAAGGCCGCCGGCGACATGAAGCACCTCGTCTGGCGCAGCGCCATCGAGACACCGCGAAACTTCGTTCTCGACCAGGCCCGCGCAGCAGATCTCGTGGTGCTGGCGCGCCAAGCCCCTCACGATCCCGTCCAGGGAGGGATGAGCCTCTCTCCGGGCGATCTGGTCATGTCGCTTGGCCGGCCGCTCCTCGTCGTACCGCCCGACGTCAGCTATCTCTCCGGCAAGCATATCCTGGTCGCCTGGAAGGATACGCGGGAAGCGCGGCGTGCCGTGCGGGATGCCCTGCCGCTTCTGATGCAGGCGGAATCCGTGACGGTCCTGTCGATCGGCCCGGATGCCGAAGATCAGGGCGCCGAAGACGTGCGCGACTATCTCACCTTGCACGGTGTGGCGGCAAAGGCAGTCCTGCAGACCGACAGTGCCAAGCATGCAGTCAACGAGTTGATCGACTTTGCGACCGAGCACGGCGCCGATCTCATCGTTTCCGGCGCCTATGGCCACAACCGCATGCGGGAATGGATGTTTGGCGGCATGACGCGCGATCTGCTGCAAGCTTCACCGGTCTGCTGCTTGATGTCACATTGAGGCTTTGCCGGCTTCGCAGGCGTCCACCGTCCGCATGACATCCCTGCTCCCATCCGGCTCGCATAGGAGGTTTCGGGGTGCCCCAGTCTCAGGCGGAGGCCCTGACACAGCCCGACAGTGAAAGCTGGGCGGCGCGGACCTCCCGGCTCTATCGCCAGCATCTTGACCTGATTCTGGTCGGCATTGCTTTGGCCGGGCTCATTGCCGGCGGCTGGTTCTGGTGGAGCGGCATGGCGAACTCAGCCAGTCGCGCCTGGACTGTTGCGACCATCCCGGTGCTGCTGGCGCTCATCATACAGATCGTCAGGTCGCTGCGGCGCGGCGATGTCGGTCTCGATATCGTCGCTGCCCTGTCGATGTCGGCGGCGCTGGCCTTCGGCGAAAGCCTGGCCGGCAATGTCGTCGCGCTGATGTATGCCGGCGGCCAGTTGCTCGAGAATTTTGCCCAGGGGCGTGCGCGCCGGGAGATGTCGGCCCTCCTCGGCCGGGTCGCCTTCAATGCCATGCGTTATCGCAGCGAGACACTCGAGGAAGTGCCGATTGCCGCGATCCGCCAGGGCGACCGCCTGCTGATGCGCACCGGGGAGGTGCTGCCGGTCGACGGCCATGTCGCAAGCGGCACCGCCGTGCTCGACCTTTCGGCTTTGACCGGAGAATCCGTGCCGAAGAGCCTGAGCCGCGGCGCCGAGGTGCTCAGCGGAGCAACGCTGCTCGGAGCCCCGTTCGATCTGATCGCGAGCCGGCCGGCGTCCGAGAGCACCTATGCCGGGATCGTCAAGCTGGTGGAACAGGCGCAGGCGAGCAAGGCGCCGATGGCTCGCCTGGCGGACCGTTACGCCATCGGTTTTCTCGTGCTGACCCTCGCGATCGCGGGGGCCGCCTGGCTGCTGAGCAGCGACCCGATCCGCGCCCTGGCAGTCCTCGTCGTGGCGACGCCCTGTCCCTTGATCCTCGCCGTGCCGGTCGCGATCATTTCAGGCATCTCGAAGACCGCGCGGGGCGGCGCACTGGTCAAGGATGGCAGCGTGCTCGAAGCCCTGGCGCGAGTGCGAACAGCCATTCTCGACAAAACCGGTACGCTCACCCAGGGGCGCCCGACGATTACCGAGATCCGCACCTGCAACGGCTTTGCCGCGACGGAGGTACTAACCCTCGCCGCGAGCCTCGATCAGGCCTCCGCCCATGTCGTGGCCATTTCACTGATTCGGGCCGCGTCCGATGCCGGACTGCCCCTTCTGCCCCCCTCGGATATCTCCGAAACGCCGGGAAAGGGCATCGAGGGACAGGTCGGCACCAGGCGCATCGCACTGGGCGGCGGTTCCTATGTGCGCAGCCGCAGCCGCGGCGGTGATCCGGACGCGCTGGTTGCGGACGCCCCCCCGGACGCTCTGACCGTGGCGGTGGCCGCGGACGGGCTGCTCGCCGGCGTCATTCTGCTTCGCGATCAACTGCGCGACGATGCGCGTTCGACGCTTCAATCGCTCCGCACCGCCGGAATCGAGCGGATCGTGCTGGCTTCCGGAGATCTTGACCAGATTGCCCGGACAGTGGGCGAGGATCTCGGCGTCGATCAGGTTTTGGGAGACCTGACGCCGGAGGGCAAGGTCGCCGTCGTGCGCCGCGAAGCCGAGAGCCGGGCGGTGATGATGGTGGGGGACGGCGTCAACGACGCGCCCGCACTTGCCGCCGCGGATGTTGGGGTCGCGATGGGCGCGCGCGGCGCCGCCGCGTCGTCGCAAGCAGCGGGCGTCGTCTTGCTGGTCGACGAACTGCAACCGCTGGCGAAGGCACTCGTGGTCGCCCGGCGCACGCGCGGCATCGCTCTGCAGAGCGTCTTCGTCGGCCTCGGGCTGTCCCTCGTCGGAATGCTTGTCGCTGCCCTCGGCTATCTTCCCCCGGTGCAGGGAGCCCTGTTCCAGGAAGCGATCGACATCGTGGTCATCCTGAACGCGCTCCGGGCCCTGCGCTGACGCGAAATGCACATCCGTTGAGCGGTTTCCTGGCCGGTGAGGTATTTGCGCGCGCCTCCGCTCCAGCTTCCACGCTGGCCGTCGCGCTCCCGCGCCAGCTGCCATCTGGTCATGAATGCCAGGTCTTCTGACGCTGCCCCTCGGAATTCAAAACCCAATCCGCCCCCCGCAGCCCCCTTCGTCCAAGACGTGACAGCAATGCTGCCCTGGTGCGCTACGCAATCCGCGACAGGCTGGTCGTGCTTTAGTCTGGTCCCTCGTGACGGCCGCCCGCCCCCGCCCCGAACTCACCCGGCAGGCAAACCTTTAGCCGGCTCCGTTCCAGGACCGGCAAACAAACATTCGAGCGCGACTTTCCGCGGGTTGTCAGTATCCTGCGCGTTCGATGTCATGGCCTACCGGCCGCCGGTGCAGGTCGAGAGTGGACGGAGGCCCATGAGCCCGCTTGATATATTCGCCTGGATTGTCCTGGTCGTTCTGGTGTGCAGCACGGTTTTCGTCATCGTCTTCATGGCCATGCTTCCGGGCATGATCGCCAAGCGACGCAATCATCCCTGGGCCCAGGCAGTGGCCGTCGGCGGCTGGGTGACGCTGTTCCTGGGATTCG
The DNA here is from genome assembly GCF_056396065.1 of Allobosea sp. 05T433. Lineage (NCBI taxonomy): Bacteria > Pseudomonadati > Pseudomonadota > Alphaproteobacteria > Hyphomicrobiales > Alloboseaceae > Allobosea > Allobosea sp. 05T433. Next base: position 278,482 of record NZ_JBFTKS010000006.1, on the reverse strand, counting down.
TGCTGTGGCCTGCCGTCCTGATCTGGGCCTATGTCGACGTGCCCGCGCGTGTTGACGCGCCCGCGCGCCCGCAGGAGCTCGCCCGATGATCGTCGTCCTGCTCAATGTCTATCTCGCCCTGCTGTTCGTGCTGGTAAAACTCCGGATCGTGCCGTTCAACCTGTTCTGGAAGGTCTCGCCGGTCCTTGTCCTGCTCCTCTTGCTGATCGGCCTGTTCATCCCGATGAACTGGGGCGCGCCGCAAGGCGCGGCGCTGGCCATCCGGCAATCCGTCGCCATCGTCCCTGATGTCGCCGGCGAGGTGATCGACGTCCCTGTCGAGCCGAACACGCCGTTGAAGGCGGGCGCTGTGCTGTTCAAGATCGACCCCGTGCCCTACGAGGCCCAGGTCAAGGCGCTTGAAGCGCAGTTCCAATTGCAGCAGCAGCGCCTGGCTCAGATGACCCAGCTGCAGAGCACGGGGTCCGGCCGCAGCTTCGATGTCGAGCAACGCCAGGCCGAGGTCGACCAGCTCAAGGCGCAACTCGAGGGCGCCAGGTGGAACCTCGAGAAGACGGTGGTTCGAGCTCCGGCCGCCGGTTACGTCACCAATGTCGCGCTGCGGAAGGGCGCACGCGTCGCCAACCTGCCGCTTGCGCCGGTCATGGCCTTCGTCGACACCGCGGAGACGGTCATCGGCGTCGAGATCCAGCAGATCGATGCCCGCTACATTGCGGCCGGCCAGCCGGTCGAACTGACGTTCAAGTTCGCCCCGGGGCAGGTCTTTACCGGCAAGGTCGAGAGCGTGCTGCAGGCGATCTCGACCGGTCAGGTGCAGACATCCGGGGCGCGCCGAAATCCATCCAGGCAGCCCCCTTTGCCGTGCGCGTGAAACTCGACGACCAGGCCTTTGCCGACAAGCTCCCGGCGGGTGCTGCCGGCGATGCCGCCATCTTCACCGATCGCGTCACGGCCGCACATGTCATTCGCAAGGTGCTGCTGCGGCAGATCGCGATCACCAACTACATCAACCCCTTCTGATGCGAACGATCCGGCCCGCGGAGCTCGGCGCGCAACGGCCGCCAGCTCCCCGAGCCGGAGCGTCTCGGGATCACGAGCAACGAGTTGGCCCGATCGGATCGCCCGGCTCGGCTGATCGGTCGGGCGTTCGCCGTCCACATGATCTCGCGGCGGCGCGTTGACGCCGGCTGCTGCCGCCGGCTTTGATGCAGCGACACTATACGACCGGCATCGCCCGCTCACGCGGCGGCGGGTTGTTCATCCACACGAAGGGTTATCCAGATGCCTAGCGGCGGCTCCATCATCACAATCAGCGCCGCGAGGCCCCCCCTTCTCCGGGCCTCCGCGGCCCTCATCCTGCTCGCCGCTCTCGCCGGCTGTACGCAACGCGAGCCCATCGCGGCGAACGAGGGGCCAGGAATCCCGATCCGTACGCCGCAGGAGCGCAGCTATCTCGATCCCGGCCCTGCACCGAGCGAAGGCAGCGGGCCGGCTTATGTGCGCGAAAACCGCCGCTCGCCCAATTTCGGCGATCGTTTCGGGGGCGATGTCCTGTCCCGCGCGCCGTACTGACCCCAGCCATTGCTGAATGATGCGCAGAGCGGCCATGACCGCTCTGCTGCCTGACCCCGCGACCTGGATGGCTTCTGCATGAGACGGAAGGGGATGAGGATCGCTGCTGGGGCACTGGCGTTGTTGCTCGCCGGCTGCGCCGGCGACGTGCAGGGCGTGCTGGCGCCGGTTGCGCATGGCGCACCCGGCGCCAGCAAAGTCACCATGCTCGTGGCAACGACGCGCTCGCCCGATCCGGATAACGGCATCCTGTTTTCCGGCGAGCGCGGCGCGAAATCATCCTTCGCCGAGATCACCGTCTCGATCCCGCCCGCGCGCGCCCGGAAGGTTGGCGAGGTCCAATGGCCAAGCCGCCTTCCCGGCGACCCGGAACGCGAATTCGTGACACTGAAGGTTGACCGTCTCGACCAGCAGGCCGCCTTCGCCCGCTTGCACTCAGCAGCGTTGAAAGCCCCGAAGCGGCGCGTTCTCCTCTTCGTCCATGGCTTCAACAACCGGTTTGAGGATGCGGTCTATCGCTTCGCTCAGATCGTCCACGATTCCGATGCCAATGTCGTGCCGCTGCTCTTCACCTGGCCCTCGCGCGGTTCGCTCTTCGCCTATGGCTACGACCGCGAGAGCACGAATTATTCCCGCCATGCGCTCGAGGCCACGCTGCAGGCGCTGGCGCGCGATCCGGCCGTCGGCGAGGTCTCGATCCTGGCCCATTCCATGGGCAACTGGCTCACGCTCGAATCGCTGCGCCAGATGGCGATCCGCAACGGCCAGATCGCACCGAAGATCGCCAATATCATGCTCGCCTCGCCTGACGTCGATGTCGATGTCTTCCGGACCCAGATCGCCGAGATCGGCAAGAGCCGCGCGAAATTCACCCTCTTCGTCTCGCAAGACGACCGGGCACTGGCGGTTTCCCGCCGAGTCTGGGGCAGCACGGCACGGCTGGGCGCGATCAACCCGGAAGCCGAGCCCTATCGCGACGAGCTGGCTGCCGAAGGCATCACCGTACTCGACCTGACGAAGCTCAGATCGGACGACCGGCTCAACCACGGCAAATTCGCGGAGAGCCCCGAGGTCGTGCGGCTGATCGGGACCCGCCTCGTCGCGGGCCAGTCCATCACCGATTCACGCGTCGGCCTCGGCGACCGCCTGATGGCTGTCACCGCCGGTGCCGCGGCAACGGTTGGAACTGCGGCCGGTCTTGCGATTGCAGCACCGATCGCCATTGTCGACCCCCATACTCGCCGCAATTTCAATGGCCGCATCGAGCAACTCGGAGACTCGATCAGCGACGCGGCGAGCACGACCGGCGAAGTACTGACCACGCCGCTGGTGAACACGGGCCAGAAACAATAGCCGGATCGCGTGCACCAATCTCCAAGCCGCCGAACGCCAATTTCATTCGGTCGCCCGGGCAAGCTGCGACGGCAAGTGCCGCGGAGCACCTGTCAGATCACAGACGGCAACATCGTCGGTTTTGGCAGGTTCACGGTCACCCGCAGACCCGCCGGCTGGGCCGAAGCGAGGGTGACGTCCCCGCCATGCGCCCGGATGACGTCCCGGGCAATCGTGAGCCCGAGCCCGGTCCCACCGGTCGCACGGCTGCGCGATCCATCGAGGCGTTGAAACGGAGCGAAGGCACGCTCGATCTGGTCCGGCGCAATCCCTGGCCCGCCATCCCTGAGAACAATGACAAGCGCCTGAGCTTCGTCGCGCAGTTTAACGCTGACCCGCTCTCCATAGCGCAGGCCATTGTCGATGAGGTTTGACAGAGCACGGCGCATCGCCACGGGGTGACATGACAGCTGCGCATGATCGGGGCCGATATAGGTGACATGCCCCCCCATATCCGTGAAATTGTCGCAAAGGCTGATCAGCAGCGAGGCGATATCGACCACGCTGTGCGGCTCGCGCCGGGCATCGTCGCTCCCGAACGCGAGAGACGACTGGATCATGGTTTCCATCTCGGAAATATTGGACAGGACCTCCTGCCGCTGATCCTTGTCGCGCACATACTCCGCCATGAGCCGCAGCCGCGTGAGCGGCGTGCGCAGGTCATGCGATATGGCCGCGAGCATAGTGGTTCTCTCATCCACGAAATTCGTGAGGCGCGCCTGCATGTCGTTGAAGGCGTGGGCGATCGCGGCATATTCCGGCAGGTCCATGTCACCGATCGGAGTCAGCGCCCGCTCTCGGCCGAGCCGTTCGGCCGCTCCGGCAAGCTGCGTCAGCGGCTTGACCAGGCTGCGCGCCATCCAGATGGATAGCATGCCGACAAACAGCGCCCCGCCGATCAGGTCCGCCGCGTTCCGCACGTAGCGCGCGCTCGCCAGATCGCCGGCGCGCTGTCTCACGATCAGCCAGGACCGATCCGAGAGGCGGACGCCGATCTCGATTTCCGATGCCACGAGCGGGTAGTGCTCGACAGAATCCGCGGCGACATTGGTCATGAGCGCCGGCAGGCCGGACAAGAGAACGACACCGGTCCTGACCTGGCTGAGCAGGTTGCCGTAGGGCGTGATGTTGACAACGACAGCATCCGCATCGACGCCCAGTTTCTTGCTGATCTGGGCCTGGAGCGTCGCGCTCGATGCAGGCGAAGGACCGCCCGGCGCTGCGGGTTGACCTTCACGGATGACGAAATCGAGCCACTCCTTCGATTTCAGCGAAGACAGCGCCAAATCACGCTGGCTGGCATCGGCCGCCGTCACGGTCCGTTGAGCATCGACTGTCGTATCGACAAGCCACTGCGTGTCGAACAACGCGAAATCCGAGGGTGGCACCAGCGCGCGAAGCGCTTCGCCGAGCAGTTGAGTCCCGATGAAGGTGAGGACCACAACAATGGCGATGCGGGGGGCAAAACCCACCCGCGACCACAGCCTTACCCTCATGGCGTCGCTTCGGGCGCATCGGCAACCACGTCCGCAGTCATGACATATCCCTCGCTCCGCACGGTCTTGATGAGCAGTGGTTCCTGCGGATTGATCTCGATCTTGCGGCGCAGCCGGCTGATCTGGACGTCGATGCTGCGATCGAAGATCTGGCTGGCCCTGCCATGGGCCAGATCGAGCAGCTGATCACGGCTGAGAACACGCTGCGGATGCTCGACGAATGCCAGAAGCAGATCGAACTCGCCGCTGGTCAGGTCGGTCAGCACATTGTCGGGAGACAGGAAGACGCGGCGTTTCGCATCCAGAGTCCATCCCGCAAACCGAAAGTTCGACCGCACGTGATCGCGCGCAGCGGCGGGAGAGACGCCGGTCCGGCGCAGAACAGCCCGCACCCGCGCCAGAAGCTCCCGCGGGTTGAAAGGCTTCGTCACGTAATCGTCGGCACCGAGTTCGAGCCCGACGACCCGATCCGTATCGGATGTCATCGCCGTCAGCAGGATGATCGGGATATTGCTCGTGGCACGGACGCGCCGGCAAAGGCTGAGCCCATCCTCTCCCGGCATCATGATATCGAGGACGATGAGGTCGAAGCGCCCTGCTTCCAGGGCTTCGAGCATCTGCGCCCCGGCCTGGGCCTGCGTCACACGCACCCCATGCTCACTCAGGAATCGCGCGAGGATCCTGAGTATCGTGGCGTTGTCATCGACGATGAGGAGATGAGGGCTGTTCGAGCGGGCCACGCGATGAAGCTCCGGCAGAGGAGTACCCTTGGCCTTCCACATGCCCTTTGGGCAAGCATCATTCTGTAACAGTCTGTTGCAAACCGAAATCCCGGAGACATCGCCCCGCGCCCCCACTGCCTTAGAGATGAGCGTCTCGCGAACGCGTTTTGCGCCATTGGGGTTGATGAATGACGTCGTTGGAGGCGCTTCGGCGCATTTTGTCCGGCCGCGTGGCCCTGGCCGCATCTGCCCTGGCGCTCATCTGCACGACAGGTCCCGGTGATGCCCATGCGCAGAGTCTTTTCGATCGCATGCCAACGATCCCCGGCGATTGGACCATCACCCTGGGTGCTCAGGGCAGGTTTCTCCCCGAATTCGAAGGCGCTAGCCGCTTCCGCTTCGAACCCCTGCCGATCGTCTCCGTCCGCCGGGCCGGCAAGGCTGCGCGCTTTCGCGCCCCTCTGGACGGTGCCGGTATTTCGCTGATCGACATCGGCGGCTTCCATGCCGGTCTTGTCGGCAAGTACAAGGGCGGGCGCGACGCTGGCGACTACCCCAGACATTTGCGCGGGCTCGGCGATGTCGACGCGACGATCGAAGCTGGCCTCTTCGCCGAGTTCTGGCCCCGGGATTGGTTCCGGACGCGAATCGAAACGCGCCGTGGTTTCGGCGGGCACAGGGGCTTCGTCGCCGACCTTTTCGCCGATGTCGTCGTTCCCATTGGCGAACGCTGGACGCTGTCCGGCGGGCCGCGCCTGTCGCTGGCCGACAACAAGGCGACCGCACCGTATTTCGGCGTCGACGCGGCCCAATCGCTGGCTTCCGGACTTCCCCTCTTCAATGCCAAGGGCGGGCTGCATTCGATCGGCGCCGGCCTGCAGGCGCGCTATCAACTGACGCCGCGATGGGAGGTCCGTGCCTATGTCGAATACGCCCGCCTCAGGGATGATGCGGCATCCAGCCCGCTGGTGACCCGCTATGGATCGCCGAACCAGACGACCGTCGGCCTCGGCTTGAGCTACTCATTCGACGCCAAACTCTGGTGAGGGGATGCCCCTTGGACAGGCGTGGCGAGGGTGCGGCGTACGTGAGGCAGATGGAAGCGCCGGCTCCGGCCGCTAAAGCGTAACGGAGGAAAGGGCATTTACGTTTGCAACGGGCGCAGGGGGGCTGGCAATGATGATAGAGCTGGCGAGCGCGCGAGTGTCGTGCAAATCTCCGGGACCTTGCGATCATTCTGCCCCCATTGCAGGCATCTACCGTGCCGGTTCACGCTCCGAGACCAGACAAACCTAGTTTCGCGGGTCGGCGCAGGGGCGTTCTGCGCATTCTATTGCTGTTTGTTGCATCAGCAGCCATTGCAGGCTTGGCTCTCTCCTACAGCACGGTGCGCGACTACGGCTCCTTTCGAGCGTCGATACTGACCGGCGCGCCAGGCGGCGCCTATCATTCGCTCGCTTCAAATCTGGCGCAGCTGGCCAGGCGCGACCGAGGGCATCTCGAGGTTATCCCGACAGCGGGTTCGATCGAGAACGCCAAACGCCTGATGGCAGACCAGAAATCCTGCGCCGAGAAATTTGCCTTCGTTCAGGACGGCACTCCAGTGCCTGCCGAATCCGAACTGGAACTATTGGGGCGCCTGCCCGAACCGGAGTCGCTGCTCTTTCTGACCCGGCGCGATCGGTCCTTCGGTAGCTTCTCCGACCTACGGGGCGCCTCCATCGGAATAGGCCCCGAGAATTCGGGAACGGCCTATCTCGTGCTCCAACTGCTCGGCGATCCCGACCTGAAGAAGCTCGACATTCGAACGTCCTATCGCGAGCTCGAGGAGCAAGCTCAGCTTTTGGCGCAGGGCAATCTCGATATTGCCGCCTATGTCATGCGAAATGATGCCGAGTTCCTGCGGACGATCATCGGCCGCTATGATCTGGAAATCATCGAACTCCGAGATTTGAGAGGTTTGACCGACCGCTTTCCATGGCTGACTCTTGGGCGCGTGCCGGCTGGCCGATACGACTTGATGCGCCTGGTCCCTGCGACCGACAAAATGGTGCCGCAGGTCAATACGCTGGTCCTGGCCAACGCGTGCGCGAAGAGAGCTGACCGCATTGAATTGCTGGTGCTCCTGGCGGCTGCGCTTCCGACTTTCGTGCGCAGCAACCCGCCGACCTCGACGAGTTCGGCGACCGCGGTGCCGCTATCGTCCGAAGCGAGGCAGTTCTTTCTGACTGGCGAGCCGGAGTTCGTAGACCGCTATTTTCCGTGGCTCGTGAACCTCATGTCGCCCGCCTATTGGATCTACCTCGTCATGGCCGTTACGGCCCTTTTCAACCTGCTGAAGGGCATCAGCCGCTTTCGTCTTTGGCGACTTGATTCCGCGCGCGAGAAGCTTGAGGCGGAAGCAAGGCTCGTGGCGGGGGAGGCCGTCAGCCATGCGCCAGCACTGCATCCCATCGCGAAGCCCGCCTTGCCGGATGCGGATGAACGTGAAGCGATCAGGGACATGCTGGAGCGCCTGGCCGGGCTGCGCGAGCGGTGTCAGCGATACGCCAACTCGTTCGCAACGCCGATGGGCGAGGAAATGTTCTATCGCTACCAGCAATTCCTGATCGACCGCACGACAGTCGAACTGAAGACGCGTCTTGGAACGGGCTCATAACTCGTAGCTGCACCGATTCCCAACACGTGCGCCGACTATCGCCCCGACACGGCCCAGCCTCTCTCGTCTGGTCGATGAGATGACACGGCGCCGCTCGTTACAGACGTGCTTGAGACCGTGCACAAAACCGGCAGCAGGCGAGTTGTTGGATCAGAGAATGGCGGCACCACGTGTTCGATCAGGCGGCGCGACTTGGTGCCTTCTCAGACGGCATGCCATCTTTGATGGCGGCTTTGATTTGGTTCCGCAGTTCAGGCGTATCTTGATGCCCATGCACGGCAACGGCGTGCTGCACCGAGGCCTCCACCAGTTCGCTCTCATTGTCGGCGATGATCGTGACTGAGCAATTCATCTCGCTCGGGAATTCACGGCAGTCGATGAACTTGCGTCCCATAACGTCCTCCCCAATTGGGAGATCAAGCAACCTTCCATCACGTCGAATGGAAGCCCCCTACTTCACCTACAGTACGCTTACGCCCGGGGCCTGGCAAAAAGATCCGGCGCCCGACGATCGGGTGTAGCTGAGATAATCGAAGCCTGCTGATGCGGGAGAATGTCGTTCGCCCCTGTGGGTCTCGACCCTACCAACCCGTTCGCCACTTCAGGCTAGCAGCCAAGGGCGTCACGTCCGGCTGCTATGGACAACGGTTACAGAAATCTTGGAAAATCGTTTAAAATCAATACTTTATGATAATGGCTGGGGCGCCAGGATTCGAACCTGGGAATGGCGGTACCAAAAACCGCTGCCTTACCACTTGGCGACGCCCCAACGCGCTGCTGCGTTCTAGTGTGCGTCGCGCCTCTGCGCAACCGTCGACAAGCGCTTCTCACAGGTGGCTGCATCCGATGCGACAGATCCTTCGGCGAGGCTCTGGAGAAATCCACACAAGAGGTGCTTAGCCCTGTTGCGCTGCGGCGCGACGCTGGCTATAAGCCGGCCACCAGTTGATCGGAGTGTAGCGCAGTCTGGTAGCGCACCACGTTCGGGACGTGGGGGTCGCAGGTTCAAATCCTGCCACTCCGACCAAAATTTCCCGAGATATTTCAAGCCGTTACAAATCAAGCCCTTCGGGGCTTTTTTGTTGCCCGGACCGTTTCAGCGCGGTTTGATCCTCAGGCGGGCCTGCCTTGGCCCGATTAACGCATCCACGACTTCTCCCGGTACAGCGATGGTGTCGCGCGCGAGGCTCCTGTAGTCTCGCCCAAGGACAATGGGGCTCACTCTATGACGCGCTTTTCCCGAATCATCGGAATCATGAGCCTCGCCGTGMTGCTTTCCGGCTGCGACAAATGCGGGGAGCTGATGAAGCTCGATATCTTCGGCCAACCCGTGAAGACATGCTCCGGCAATAATCCGCAAGGCTGAGCGCAGGCCCGTCTGCCTGACGCGAATCGGTGGACTATCGGACCGGATCTTGTATGCGGCCCGATGCTTTCACCTTGTGCGGCTGCATCGGCCTTGCCGAAAACCGCAATCCCCTTTTCGGGCCGATGCCTTCCCGGCCGGCGCCAAAGAAAAAGCCGAGGCAAAGCCCCGGCTCGTTCGTCTCTACCGTTGCAGCGCGTCTCAGCCGCGGCGGCGCAGGAAGGACCAACTGGCCCCGACAAGGCTCGCAGCCAGCGCCATCTTGACCGCATCGCCGAGCAGGAAGGGCTGCACGCCGAAAGTGTAGGCCTTGGCGAAGCCGACACCCGTGGCACCGCTCGCCATCTGCGCCCCGAGCGCGAGCCACAGGCCGCCGAGGCCAAGAATCAGCGCTTCCGCGGCAATGAATCCCGCGATCAGGCGGATCACCGAGGCGCCACGCTCGGCCGCCCAGCCAGCGACAGCCGCCGCAAGCACGAAGCCGACAAGGAACCCGCCGGTCGGACCGGCAAGATAGAGCAGCCCGGCTGCAACCGGCGGCGTGTTGGTGAAGACCGGCAGCCCGGCAAGGCCATAGGCAATATAGAGTGCGACAGTCGCAGCGCCGAGGCGCGAGCCATAGGCGGCGCCCAGGCCGAGCACCGCCAGCGTCTGCAGGGTCATCGGCACCGGCCAGAACGGCACCTTGATCTTGGCCGCGAGGACGAGCAGCAGGCTGCCGGCCACGGCAAGGGCGACATTGCGCGCCAGCGCGGCGCGACGTCCCGAGACCTGGGGAAGGATCGCGTTGACCAGGGTCGGAGCGGAAAGGGGAAGCAGATCGGCCATGCGCTCTCATCCATTTTTCGAGGGCCGCGCTGCGCAGCCGGTTTTCCGTCTATAGAAAATGCTGCAATGCCCTACAAGGCGCGCGGCGGTGCGCGAAGCGGCAAGGCCGGGGCGCAACCTGCCCCCGTGACGCGACTGGACCAGGCGACGGAACCCGCATGAGCGAAGACATCGAATTCGATCGGAGCGCCACGGCTCCCTCCGGCGACGTGGTTGAACTGTCGCCGCTCGTCCGGCGCATCATCGCCGGAAATAGCGGGCCGATGACCTTTACCGGCACCTGCACCTATATCATCGGCCGGGGCACTGTGGCGGTGCTCGATCCTGGCCCCGACGACCCGGCTCATGTCGCGCGCGTCCTTGCCGCACTCGCTGACGAGAGCGTCAGCCATATCCTTGTCACACACACCCATCGCGATCATTCGCCCGCCGTTCCGGCACTGCAAGCGGCGACAGGCGCCATCGTCGCCGGCTGCCTGCCGCATCGCGCGGCGCGCGAACTGGCGCTTGGCGAGATCAATCCGCTCGATGCCGCGGCCGACCGCGATTATGCCCCCGATCTGCCGATGTATGACCGTGACACGGTCACGGGCCCCGGCTGGACGCTCTCGGCGGTCGAAACGCCGGGGCACACCGCCAATCACCTCGCTTTCGCGCTCGCGGAAGAGACAAGCCTGTTTTCAGGCGACCATGTCATGGCCTGGTCGACGAGCATCGTTGCCCCGCCCGACGGCTCGATGGCGTCCTACATGGCTTCGATCGAAAAACTGCGCGCGATGGAGCACGCCATCTACTGGCCTGGCCATGGCGGGCCGGTGAACGAACCGCAGCGCTTCCTGCGCGCGCTCGTACAGCACCGCCGGCTGCGCGAAGCCGCGATCCTCAACCGCCTCAGGGCTGGCGACGAGCGCATCGCGGAGATGGTGCCACCAATCTATCAGGGCTTGCCGGTCGCATTGCATGGCGCGGCCTCGCTCTCGATCCTCGCCCAACTCGAGGATCTGGTCCTCCACGGCACTGTCATCTGCGACGAGGCACTGCCGATGCTGGCGAGCCGATACAAGCTGGCCCGGACCTGATGCAGCGGCGTCGATTTCTTCGGATCGCATCACGCCGTCGCACATGACCTACCGTGCCTCGACCAGCAGCTCGACCTCTGCAGCAAAGGCGGCGATGCGGGCAGCATTTGCGCCGAGATCGTGGCTTCCGATCCGCGAAGCCGAGCGGATGTCGATGCGGCTGCCGTCGGCACGCGGTCGCACTCGGATCGTGATGTCCTCGGCAAGGCGCAGGATTCGGGTGCGCGCCACCGCCTCGATCCGCCCTGCCCCGCTGCGTCCGCCGGGGCGCGACGCTTCGAGCACCTGCCAGCCCAGTGCAGTGGCGGCCCGGCGCGCGATTGTGAACGCCGTTTCGGCCGGGACCTCCAGCACGATCGGCAGCGTCTTCGGATAGGCTTGGCGCTGGATGCGCCGCTCTCCAGCCGGTACGTCGGGCGGCACCAGGCCGTGGCGCACGGTCAACGCGGCCTGCGAGCGGCTGAAGGTCGGGGGATCATCGATATCGGTCGAGATATCGCTCAATCGCGGCAGCGTCAGCCATTTGAAGCCACCATAGAGCACTGGGGCAAGCATGATGAGCGCAAGCACGAAGGCCTGTGCCGCCATGCCGACCCCGCGATGCCCCACCTGCCAGATCCGCATGAAGGCGAGCACGGCCAGCAGCAACGCCAGCAGAACGAAGCCATAGGCACCGGCGATCGGCGCGAGTCCCTGCGCCGAAGGCTCGCCGAGCCGGGCGACGAGAATGGCCAGCAGCAGCACCGCGACGGAAAACCAGGCCAGCCGCCGGCTCCAGCGTGCGGCGCGCGAGACAGGTTCCTCGAAGACGATGCGACGATGCATGATGATTACGTGGCGGGGTCTGGCACCGAAGGCAAGCCTCGCGGCTCAGCCTGTCGGCAGGCGATAGTCCTTGAACTGCTCGCGCAGCGCGGTCTTCTGGATCTTGCCCGTAGCGGTATGCGGTATCGCCTCGACCAGGACGACATCGTCCGGCAGCCACCATTTTGCGATCTTGCCGGTCATATAGGCCAGCATCTCGTCGCGGCTCGGTGAACGGCCGGGTTTTGGAACGATGACCAGCAGCGGCCTCTCGTCCCATTTGGAATGGGCGACGCCAATCACCGCGGCCTCCGCCACATCGGGATGGCCGACCGCGAGATTTTCGAGATCGATGGACGATATCCACTCGCCGCCCGACTTGATCACATCCTTTGAGCGGTCGGTGATCTGGAGATACCCCGCGGCATCCAGCGTGCCGACATCGCCCGTATCGAAGAAACCGTGCTCGTCGAGGATCGCTTCATCCTCACGCCTGAAATAGGCGCCGGCGACGGACGGTCCGCGCACCTTCAGGCGCCCGAAGGTCTTGCCATCCCAGGGCAGGTCCTGGCCGGCATCGTCGGTGATGCGGAATTCGACGGTAAAGGGCGGATGCCCCTGCTTGACCTTGAGATCGTAGAGCGCATCGCCCTGCAGATGCCCATAGACCGGCTTGATCGAGCAGAACGAGCCGATCGGGCTCATTTCGGTCATGCCCCAGGCATGTGCGACCGTGACGCCATATTTGCGCTCGAATGCTTCCGTCATCGCCCGCGGGCAGGCTGAACCACCGATCACCACACGTTTCAGCGTCGAGAGGCGGGCGTTGGTCGCCTCCAGATGCTGCAGCAGGCCAAGCCAGACCGTCGGCACCGCAGCGGTGCAGGTCACGCCCTCGCCTTCCAGCAATTCGAGCAGCGATGCACCGTCGAGCTTCGCACCCGGCATGACCAGCTTGGCTCCGGTCATCGGCGCGGAATAGGCCAGCGACCAGCTATTGGCATGGAAGAGCGGCACGACCGGCAGCACGCTGTCGCGCGAGGACAACCCGATATAATCCGGCGCCGAGCAGGCCATGGCATGCAGCACGTTCGAGCGGTGCGAATAGAGCACCCCCTTCGGACCGCCGGTGGTGCCGGAGGTGTAGCAGAGCCCGGCGGCGGTGTTCTCGTCGAACTGCTTCCAGGCGAAATCATCATCGGCTTCAGTGAGCCACTCCTCGAAGGCGGCTGCTCCCTTCAGGCTGGTTTGCGGCATATGTGCCGCATCGGTCAGCACGATGTAGCGCTCGATGCTCGGCAGCCTGTCCTGGATCTGCTCGATCAGCGGCACGAAGGTCAGGTCGAGGAATAGCATCCTGTCCTCGGCATGGTTGATGATCCAGGCGATCTGCTCCGGGAACAGCCGCGGATTGACCGTATGAGTGATCGCGCCGATCCCGCTGATCCCGTACCAGAGTTCGAGATGCCGGTCGGTATTCCACGCCAGCGTCGCGACCCGGTCGCCGAGCCGCATCCCTTCCCGCTCGAGGCGCCTGGCCACCCGCAGGGCGCGGCGGCGGATATCGGCATAGGTCGTGCGCCGCAGCGAGCCGTCTTCCACCGCGCGGCTCACGACCTCGCGGGTGCCGTGCTGGACGGCGGCATGGTCGATGATCCGGTGCAGCAGCAGGGGCCAGTCCTGCATCAGGCCAAGCATAGCGTCTCTCCCCACGATCATTCTTGCTGTTGTTGGGAGCAGCATAGACAGGCTGCTCCCCGGCAGGGAAGCAGGAGTTGAGCCGGAGCGGGAATGAAGGGCTCGCCTGGAGCCACGCGATAGTTTAGGGCAGAACTGATAGACCCTGAGAGTTGGAACCGTGTCAGCGCCCGACGCCCTACGCACCGATCCAGACCGCGTCTGGTTCCGCTTCATGCGGTTGCACCAGCGCATGCTCGGCCAGATGACGGCGCGCATCCGTACGCTCGGGCTCTCGATCCCTCAATTCGATCTGCTCTCCACGCTGACCGAGCGCGAAGGCATCAGCCAAAGCGAGCTGGCCGAGCGGCTCTACGTCACCAAGGGCAACGTCTCCGGGCTCGTCGATCGCCTGGTGCAGGCCGGCCTCGTCGAGCGCCGCGCCATCGCGGGCGACCGGCGTTCCTATGCGATGCATCTGACGCCCGAGGGGCGCAGGCTGGCGGAAGCCGGCATCGCGGCGCAACGCAGCTATGTCGCGACCACGCTCGGCAAGCTGCCGGCCGGCGATCTCGCAGATCTCGACCGGCTCGTCCTGGCCTGGCGCGACCTCGCTCGCGCCGCGGACGCCGAATAGCGCCTTTATGTTCGCCGGGCTCGCCTTCGCTGGCGGCGGCAATCGCTGCTACTGGCAGGGTGGCTTCCATGAAACCGTGGCGCCACGCCTCGCGTTGTCGCCGCGCCGGGTCGTCGGTGTCAGCGCCGGCGCCTTCGCGATGCTCTATACGGCACTCGGTCTCGGCCCGACCGTACGCGAGCAGGTCAGGCAAGCCTGTCTCGACCGAACATCCGAAATGGATTGGGCGGCCTTTCGCCGGGGTGGGCGGCTCTTCCCGGTCGGCGAGCTCTATCAGCGCCTCCTCACTCAGCTCTTCACGCCCGAGGCCCTCTCAACCCTGCGGCTGATGAGCGATTTCCGCATCGCGATCTCGCGCCCGCCACGCTTCTGGCCCCTGCCGATCGCCGCGATGCTGGGGATCGGCGCCTATCAGCTCGAAAAGCGCCTCCGCCGGCCGGTCCATCCCACCGCCGGGCGCCGCCTCGGTTTCGTGCCCGATCTTGTCCGGCTCGCCGATTGCGCAACCGCAGAGCAACTGGTCGCGGCCCTGATGGCGAGCGCTGCAGTGCCTCCCTTCATGCCGGCCGGGCTCGTCGGGCAGCGCGCTGCGCTCGACGGCGGGCTGGTCGACAGCGCCCCCGCCTGGGCGCTCGCCGATCTGGAACAGGCCGGCGAACGGACGCTGGTCCTGCTGACGCGCCCCTTCTCCGCGGTGCCGCAGGTGCCGGGCCGGACCTATGCGCGCCCGTCCCGGACCATTCCGGTCTCGCAATTCACGATCCGCGACTGGGAGGGGATCCGCTTCGCCTACGAACTCGGCATCAGTGACGGCGAGAGCTTCCTTCGGCGGATGGAAGTCGAAGCGCGAACCGGCTAGGCATGAGGCTGGTTCCTGCGAACTGGTTCTTGCCAACCGACCGGACGTACCGATGCCTGCGATCGATCTGACCGCCTCCGCGACCGACCTCCGCGAAGCCCTGCTCGCGCGCCGCTTCAGCGCGAGCGACCTGCTCGAGGCCAGCTTCGCCCGCATCGACTCGCTGAACCCATTGCTCAACGCCATCATTGCCCAGGACCGCGAGGCCGCGCGCGCCATGGCGGCAGAATCGGACAGGCGCCTCGCCGATGGCAGCGCCCGCCCGCTTGAAGGGCTGCCGATCACGATCAAGGACGCCTTCGACGTTGCCGGCCTGCCCTCCTCCGGCGGGCTACCCGCCTACAAGGAGCGCATTCCCACCGATGATGCCGCCCCCGTCGCTCGCCTGCGCGCTGCCGGCGCCGTCATTCTGGGCAAGAGCAACGTCCCGGTCTTCTCAGGCGATTTCCAGAGCTACAACCCCATTCACGGCGTCACCAACAACCCCTGGAATGCTGCTTTCTCGCCCGGCGGCTCGTCCGGCGGAGCGGCAACCGCGGTCGCGACCGGCATGTCTGCTTTCGAGCTCGGCTCCGATCTCGGTGGCTCCGCGCGCTGGCCGGCCCATGCCTGCGGCGTCTACGGCCTGAAGACGAGCTGGGGGTTGATCTCGACCTGGGGCCACCTGCCGCCGCCGCCCGAGCGCCGCACACCGCGTAATGCCGACCTTTTGGTCGCCGGACCGATCACGCGCGCGCCCGAGGATCTTGCGCTCATCCTTCCGGTGCTGGCCGGCCCGCGCGATTCCCGAGTCGCGGGCGCCACACTCACCGCTCCTCGGCTGGAAGAGCCCCGCGGCCTGCGTGTCGCACTCTGGGCCGACGATGCTTTCGCTCCGACCGACCGGGAGGTCGGCGCAGTCGTGCATCGGGCCGCGGATCTGCTTGCCGCGCAGGGCGCGATCATCGACGAGACGGCGCGCCCGGCGATCCGCTTCTCCGAAGCCTTCGAGGTCTATGCGCTGCTCAACCATGCCGTCGTCGCCTATGGTCTGCCGCCTAAGGTCAGGGCGCGTATCCAGGCCATGGCATCGCGCTTCAGCACCAACGATCTCTCGCATCAATCGCTGCAAGCGCGCGGCGCGCGCATGACGCCGGGGCTCTACCAGCAGATCTCGCAGCGGCGCATGGCTCTGAAACGGCAATGGGCCCGCTTCTTCCAGTCCTATGACGTCGTGCTCTGCCCACCTGCCCCCGTTGCCGCGATCCCGCATGATCACACGCCGGATATTCACGCGAGGCGCCTTGTCGTGAACGGCGAGCCTCGCCC
Organism: Allobosea sp. 05T433; assembly: GCF_056396065.1. NCBI lineage: Bacteria > Pseudomonadati > Pseudomonadota > Alphaproteobacteria > Hyphomicrobiales > Alloboseaceae > Allobosea > Allobosea sp. 05T433. Next base: position 262,083 of record NZ_JBFTKS010000006.1, on the reverse strand, counting down.
CTATCTCGATTTCCTGCTCTGGGCCTCGCTCGCGACTGGCGCAGACCTGCCTTCGCTGGTTGCGCCAATCTCGCAGTCGGACGCTGGTCTGCCGCTCGGCGTGCAGATCATTGCGGCGGCCGGCGAAGACCTGACGGCAGTCGCCGTCGGCGGCATGCTGGCAAGGGCGGGCGCAGGATATCGCGTTCCCCCCGGCTCGGCCGGACAATCCTGAGCAGGCGCAACCCGATACGCGCCAGAGTCTGCGTCGATCTGCGTGAAAATCGCTCAGTGCTTGCGCTGATCCCGGTCTATGCTCGCATAAAGGCCGCATAAAAACCTGGAGATTGCGCCATGCTATCCAACCTCGCCGTCCGCGACATTGAGACCCTGGTCCACCCATACACGAACCTGGCGACGCATCGCGAGACCGGCCCGCTGGTGCTGGAAAGCGGCAAGGGCGTCTTCGTCTATGACAGCGCCGGCAAGGAATACATCGAGGGCATGGCCGGGCTCTGGTGCACCGCGCTCGGCTACTCCAACCAGGAGCTGATCGACACGGCGACGGAGCAGATGAAGAAGCTGCCCTTCACGCATATCTTCGGCGGGCGCAGCCATGATCCGGCGATCGAGCTGGCGGAGAAGCTGAAGGAGATCGCACCGGTTCCGATCTCGAAGGTGTTCTACGGCGCCTCCGGCTCCGACGCCAACGACACCCAGGTGAAAATCGTCTGGTACATGAACAATGCCCTTGGCCGGCCGCAGAAGAAGAAGATCATCTCGCGGCTGAAGGGCTATCACGGCGTCACCGTGGCCTCGGCCTCGCTCACCGGCCTGCCCAACAATCATATCGATTTCGACCTGCCGCTGCCGGGCATCCTGCACACCTCCTGCCCGCATCATTATCGCTTCGCCGAGCCTGGCGAGAGCGAGCAGGATTACTCCTCGCGCCTCGCAGCCGAACTGGAGGAGATGATCCTGCGCGAAGGGCCGGACACGGTCGCCGCCTTCATTGCCGAGCCGGTAATGGGCGCTGGCGGCGCGATCACCCCGCCGGATGGCTATTTCGAGAAGATCAACGCCGTTCTCGCCAAATACGACATCCTGTTCATCTCGGATGAGGTCATCACCGGCTTCGGCCGCACCGGCAACATGTTCGGCACCACGACCTATGGCATGAACGTCGACACGATCTCGCTCGCCAAGCAGATCACCTCGGCCTATTTCCCGCTCAGCGCCGTGTTGATGAACGACAAGGTCTACGAGGTCCTCGTCGACCAGAGCCGCAAGATCGGCACCTTCGGCCACGGCAACACCTATGCCGGCCATCCCGTCGGTTGCGCGATCGCGGTCAAGACGCTGGAAATCTATCAGCGCGACAAGATCGTCGAGCACACCCGCAAGGTCTCCCCGACCTTCCTGCGGCGGCTGGAGAAGCTTGCCGAGCATCCGCTGGTCGGCGAAGCGCGCGGCGTCGGTCTGATCGGTGGCGTCGAGATCGTCAAGGACAAGGTGACCAAGGCCCCGTTCGAGACCAAGAAGGGCGTCGGCCCGAAATCGGTCTTCTTCGCGCAGGAAGAGGGCCTGATCACCCGCGCCATGGGCGACCGTGTCGCCTTCTGCCCGCCGCTCGTGATCACCGAGGCCGAGATCGAGGAGATGTTCGACCGCTACGAGCGGGCCCTGAACAAGACGCTCGCCTGGGTCAAGGCCGAAGGCTTGCTCGCGGCCTGAGCCTGCATGCTTAAGGGGAGATTAACCGAAGCGGCGACATGATTGCGATCGAGGCCGAAAAGCCACGAAGAAATCACGATCACGCCGCTTCGTCGTCCCGATCGGACGTCACCTTCCCTGTGTCGACGGCCAGGAACCGCCGGCACCGTGCAACAAGTAAAGTCAGGACCGATGCCTTCCGCCAACAAGCGTCAGACGACGCAACGAAGCGCGAGCTTCCATGATGCCTCGGCCAGAGAGGCCTACGCATCGCACTTCCGCCCGATCGCATTTCGCGCGATCGCCGCGGGAACGAGACGTGCCTCGCCTGCGTCGGACAGGACGGCAGAGAGGAAACCGGCTCATCTTGTGCCGGCCGTTCTCCGCAACGGTTTTGACGATTGACTTGACGACTGCCAGACTGACTTTCGAGACCCTCCATGATTGACCGGCGCAGAGCTCTCCAAACTCTCGCCGGTCTTTTTTTGGCCGGCTTCGGCACTGGCGGCTATGCCTATGCTTGGGAGCCAACCCATCAGCGGGTGACGCACTACCGGTTCACGCCGAATGGCTGGCCCCAGTCAGGCCGCCTCAAACTCGCAATCATCTCGGATCTGCACATTGGCGGGCCGCATATGCCGGTATCGCGTGTGCGCGATATAGTCGCGATGACCAACGAGCTGAAACCGGATCTCGTCCTGCTGCTCGGGGATTTCGTTGCGAGCCGGACGCGCCGCGCCTCCGACCCTCCCTATGCCGAATGGGCTATGGCACTCGCCGCGCTCAAGGCGCCGAGCGGGGTCTACGCCGTACTCGGCAATCACGACTGGTGGCAGGACGAACCGACACAAAGGAACCGCAGCGGGCCGACACAAGCGGGCCTTGCGCTCGAAGCGGCCGGGATCACGGTTCTCGAGAATCGGGCGGTGCGCCTGGAGACCGCTGCAGGTCCGCTCTGGCTTGCCGGCCTCGGCGACCAGATCGCCTTCGTCAAACGGTTGCGCGGACAGAAGAATGGCGTCGACGATCTGCCCGGCACCCTCGCCCAGATCGCTGATGATGGCGCGCCCGTCATCATGCTGGCGCATGAGCCGGATGTCTTCGCCCGGATGCCGGCGCGGGTTGGGCTGACACTGTCAGGCCATACCCATGGCGGACAGGTAAGGCTGTTCGGCTGGTCGCCGATCGTGCCGTCACGCTATGGCAATCGCTACGCCTATGGCCATGTCCGCGAGAACGGGCGCGATCTGGTGGTTTCTGCCGGCCTCGGCACCAGCAAACTGCCGCTCAGGTTCGGAATTCCGCCGGAGGTTGTGCTGGTGGAGCTAGGCTAGGGCATCGGACCGAAAAGTGGAATCCGGTTTTTGGAAAAATCCGATGCTTAAACAAGGAGCTAGATCGCCGCCGCATGCTCGGATGCCCCGAGCATCTTGCTCCGCTCGATCTGAAATGCTGTCAGACCCTGGCCGGGCGAGGCCCGACCAGAACCGGCGGGGGCCGTCAGACCACCACCACCTTGGTGCCGACCGTGACCCGATTATAGAGGTCGATCACGTCGATATTGCGCATCCGGATGCAGCCGGAAGACGCCGAACGGCCAATGGTCTCGGGCTCGTTCGTGCCATGGATGCGGTAGAGCGTGTCCTTGCCGTTCTGGTAGAGATACAGAGCGCGCGCACCGAGCGGGTTGTCCGGACCGCCCTCCATGCCACCGGCGCGGGGCGCCAGATGCGGCCAGCGCTTGATCATCTCGGCCGGTGGGGTCCAGCGCGGCCACTCGGCCTTGCGCTGCATCGTGGCTTCACCCGTCCAGCCGAAGGCTTCGTCGCCGGTCGCGACGGCGTAGCGAATCGCCTTCTTGTTCGGCAGCACGAAGTAGAGAAACTTCTCGACCGTATCGACCTTGATGCTGCCGGGCGGCAGACCGGTCGGGTCCGTGATCTCGTAGGGCAACTGCGTGATCTGGTGCTCGAATTTCGGCACCAGCGCGATGTATTCTGCATCGCGCTCGGACAGTGCGGGAGCATTCACGCTCTTGTATTGGCACGCACCGAGAAGGGTCGACAGCGCCAGGGCAACGATTACGGTCTGTTTCATGCCTACCACCAGCGACGCCGCGAACGCGCCATTTATGATGAATGAAAAGTTAATATTCTATTCCCGCCCCCGGGGTTGGGGCGACGTCGAGACATGCCGCTGCTCTATGCGGCAAACTGACATGGCGCAATGAAGTTCCAGCCGTGATGCGTGTTTCGTCGACTTCGACCGCGACCGTGGTAATCGCGCAACGGCAGTGCAACATGACGCGCGGCGGCAGGCCCCGCAATGAGGGTGAGAACCAGTGACGACGCTTCTGATTACACACCCGGCGAGCCTCCGGCACCTGACTCCGCCCGGCCATCCCGAGCGCCCGGACCGCATCCGCGTCGTCGAGCAAACGCTCGAAGATGAACGATTCGCCCACCTGGCCCGGGTCGAGGCGCCGCGTGCCGACCTCGACCTCGTCACGCTTTGCCACCCGCGCCAATTCGTAGAGGCATTGATCGCCGCCTCGCCGGTCACGGGACTCGTCGAGATCGAAGCCGACACCACGATGTCGCCCGGCTCGCTGGAGGCCGCGCTGCGCGGCGTCGGCGCTGCCACCCACGCCGTGGACGAGGTGATGCAGGGCAAGGCCAGGAATGCCTTCTGCGCCACGCGCCCGCCCGGCCACCACGCCGAGAGCGTCAAGGCGATGGGTTTCTGCTTCTTCAATCAGGCTGCCATCGCCGCCCGCCACGCCCAGAAGGCGTATGGCGCGGAGCGCGTCGCGATCATCGACTGGGACGTGCATCACGGCAATGGCACGCAGGAGATCTTCTGGAACGACCCGAGCGTGCTTTACGCCTCAACCCATGAGATGCCGCTCTATCCCGGCACCGGCGCCGCCTCGGAACGTGGCGAACGCGGCACGATCGTCAATGCCCCCCTGCGCGCGGGCGATGGTTCCGACACCTTCCGGGATGCGTTCGAGACCGCGGTATTGCCGCGCGTCGACGCCTTCCAGCCCGACCTCGTGATCATCTCGGCCGGCTTCGATGCGCATTGGCGCGACCCGCTCGCCAATATCAATCTGGTCGAGAGCGATTTCGCCTGGGCGACCCAGAAGCTGATGGCGATCGCCGATCGTCGCGCCGAGGGCCGCCTCGTCTCGATCCTGGAAGGCGGCTACGATCTCGAAGCCCTGTCGAAATCGACCGCAAGCCATGTCCTGGCACTGATGCGAGGCTAAAGCATCGGCCCGAAAAGTGGATTGCGGTTTTCGGGAAAGCCGATGCAAAGACAAAGGGTTAGATCCTCGGACTGGATGCGATGTCCGGTCCGATGATCTAGCCGCCCTTGCAAGTCGCCCAGCGGCGCCCCAATCCGGGCAGGGCAGGCATCCCCGGGGGCTGCGTTTCGTCGCGCTGATGGCGGAGCCGCTCACTCCAGCGGCTGCGTCTCCGCGATTTCGATGCCGAAGCCGCTCAGGCCCACGAAGGAGCGCGGCGAGGACGCGAGGTTGACGATCGAGGCGACCCCGAGATCGCGCAGGATCTGGGCGCCGAGTCCGACCTCGCGCCATTGCTGCGAGCGCTGGGCGTCGGAACCCTCCTCGACGCTCTTGATCGGCACGCCGGCGGAGCCGTCGCGCAGATAGATCAGCACGCCGCGACCATCCTGCTGGAAGCGCCGGAGCGCGCACTGGATCGACTTCGCGCCTCCGAGCACATCCGCCACGACATTCGCACGATGCAGTCGCGCCGGGACCTTCTCGCCGTCACCGACCTTGCCCATGACGAAGGCAAAATGCTGGGTGTCTTCGAAGGGCGTGACATAGACATGGCCGGTCATCTCGCCGAACTCGGTCTTGACCGGGAAGGAATGCACCCGCTCGACGAGCTTCTCGCGCGCCTGGCGATAAGCGATCAGCTCGGCGACCGTGATCTGCTGCAGCCCGTGCGTCTTGGCGAAGGCGGTGATCTGCGCGCCCTTCATCACGGTGCCATCATCATTGGCGAGCTCGCAGATTACGCCGACCGGCGGCAGATTGGCGAGCTTGCAGAGATCCACCGCCGCTTCGGTATGGCCGGAGCGCATCAGAACGCCGCCATCCTTGGCGATCAACGGAAACACGTGACCGGGCCGCACGAAATCCGTGGCGCCCATATTGCCATTGGCCAGCGCCCGCACGGTATTGTTGCGCTGCTCGGCCGAAATACCGGTGGTCAGCCCGTGCTTGACGTCGACTGTCACCGTGAAGGCCGTGCCGAGCGGTGCGTCGTTTGACGAGACCATCGGGTCGAGCCGGAGCCGCCGCGCCTCGTCAGCCGTCAGCGGCGCGCAGACGATGCCGCAGGTATTGCGGATAATGAAGGCCATCTTCTCCGGCGTGCAGAGCGAGGCCGCGATGATCAGATCGCCCTCGTTCTCGCGGTCATCGTCATCGGTGACGATAACGATCTCGCCGCGGGCGAAGGCTTCGATGGCCTGAGTGACGTTCTGCTGCATGACAGCCTCCCGCGGCCCTTGCAGGCCCAGAAAATCATTGGGGGTGACGGCACCGTTCGTGGCGGCGGCGATGCGCTCGGCACTTTCGCGCGAGATCCAGGCACTCTGATCGTTGCAGAGCGCCGACACGCTGGCCGGCGACAGGCCGACCTGCCGCGCGAAGGCGCTGCGAGCCATGCCATTCTGCCGGAGCCAAGTTTCGAGCTTCATGGCCGCAAGCTAATACGCCCCCGCTTCACTTGCAATGAAGCAGGGAATTAATTTCAGTAACACTGAAATTCACCGAGCAAAGGGCCAGCGCGGCTCGACCACGCCGACCTGGGCGCGATGGCGCAGGAACTGGTCGGCCAGCACGCAGGCGACCATTGCCTCCCCGACCGGCACGGCCCGGATGCCGACGCAGGGGTCATGGCGCCCCTTGGTGAACATATCCGCTTCCCCGCCGGTCCGCGTCACGGTCGCGCGCGTGGCGAGGATCGAGGATGTCGGCTTCACCGCGAAACGGGCGACAATCGGCTGCCCGGTCGAGATGCCACCCAGGATGCCGCCGGCGTGGTTGGAGAGAAAGAGCGGCTTTCCGTCATTGCCGGCCCGCATCTCGTCGGCATTCTCTTCGCCCGAGAGTTCGGCCGCAGCGAACCCCTCGCCGATTTCGACACCCTTGACGGCATTGATGCTCATCAGGGCCGAGGCCAGCTCGGCATCGAGCTTGCCGTAGATCGGCGCGCCCAGGCCGGCAGGAACGCCCTCGGCGACAATCTCCAGCACCGCGCCGATCGAGGATCCGGACTTGCGGATGCCATCGAGATATTCGGCGAAGAAGGCCGCCGCCTTGGCATCCGGGCAGAAGAACGGATTATTGCCGACCTCGTTCCAGTCCCAGTTGTTCCGGTCGATCTTGTGCGGCCCCATCTGCACCAGCGCACCGCGCACGATCATGCCTGGCACGACCTTGCGCGCAATCGCGCCGGCCGCGACCCGCATGGCCGTCTCGCGCGCCGAGGAACGCCCGCCACCGCGATAATCGCGAATGCCGTATTTCACGTCATAGGTGAAGTCGGCGTGGCCGGGCCGGTACTTGTCCTTGATGTCCGAGTAGTCCTTGGAACGCTGGTCGACATTGTCGATCATCAGCCCGATCGAGGTTCCCGTCGTCACCTGCTGGCCGCTCGCCTCATCGGGAAAGACACCGGAGACGATGCGGACCTGATCAGGCTCCTGGCGCTGCGTGGTGAAGCGCGACTGACCGGGCCGGCGGCGATCGAGTTCGAGCTGGATTTCGGCTTCGCTCAGCGGGATCAGAGGCGGGCAGCCATCGACGACGCAGCCGATCGCCGGCCCGTGGCTTTCCCCAAAGGTGGTGACGCGGAAGAGATGGCCGAAGGTGTTATGGGACATGGCAGCCTGACGGGTTTCGCTCCGGGCTCATAAGCCGGATCGCGCCCGCGCGAAACCCCGCTGCGCGCAAACCATGCCCCAACGCCCGCCGCGTCGCGTCCCGCGCTCCGCATCCCCGGCAATGCTGCGCGGCAGCGCAAGTCTTGACAGCCGTCCGATCCGGCGGCTTCTAGGCCCGATGAGACGCAGGCCTGTCACCCAGCCGCGCTCCTGGCGCCCCGGGAGTGTCATCATCGCGGGCGCCTAGCCCCGAACCTTCCGAAGAGGAGCGGGTTCGGGGGGAGTGGCCTCAGGTCGGCCACGACGCCTGCCACGGCGTGCCGTCTCGGACCTGGCACAGCAACCTATCCCGGACGAGGTTCGCGCAGACGGTTTCGCACCGCAAGGCGGCTTGTCCACGGTAGCCCGTCCCGCGCCTCGACATGATGGCCCCGGAGCCGGCGACCGGTCTTTCGCATTCGGAATGCCCAGACCATGTCGAGACAATCCGGCCCCGGCACGCCGGGGTCCGTCAGCCTCGCGCGCGCCCTTTCCAAGCTCGGCTATTGCTCACGCACCCAGGCCGAAGGCCTGATTCTCGGCAGGCGCGTCCGGGTCGATGGGCGTCTTGCCCTGAACCCGAGCCTGCGCCTGGATCTCGCGCGTGCCCGCATCATCGTCGATGGCGAAACGGTCTCGGCCGAACGCCGTGTCTATCTGATGGTCAACAAGCCCCGCGGCGCGCTCACGACCCGGACCGACCCCGAAGGCCGCGCCACGGTCTATTCCTGCCTGGACGGACTGGAGCTACCGTTCGTCGCCCCGGTCGGGCGGCTCGACAAGGCGAGTGAAGGGTTGCTGCTCATGAGCAACGACACGCGCTGGGCGCAGCGCATCCTGGACCCGGCCTCCGGCGTGGAGAAAACCTACCATGTCCAGATCGACACGGTGCCCGACACCGCCTTGATGGTGCGGCTGCGCGCCGGTGCCGTCGACGGCGACGAGGCGCTCTCGACCAAGGCGGCGACGCTCCTGCGCCATGGCCAAAGGAACGCCTGGATCGAAATGGTGATCGACGAGGGCCGCAACCGACAGATCCGGCGCATCGTCGAAGCGGCCGGCGCGCGGGTGCTGCGCCTGGTCCGTGTCGGCATCGGGGCCTTGCCGCTGGGCGAGTTGCCAAAGGGCGCGGTCCGCGCATTGCAGCCTGACGAGATCGCACTACCGCTCGATAATGGCTGCGTCGGCGCTCCGCGACCTTCGGCCGAGGGCCGCCTCGACGGGTAGAACCGCCGGTCAGCTTTGGCCCTAGTGCGCCGCCGCCTTGGCCGGCACCGCCGGCGCCCCCTCCCAGCGCGTATTCGCCGGCAGGTTCTCGCCCTTCATGATCACGGTCAGCAGGCCGATCTGCGCGTAGTCGCCGACATGGGTGTCGTAGAGCACCGTCGCTGCCGCGCCCACACAAACGCCCTTGCCGAGATGCACGCGGCCGACCTTCATGACCCTGTCCTCATAGAGGTGGGTCTGCAGGGCCGAATGCGCGTTGACCGTGCAGTAGTCGCCGACCCTGATGCAGTCGAACTCGGTGATATCGGTCGAGTCGAGCCAGACGCCCTTGCCGTATTTCGCACCGAACAGCATCAGGAACCAGGGCAGGAAAGGCGTGCCGCGCAGATAGTCGAACAGCACCTTGCCGCCCAATCCCCAATAGAGCACGGCGACCGCCTCGGTGCGCATCGCCCAGAACGACCACATCGGCTTCATCACCGGCTTGTAGACGCCCATCAGCAGCCATTTCATCGCGGCGCAGATCAGCGCCTGCGTCACCGCGATCAGGATGGACACGCCCATGAAGCTGAGCGCGAGCCCGCCCCAGTCGCGATCGAAGATCTTCTGCTGCAGCACGAGATCAACCGCGATGGTGCCGAAAGTGATGAACAGCATCGCCGGGAATGAGGTGTGCAGCGCCTCGAAGCCCGCCCGCGCCAGCCTCTTCCCCAGCGACGGCTTGTAGGTCCAATCCGCCCCAAGGTCGACCTTCTGCCGCGTCGGCAGGCGGATCGGCGGCGAGCCGAACCAGGTATCGCCCGGCTGCATCTTCTCATTGGCAGGCGGCTTCGACTTGATGCCGATCAGCACCCGGTCGGGGATCACGGCGCCTGGCGCCACGACCGCATCATTGCCGATGAAGACCTGATCGCCGGTCTTCGTCATGTCGAGACGCATATAGCCGCGGCGCATGTCCTCGTCGCCGAAGACGACCTCGTCGGCGATGAAGTTGCCGGCCCCGATCGCCGTCAGATCGTAGCGACCCGACAGATTGGTCGAGATCTCCGCGCCCTTGCCGATGCTGGCGCCCATCAACCGATACCAGAAGCGCATATAGATCGTCGCGAACAGCGAGGAGAGTGTCTCCAGCGTCACCTCGGTCGCCAGCGCCACCGTCCATTTGCGGGCATAGAAGCCGGAATGGATCGACCACGAGCCCGAGGTCACGCGCGGCAGGATCACCCAGCGCAGGCCGGCCATCAGCAGCACGGTGAAGGCGATGAGGCCCATCGCCGTCGGCCAGGTCAGGATCGGCAGATACCAGAGATAGCTGATATCGGACCATGTCGCGATCTGGTCGTCGATCCTGTCGAAGAGCCAGAAGGCCGGGAAGATCGGCAGCAAGCTGATCGGCGGCAGCACGATCAGCATGAACACGTAGAAAACCGTCATCGCGAAGCGACGGCGCATGCTCGCCTCGGCCTGCGGCGGCAACGCGTCGAGATCGACCATGCCGATCTTCCGGCCAGGCGTGCCGTCCCAGATTTCGGCCGCGCCGACCGTCGTACCGGACGGTATCGCCGTCAGATCGCCAATCTCGGCATGGTCGCCGGTGGTGCTGCCATGACCGAAGACCACGGAGGCGCCAGCGTTCACGTCCCGCCCGATCTTGATCCGGCCCAGGATCAGCTTGTCGCCGATGGCTTCGCCATTGGCGAAAGTGGTCTTCGAGCCGAAGGTCGTGTAGTCGCCGATCTCGATGAGATCGAGCGCACCGGCCTCGTAATCCGAGATGATGACGTCGCGGCCGACCTTGGCACCGAGCAGGCGCCAGTAGAAGCGCATCACCGGCGTACCCTGCAGCCATTTGATATGGACAAGGCCTGCAACGCGCGCGGCGAACCACCAGCGGAAATAATAGACGCCCCAGAGCGGATAGACGCCGGGCTTGGTCCGGCCGAGCACGATCCATTTCAAGGCGATCGAGATCAGGCCGGTGACGATGGTAATCGCGACATAGACGCCGAGCAGGGTGAAGACCTGCGCCGGCAGCGACAGGTCCTCGCCGGAAATCAGCAGATAGGTGACGAAAATTCCGAGCCACTGCGCCGTCGCCAGGCTGATGATGATCGGCAGCGCGGCGGCCTGCGCCAGCCCGCACAGGAAGCGGCGCCGAAAGGAGGGCGGAGTGAAAGAGAGATCCTCGGCCTCCGCGATCCCGCGCCCATCGAGCACCGCCGCCATGCCACGCAACGTACGGGCACCATAGACGTCCTGCAGCGTGATGCCGGCATAGGCAGGGGTTTCGCGCACGATCGAGATGAAGCGCGCGGCCAGCAGCGAATGACCACCGAGATCGACGAAGAAATCGGCCTCGAACGGCAGGCTCGACGCACCCAATACGCGCTTGGCCGCCTCTAGAAGGGCGGCCTCCGTCTCGTTGCGCGGCGGCTCCTGCTCGCCGGCTGCGGCCGGCGCCGTCAGCGGCGCAGCCCTCAGCATCTTGCGGTCGACCTTGCCCGAGACCATGCGCGGCAGCGAGCCGACAGCCTCGAAATGGGCAGGGACCATGTAGGGAGGCAGCTGTTCTCTCAGCGCAGCGCGCAGCACTCCCGCATCGACCGCGACGCCGGGCTCGCTGACCACGAAGGCGACGAGCCGTTCGATGCCGTCATCTTCGCGCAGCACGACCGCCGCCTGGTTCACCCCCGGCTCGTCTGCGAGCTTCGACTCGATCTCGCCGAGTTCGACCCGGAAGCCGCGGATCTTGATCTGGTCGTCGATACGGCCATGGAAGACGATGTTGCCGGCCGCATCGAGGCTGACCGCATCACCGGATCGGTAGAGAATGGGGTCGTCGATCCCACCAAACGGATTGGCGATGAATTTCTCCGCCGTCAGTTCGGGGCGGCCGTGATAGCCCCGGGCAACGCCCGGGCCGCCGATCAGGAGTTCGCCCTGCTGGCCAGGCGGCAGCAATTGCAGCTCTTCGCTGACGACATAGGCGGTATAGTTGGGGATCGGCCGGCCGATGGTCACCACCTCGCCGGGTTTCACCTCGGTCGCGGTCGCCACCACGGTCGCCTCGGTCGGCCCGTAGGTGTTGAGGATGCGCCTTTCCGGCTTCGCCCATTTCTGCACGATCGAGGGCGGGAGCGCCTCGCCGCCGAGCAGGATGAGCCGCAGCGAAGGCACGTCGGAAGGCAGGATACCGAGCAGCGTCGGCACGGTGTCGATCACGGTGACGCCGGCACCGTTCAGGATTGCCGGCAGCTTCTCGGCATCGCCCATCATCTCGGGCGAAGCGACGAACAGCGTCGCGCCGACGAGATAGGGTGTCCAGATTTCCTCCATCGACAGGTCGAAGGCGACCGACGCGCCCTGGAAGACGATGTCGTCTGGCCCCATCCCGTAGAAGGCGTTCCCGGAGCGCAGGAAGTGGCAGATGTTGTGATGGCTGATGACGATCGCCTTCGGCGTCCCCGTCGAGCCCGAGGTATAGATCAGGTAGGCGGGATGATCCTTGCTCAGCCCGGCTGCGCGCGCCGGCAGGAGTGCGCCATCGTCACGCGCCACGAGATCGGCAGGCGACCAGACCGGACGCCCGATCGCGGTCGCCTTGCCCTGCCAGGCGGCGCAGGTCACGAGCCCCTTGGCCTCGGCATCGTTCAGGCAGGTCGCGATGCGATCGACAGGCGCCTCGGCATCGAACGGCACCCAGGCCGCGCCGCTGAGCGTGATCGCGATCTGCGCGACAAGGAGGTCGATGCCGCGCGGCATCCACAGGCCGACCATGCTGCCGGGGCCGACGCCCGACAGGACAAGGCCGCGCGCCTGACTGCGCGCCGCTGCCCAGACCTCGTCATAGCTGAGCCGGCGCTCGGCATCCGTCAGAGCCGGGTGTGCGCCGCGCGCGGCCACTGTCGCAGCGAAGATCTCGCCCAGAACCTCATCGCGGATCAGGTCAGGCCGCTTCTCGCCCGCGATCATGGCGAGCGGGGTGGCGCTCCGGGCGGTCTCGTCCGCCGACAGAATGCTGATGTCGTTCATGGTGCCCCGCTGCGGATCGGCCAGAGCAGCCCCGGCGGCACTCACCCCAAGGCGACCCTGCGGCGAACCGCACCTCTAAAACTGCCCCGGAAACCGTATCGTTCGATCCGGATTCCGGCTGCCTCCCCCCGGCCGAGCATGTCGCTGTTGTGTGCATCCCTGCTAGCACAACACTCCTTAAAGAGCACCCCTGAACCCACGATGAATGTCTGCGACCGAACCTCGCGCTAGACCCAGGAGACGCGTCCGTCCGAGACCATCAGGATCTTGCCCTGCCAGATATCGACCATGGCGGCTTCCCCCGGCGCGACGGCCCCGACAAGCGCGAGCACGGCGCGCGCCACACCGCCATGGCTCACCATCACCGTCTCGCCCGTCAGCCCTTCCAGCACCGGCCTGATCCGCTCGGCCAGCATCCGGTAGCTCTCGCCTTCAGGGGGAACGAAGCCCCATTTGTCGCGCTCGCGCGCCAGCGCCAGCTCGCGCTCGGACTTGCGGACCTCGCGCCAGGTGAACCCTTCCCAGGCGCCGAAGGTCAGCTCGCGCAGGCGCTCATCGATACGGTAGCCCTTGGGCGGCAACCCCAGCCGGTAGCGCAGGATTTCCATGGTCTCGCGCGCCCGCTCCATGGGAGAGGCCACGAAATCGAGCCCCTCATAGCCCTGCACCAGGTTGCGCAGGCGCCCGGCGGCTTCGGCCGCCTGCTCGCGCCCGAGCTCGTTCAGCGGGATGTCCTTCGAACCCTGGAGACGACCCTCCCGGTTCCAGTCGGTTTCGCCGTGACGGACGAGGAAGAGGCGGTGAGAGATCGTGAGCGGCAGCATGCTCCGGCTCATGCACGCTCCGCGCCCGCAGGTCAAAGCGTCAGAGGGGCACAGGGGCATGCGTATTGGCCATGGCAACCTGTCATCGCTTTCTGATGGCAGAGCGCGAGTGCGCTGTGTATAGGCGGCTCTCCGCTTCGGATGGATCCATGTCCCCGGCTCTCACTTTGCCAGACGGTCGCAGGCTTGCCCTCGGCACGACGCCCCTGCTCATGGGCGTCGTCAATGTCACTCCCGATTCCTTCTCGGATGGCGGCATGCTGAAGAGCGCCGACGAGGCGATCGCTCATGCCGAAACGCTGATCGCGGAGGGCGCCGATATCGTCGATATCGGCGGCGAGTCGACCCGGCCAGGCCATGCAGAAGTCGATGCGGAGACCGAGCGTGCCCGGGTCATCCCGGTGATTTCGCGACTCGCCACCCGAACACGCATCCCGATCTCGATCGACAGCTACAAGGCCGAGGTCGCCGAAGCCGCGCTCGGCGCCGGCGCAGCGATCGTCAATGACGTCTGGGGCTGCCAGCGCGAGCCGGCCATTGCCGATGTCGCTGCCCGCTTCGGCGCCCCGATGATCCTGATGCACAACCGCGACAGCATCGATCCCGCGCTTGATATCCTCGACGACGTTCTGCGCTACCTCGAACGCTCCATCGCCATCGCCATCGCAGCCGGCGTGCCACGCGAGCAGATCGTGGTCGACCCGGGAATCGGCTTCGGCAAGACGCCGGCGCAGAACCTCGCGATGATCCGCGACCTCCGCCAGCTCGAACAGCTTGGCTGCGCCATCCTGCTCGGCGCCTCACGCAAGTCGACCATCGGTCTGATCACCGGCCAGAAGGTTCCGGCCGAGCGACTGGCCGGCACGCTGGCAGCCCATCTCTACGGCGTCTCGCAGGGCGCCTCGATCATCCGCGCGCATGACATTCGTCCACATGCCGACGCCTTCAAGGTCTGGACCGCCATCGGAGACGCGCCATGAGCGAGACAGGCAGCATCCTGATCGAGAAGCTCGACATCTATGCCTATCACGGCTGCTTCTCCGAGGAGGAACGGCTCGGCCAGCGCTTCACGCTCGATATTGCGCTGGCGACCAATATCCACGCCTCGGCCATCAGCGACGACCTCGCGGATACGGTCGATTACGGCAAGGTCGTCGCCGTGGTGAAACAGACCTTCACCACCCGCCGCTACAATTTGCTGGAAGCGGCAGCGCGCGCCGTGGCGCAGGCCATCCTGGCCGAGTTCCCGCCGGTCAGCCGTGTCTGGATCACCCTGCGCAAGCCCGCGCCGCCGATTCCGGCAACGCTGGCAGCTGTCGGCATCCGCCTGGACTTCCGGCGTGAAGACTGAGGCCGCTCTCTGCTTCGGCGGCAATCTCGGCGATCCGGTCATTGCCTTCGCCGCCGCGATCGAAGCCCTCGCGCGCCATCCTGCCGTGACCGTGCTGCGGATTTCGTCGGTCTATCGCACCGCGCCCTGGGGCAAGCTCGACCAGCCCGAATTCAAGAACATGGCCGTGATGATCGCAACCGATCTCGCGGCGGCCGACCTGCTCGCCTTCTGTCTGAGGATCGAGCGCGAGCAAGGCCGCGAGCGCAAGGAGCGCTGGGGGCCGCGCACGCTCGATATCGATCTTCTGACTTATGGCGAGGCTATCATCGACGAGCCGGGTCTTCAGGTTCCGCACCCGCGCATCGCCGAGCGCGCGTTCGTCCTGGCGCCGCTCGCGGAAATCGCGCCGACGCTCGTCATCGGCGGCGGGAGTGCGTCCGAGCTGCGCGACGCTCTCGCGAGCGAGGAAGTCAGGCGCGACGATACGGAAACGGCGCGCCTGCGGAACGCCGGCGCCGGCTGAAGCCGGCGCTCCGGATCACTCGCCCTTGTCGAGCGTGATATCGGGGGCAGACGGCACCTTCATGCCGACCACGTGGTAGCCGGCATCGACATGCATGATCTCGCCGGTGATGCCGCGCGACATGTCGGAGACCAGGAAGACTGCTGTCTCGCCGACTTCCTCGATCGTCACGGTGCGACGGAGCGGTGAATTGTACTCGTTCCAGCGCAGGATATAGCGGAAATCGCCGATACCAGAGGCGGCGAGCGTCTTGATCGGCCCAGCCGAGATCGCGTTGACGCGGATCTTCGAGGGACCGAGATCGGCGGCAAGATACTGCACGCTCGATTCCAGCGCCGCCTTCGCCACGCCCATGACGTTGTAATGCGGCATCCATTTCTCGGCGCCGTAATAGGTCAGCGTCAGCATCGAGCCGCCATTGGTCATCAGCTTCTCGGCGCGCTGCGTGACGGCGGTGAAGGAGTAGCAGGAGATCAGGAGCGACTTGGTGAAATTCGCTTCAGTCGTCTCGACATAGCGGCCGGTCAGCTCGTCCTTGTCGGAGAAGGCGATGCAGTGAACGACGAAATCGAGCTTGCCCCAGAGCTTCTCGACCTCGGCGAAGACGGCATCGATCGTCGCCGAGTCGGTGACGTCGCAATGGCCGACAACCTGTCCGCCAAGTTCCTTCGCCAGGGGTTCGACGCGCTTCTTCAGCGCATCGCCCTGATAGGTGAAAGCCAGCTCCGCACCAGCATCGGCCGCAGCCTTGGCAATGCCCCAGGCAATCGAGCGATTGTTCGCGACGCCCATGATGAGGCCCCGCTTGCCCTTCAGGACATTGGCGGTGGAGGAGGCAGCGCTGGATTCGGGCATCGGGGACCTGCGAACTGGACGAAGCGGAAGGTCTCTTAGCCGAGCCAGCGCCTCAACGAAAGGCTCAGTTGCTCGCTTACTCGCTCCGCGCCTTCATCAGCGCCATCAGTTCAGGATCCTTCTCCGGCATCTCGATGTCGATTGCGACGAAGAGATCGCCGTGATGACCCTTCTCGCCCTTCAGCCCTTTGCCGCGCAGGCGAAACTGCTTCGTCGTACCGGTCAGCGGCGGAATCTTCATCTCCACGGCTCCGGTGAGGGTCGGCACATGCAGCGGCCCGCCCAGCACGGCCGTCGCCAGCGGAACCGCCACGCGGGTACGCAGATCATGGCCCTCGATCGTGAAGCGCGGATCGGGCTTGACCTTGATCGTCATCAGCAGGTCGCCAGCCTCGCCCGAGAAGGGATCGGTCTGGCCAAGGCCGCGCAGCCGCATGACCTTGCCGTCCGCAACACCCTCGGGAATCGTGACCTCGACCTCGCGCCCATGCGGCAGCTTCACACGGCGGGTAGCGCCCGTGGCGGCCTCGGCAAGCGAGACGCTCAGCGAAAAGCTCTGCTCCGGCGGTTTCTGGGGCTCATGGCGAGCCCGGCCGCCGCCGCGGCGGGCCGCGTCACCGAAAAGCGAGCCGAAAATATCGGCAGGATCGAAGCCCTGATCGGCCCCGCCACGCCCCGAGGCCGCGCCGCCGCCATGGCCGAAATTGAACTCGAACCCGCCGGCACGCCCGCCCCGACCGGCGCCCATGCCCTCGAAGCCCTGGAATTTCGGCTTGCCGTCGGCGTCGATCTCGCCGCGGTCGAACTGTTTGCGCTTGGTTTCGTCACCCACGATCTCATAGGCGCTGTTGAGCTCCGAGAAGCGGTCCTGCGCCTTGGGATCATCCTGATTGCGGTCGGGATGCAGGTCCTTGGCGCGACGGCGATAGGCTTTCTTGATTTCAGCTTCGCTGGCACCACGGGCGACGCCCAGGACCTGATACGGATCGCGCATGCATGAACCCCACTCTTCGACGAGACGCTGTTTCCCGCGCCCGATACGGCACGCCGGAACAGCTCCGCCCGCTATGTGGGGAGACTGTGGCGGGAATGCAACGTTTTCCTTCCCGGCGCGGCCGCAGGCCGGATCCGGCAGCCTATGCTAGCTCAACCCCTTCCAGGGTTGCGTTTCCTTGACTGCCCATTCTCCACCGGACGGACGGCAGGCCGTGCCCTGAAGCCGAACCGGGCTGGTCTGCGTCTGGACATTGGCGATGAAGGCACGACAAATCTCGTCCGAGCGCAGGAACGGCCCACCGACCGGCGTGAACGATCCCTTCATGCCGCTCTGCGGATTATCCCAGTTGACCGCTGCGCCATTGCCCTGGGGGTCGAGGGCCAGCGCCATCGCCCCATCGGCACGGCGCAGATCCTCGGGACCAAGCTCGGTGGAGAGGGCGCCAAGCACGCTCGGCTTCGTCGTGCCGCGCGCCGGCAGGGTCGAAGTCGTCGTCATCGCCACCTCGTCTTCGGACTTGCTCGACAGGCCGAGGATCGGAAAGGAGACCGAGCAGCCGGCGCTGGCAACGGCGAGCAGCAGCACGGTGGCGACCGCAGCCGGACGCATGGGCGCAGCGCGCCGATCGAGGCTTTGGTTCGCCGCCCGGGCTGGCCTATATAAACTCGCAGTCCAACACCAAATCACAGATTGCGCTCGCCCGACGCTTAACCAGAACTTGCCGAGGATTAGACACGTGGAACGGTTAACGCCGGGTGACTTCACCGAAGTCGATGAACCCTTCGCCCTGTTCGCGAGCTGGCTGGAGGAGGCCGCGCGCTCCGAGCCGAACGACCCCAACGGCATGGCACTCTCGACGGTCGACGCCGAGGGCCTGCCCAATGTCCGCATGGTCCTGCTGAAGGGGCACGACCGCGACGGCTTCGTCTTCTACACCAACACCCAGAGCCAGAAGGGCGAGGAGCTGCTCGGCCAGGGCAAGGCGGCCGCGTTGTTCCACTGGAAGAGCCTGCGCCGACAGGTCCGTATTCGCGGACCCGTATCGATCGTCAGCGACGCCGAGGCCGATGCGTATTTCCAGTCTCGCCCGCGCGACAGCCGCATCGGAGCCTGGGCCTCGCAGCAGTCGCGCCCGCTCGAGAGCCGCTTCGCGCTCGAGAAGGCGGTGGCGAGCTATGCCGCGAAATTCGGTCTCAGCACGATCCCGCGCCCGCCGCACTGGACTGGATTCCGCATCGACCCGGTCTATATCGAGTTCTGGCGCGATGGCGCCTTCCGCCTGCACGACCGTGTGGTCTTCCGCCGTGCCTCGGCCGCCGAGCCGTGGACGCGAACCCGCCTTTACCCCTGAGGATCTGACCGCATGGCCATGCCGAAATTCGACTTCCCCAAGACCGAGGCAGGCAAGCGCCCGGTCATGCTCCTGACCGGAGCGAGCCGCGGGATCGGCCACGCCACGGTGATGCAGTTCGCCATGGCAGGCTGGCGCATCCTGTCGTGCTCGCGCCAGGCCTTCTCGGATAAATGCCCCTGGCCCTCAGGCGCCGACGATCATGTCCAGATCGATCTCGGCGACCCCGAGGACACGATGCGTGGCATAGCCGAGATCAAGAAGCGGCTGGCGGCCGAGGGCGGCAAGCTCAATGCGCTGGTCAACAATGCCGGCATTTCGCCGAAGGGGCCGAAGGGCATGCGCCTGGGCGCTGCCACGACCTCCTTCAATGACTGGCACCAGGTCTTCCAGGTCAACTTCTTCGCGCCGATCATGCTGGCGCGCGGCCTGCTGGACGAGCTGACCGCCGCCAGGGGCACGATCGTCAACGTCACCTCGATCGCCGGCTCCCGCGTCCACCCCTTCGCCGGTGCCGCCTATGCCACCTCGAAGGCGGCGCTCGCCAGCCTGACGCGCGAGATGGCCGCCGATTTCGGCCCGCTCGGCATCCGGGTGAACTCAATTTCGCCCGGCGAGATCGACACTGCCATCCTCTCGCCCGGCACCGAGAAGATCGTCGCGACGCTGCCGCTCGGCCGGCTCGGCAAGACGGAGGAAGTCGCGAAGGCGATCCATTTCCTCTGCACCGACGCCTCGTCCTATGTCACGGGCGCCGAGTTGCACATCAATGGCGGGCAGCACGTGTGAAGAGCCAAAGCGGCCAGGTCATCCGTTTTCCGACGCAGGCCAAGGCGGCGCGCCCAACGCTTGCCGCGTCCCTCGCGGTCTTCCGCGACGGCAAGGTGCTGCTCGCAACCCGCACCAAGCCGCCGGCCGACCAGCTCTGGTCACTCCCCGGCGGCAAGGTCGAAGCAGGCGAGACGCTTGAAGCGGCCGCACTGCGCGAGCTCGAGGAGGAGGTCGGGGTCAAGGCCGCCATTCTCGGCTTCAACCGGCATGTCGAGATTTTCGGGCGTGATGCGGCAGGCTCGGTGACGCATCATTTCGTCATCGCCTCGTTCGTCGGCGAATGGATTTCCGGCGAGCCACAGCCCGGCCCTGAGGCAGGCGCCGTGATGTGGGCCGATCCGCTGAAGCTCGGAGGCTTGGCGACGACGCGCGAACTCGGTGACGTGCTGCGGAACGCCCATGCCATCCTGCAGAACGGCGGGCAGCGGCCGTGACCTGCGCCCGCCTCGCGCTCCTGCTCGCCTGGACATTGGCGGTTGCGCCGTTCGGTCACGCCGTTGCACAGGGGCAACGCCAGCAATCGGCGCCGCAGCCGCCGACCCAGGCCACGCCGCCCCCCGAGGCGTCGCCTCCGCCTTACGAACCGCAACTGCTCGAACTCGCCGAGATCATGGGCTCGCTCGCCTATTTGCGGACCTTGTGCGGCGGCAAGGAAGCCGATGTTTGGCGTGAGCGCATGACTGCGCTGATCGACGCCGAAGGACGCACGCCACAGCGGCGGGAACGGCTGATGAGTGCCTATAACGGCGGTTTCCGGGCTTATGCGGCGACCCACCGGAGCTGTTCTGGCGGCAGCCAGGAGGCCGCACGGCGACTCGCCGCCGAAGGCGACCGTCTGGCCCGGTCCCTCGCCGGCCGCTATGGCGGATAGGTCACATCGGGACGAAACTGTGTCTTTCTCAAAACTCGCGCGGTCAAATTAACCTTTCTTAAACACCGCGGTAGCGCCAGCCTCCCCTGATGCGTATGAATCTGAGGCAGTCGATCGCCCCGGCGCAGGCCTGATTCTCGGGTACGCGCCGGTCCTTTGTGACCAGCCGCAGAGTCCGTGCCTTCATGTCCATCCGTCCAGACGATCTGCAGCTCGATCCCATGCTCACCGACGAGCCGGGAGATGCACGCCGCGTCGCCTATGGCTATGTCGAGGACGCCTTCAACGAGGCGCAGCAGGACGGGCTCGACAGCGATGCGCTGGCTCACGCCGCTCTCTTCGCGGCCTTTCGCACGCTGGTCGAGACCTATGGCGAAGAAGCCACAGCTGTTTTCGCCGAAACCCTGGCGGAAAAGGTGCGCTGCGGCGCCTTCACGATGGGCACACGGCACTAGATCGCCATGCGTCCGACCGGACGTACTGTGGCGGCCCATCTCTTTGCCCCGCATCGGACTTCTCCGAAAAGTAGATCCCACTGTCCGGTCTTATGCTCTGGTCTTGCCTAGGCGCCGCTAGCGGCCCGGCGGGCATTCTCTGCGCGAGCGAGCAATAATGTTCGCTCCTGCACATTCCTCGTCATCGCCGCCGCGCGCTCGAACTCGGCCTGCGCCTCGCCATGCCGATCGAGCTTGCCGAGCAGATCGGCGCGTACGCTCGGCAGCAGATGGTAGTTCTTCAGCGAAGGTTCCAAGACCAGTCGTTCGACCGCGGCAAGCCCGGCTGCCGGCCCCTCGGCCATGCTGATCGCCACCGCCCGGTTGAGTTCGACGATCGGCGACGGGTTGATCGCGGCCAGCGCGCCATAAAGCACGGCGATGCGGACCCAATCCGTCTCTTCCGCGGTGCGCGCCCGCGCATGGCAGGCGGCTAGCTCGGCCTGGAGCAGATAGGGACCGATCGCGCCGCCGATCGCCCGGGCCCGCTCGATCGCGGCAAAGCCCCGGCGGATCAGAAGATGGTCCCAGCGAGCGCGTTTCTGGTCGAGCAGCAGGATCGGCTCGCCGCTCGGGCCGACCCTGGCCCTGAGGCGCGACGCCTGGATCTCCATCAGCGCCACGAGTCCATGGACCTCGGGCTCCAGCGGCGCGAGCTCGGCCAGGATGCGCCCCAGCCTGAGTGCTTCTTCGCACAGGGCCGGCCGGATCCAGTCCTCGCCGGCTGTTGCCGCATAGCCCTCGTTGAAGATCAGGTAGACGACCTCGAGCACCGACTCGAGTCTCTCGGCCAATTCCGCGCCATGCGGAACCTCGAAGGGCACTTTGGCGTCGGGAAGCGTCTTCTTCGCCCGCACGATCCGCTGCGCCATGGTTGGCTCAGGCACCAGGAAGGCCCGCGCGATCTCTTCGGTGGTGAGTCCACCGAGCAGTCGCAGCGTCAGTGCAAGGCGCGCCTCCGTCGAGAGAACCGGATGGCAGGCCGTGAAGACAAGCCGCAGCAGATCGTCGCCGACATCGTCATCGAGCGCGGCGTCGAGATCGGGCGTCGTCTCGGTTTCGAGTTGGTGGCCAAGCTCCTGATGCTTGCGGGCGAGAAGCTTGTCGCGGCGAAGGCCGTCGAGGGCGCGGTGCTTGCCCGCCTGCATCAGCCAGGCGCCCGGATTGCGCGGTACGCCGTCTTGCGGCCACTGCTTCAGGGCCGCGACCAGCGCATCCTGCGCCAGTTCCTCGGCGCGCCCGACATCACGCGTGATGCGCGTCAGCCCGGCGATCAGCTTGGGAGCCTCGATTCGCCAGACCGTTTCAATGGTGCGGTGTGCATCGCTCGCCGACATAACGGCCGATACACACCATTTCGTCCCTTGCTGCGCAAGCCGTCCGGTCTGCCGTCAGGCCGCGAGAAAGCGTTTCAGCTCCGGCGCCAACACCGGCAGCGAGACATTGTGCGTCTGCCCCTTCAGCACGGCGTGGCTGGCTCCCGGAACGGAATCGGCCGCAGC
Organism: Allobosea sp. 05T433; assembly: GCF_056396065.1. NCBI lineage: Bacteria > Pseudomonadati > Pseudomonadota > Alphaproteobacteria > Hyphomicrobiales > Alloboseaceae > Allobosea > Allobosea sp. 05T433. The sequence continues at coordinate 239,584 of NZ_JBFTKS010000006.1, read as the reverse complement.
CTGCGCCGCCATTCTCAGCGAGCGCGGGCTCTTCTCCCCTGCAAGCAACAGCGTCGGAACTGCGACCTTGGCGAGGCGCTCGGCCGGCACCGTGAAATCGCCCATGATCGTCGTGTCGTAGACCAGCGTATGGGCCACTGCCTTGAGCTTGGACCAGCCCGGCATCAGCCGCATCAGCCAGCCGACAAATGCCGGCATGCCGACGATATCGACCATGAAGAAGCGCACTGCCGCGCTACGCCGGCCCGCGGCGATCAGCGCCCTGAGCTTGCCGGGGCAGTCCTGCGGCGGCTGCCGGCCCTCCTTGTCAGCGGCGAGATAGGGCGGTTCGTACAGCGCGAGCCGGCGGATCGGCACGCCTGCGGCGGCAGCTTCAAGCGCCAATGCGGCGCCGGATGAGAGGCCGACAGCCACTGCCTCGCCGCCCGCCTCGGCGACGAGCGCAGCGATGTCCTCGATCTCGCGCTGCTTGGCATAGGTCGGCGAGTCGCCGCTATCGCCGCGCCCGCGGCGATCATAGACGAAGACGGTGAAGCCCTCCGCCAGCAGCGGCGCAAGCTTCGGCATCGGCCCGAAGGCGCGGCTACAGAGCGCGCCGTCGACGAGGATGACCGCCGGGCCGGAACCGAAGCGCTGATAGGCGATGGCGGTGCCATCCTTGGACAAGACCGTATTCATGAAAGCCTCCACAGACCGATGGCGCAAGACGCGGCGGCAGGTATCGTCCCGCCGTCACTCACCGCCGATGCCCATTTCCCGGAAGCGCTCGACCGATTCGAACTGCTCGAAATCCTCCAGCTCATAGAGTTCGCGGATCTCGATTTCGCACTCCTGACCCGGCTCGAAGGGCTTGGGAAAACGCCGCGTCCATTCGAGCGCTTCCTCGCGGGACTTGGCCTTGATCACGGTGTAACCGGCGACCAGCTCCTTGGTCTCGGCGAAGGGGCCGTCAACGACGCGGTTCTTGCCGTCGGCCGAGTACTTGATCCTCCAGCCCTTCGAGCTCGGCTTCAGGCCGGAGCCGTCGAGCAGCATGCCGGCCTTGGCAAGCTCCTCGTGATAGGCCGCCATCGCCGCCATCAGGCTGTCATCTTCCGGGAAGATGCCCGCTTCGCTGTCCTTGGTCGCCTTGACCATGATCATGTATCGCATGGATTTGCTCCTGGTGTCGGTGGTCCGAAGCCGGTCGGGGCCTGGTGCCCCGCCGCTCCTGAGGACACGTCTATCGACGCGTCGCGAAATCGACAGGTCAGCCGGCCTTTTTCGCGGCCTCGGCGCGGATGCGCTCTTCTTGCTCGCGCAGCTCCGGGGTGAAGGCCTCTCCGAAATCCTCGGCCTCGAAGATCCGGCGGATCTCGATCTCGGAATCGCCTGTCATTGGATTCGGGCAGCGCTTGACCCATTCGACCGCCTCTTCCATCGACTTGCACTGCCAGATCCAGAAACCGGCGATCAGTTCCTTGGTCTCGGCGAAAGGTCCGTCGACGACGGCACGCTTGGCGCCTGAGAAGCGGATGCGTGCGCCCTTGGAGCTGGGATGCAGCCCGTCACCGGCGAGCATGATGCCGGCCTTTACCAGTTGCTCGTTATAGGCGCCCATGGCGGTCAGCAGTTCCTCGCTCGGCATGATGCCGGCTTCGGAATCCTGGGTCGCCTTGACGATGATCATGAAGCGCATCGGTCTTCTCCTGATGGGGTGGATGGGTTCTGACTTTGGTTCGGAGAGAGGAGAATTCCCGCTCTCTGTCCTCACGTCGAACGGCGCGCTCCGGAATCGACAACGCGCCGAAACATTTTTCAGGCTGCGCTGAGATTTTTCTCGCGGCGCGCGATCTCGTCCTCGCTCGGCGCCTCAAGCGCGAAGGAGCCGGTCGTAACCGCACCGGCTCGACGATAGGTCGCCATGATCACGCCCGTGCTCGAAACCCTGCTCTCGACCAGCGTGAAGGCAGCGGGCATGGTGCCCTCGCCGAACAGCCGCTTGCCTGCGCCGAGCACCACCGGGAAGATCAGCAGGTTGAACTCGTCGATCAGGTCCTTCGCCAGCAGCAGCTGGATCAGTTCACTGCTGCCCTGGAGCAGGAGCTTGGGACCGTCCTGGCGCTTCAGCGCCGCCACCTCGGCGGCGATATCGCCACGTAGCGCTACCGAGTTCTGCCAGTTCAGCGTCTTCGGCGCAGAGGTCGCGACATATTTGATGCAGGCGTTGAACTTCGTGGCGACCGGGTCGTCGCCGGCATGCGGCCAATGCGCCGCGAAGATGTCATAGGTCCTGCGGCCGAGCAGCAGGTCGAATTCCTCGGCGAAGGCCTTTTCCATGACCTCGCCCATCGGCTCGTCCCAGTAGTGGAAGGTCCAGCCGCCATGGCTGAAGCCACCTGAGCTATCCTCCTCCGGGCCGCCCGGCGCCTGCATCACGCCGTCTAGGGACAGGAATGTGGCGGCAACAACGTTTCTCATCTTTGGATCTCCCGTTGGGCGGGAGCCGTGCCCCCACGCGATTGTCAGGAGCTCCGGAGAAGCCGCAACGACCTGCGGCCTCCCCTGCTCCTTGACAATACGTCGAACGGGGCAGCGCACGATCGACACGATCGCGCGAAAAAAATCAGCCGCGCGGCAGCGCCTCCAGGAAGCGCGCCGGCTCGCCCTGCGCAGGCGTCACCACTTCGCGCTCCCACATCACCTTCCGGCCGCGGACATAGGTGCCGACGGGCCAGCCGGTCACGGTGACGCCGTCATAGGGCGTCCAGCCGCAGCGCGAGGCGATCCATTCATTGGTGATGGTCTCGCGGCGCTTCAGGTCGACAATGGTCAGGTCGGCATCATAGCCCGCCGCGATCCGCCCCTTGCCCTCGAGCCCGAAGATCCGCTGCGGGCCATGGCTGGTCAGATCGACGAACCGTTCCAGTGAAAGCCGCCCGGCATTGACATGGTCGAGCATGATCGGGACCAGCGTCTGCACGCCCGGCATGCCGGAATGGCTCGCAGGATACGCATGATGCTTCTCCTCATGCGTATGCGGCGCATGGTCGGAGCCGAGCACGTCGACGATGCCCTGCTCCAGCCCCCACCAGATCGTCCGGCGATGGCTGTCGTCGCGGATCGGCGGATTCATCTGGGCATAGGTGCCAAGCCGCTCGTAGCAGTCCGGCGCGACCAGCGTCAGATGGTTCGGCAGCACCTCGACGGTCGCGACGTCCTTGTGATCCCTGAGGAAGATCATCTCCTCGCCGGTCGAGATGTGCAGGATGTGAACGCGCGCGCCGGTCTCGCGTGCAATCCGCACCAGTCGCCTGGTGCAGGTCAGGGCGACTTCGGGCGAGCGCCAGACCGGATGGCTCGACGGATCCCCCTCGACGCGCAGGCCCATGCGCTCGCGCAACATCATCTCGTCTTCGGAATGGAAGGCGGCGCGGCGGCGCGTGCGCTTCAGGATCTCACTGACGCCCTTGTCGTCCTCGACCAGCAGCGAGCCGGTGGAGGAACCCATGAAGACCTTGATGCCCGCCGCACCCGGCAGGCGCTCCAGCTCCGGCACATCGGCAATGTTCTCATGCGTGCCACCAACCCAGAAGGCGAAATCGCAATGCATCCGGTGCCGACCGCGCCTGACCTTGTCGGCCAGCGACGCCTCGTCGGTGGTCTGAGGGATCGTGTTCGGCATCTCGAAGACGGTCGTGACGCCGCCGAGCACCGCGGCGCGCGAGCCGGTCTCCAGATCCTCCTTATGGTCGAGCCCCGGCTCGCGGAAATGCACCTGGCTGTCGATGACGCCCGGCAGAATATGCAGGCCGCGGCAATCGACCGTCTCACCTGCGGAAGCCTGCGACAGATCGCCGAGCGCCAAAATCTTGCCGCCGGTAATCCCGAGATCCCGCTGGACACGGCCATCGTGATTCACGACGGTGCCGCCCTTCAGAATGACATCATAGCTCTGCGGCATCGGAGGCGTCCTGCTGGTTGAGGATGAGGCTGAAGCGGCCTACCTATCGAACGGACCCGCGTCCAGCCCTTGGCAGCGATCAGAAACGAGCTTCACCATGCCTGCAACCCGATTGGTCGATCGCGGCGTCATTCGCGTCAGTGGCGAGGACGCGCGCGACTTCCTGCAGAACATCGTCACCAACGAGATGGACGTGGTGACGCCGGACCATGCCGGCTATGGCGCGCTCCTGACACCGCAAGGCAAGATCATCAGCGATTTTCTCGTGGTCGCGGTGCCGGAGGAGGAACGCGGAGGTTTTCTCCTCGACGTGCCGCTCCTGCAGGTTCCCGATCTGATGAAGCGGCTGAAGCTCTACAAGTTGCGCGCCAAGGTCGCGCTCGACGATCTCACCGAGGTGGCCACCGTGGTCGCATCGAGCGGCGGTTTCTCGCTCCCCGACGATGCCGGCCTCGTCTATGCCGACCCGCGCCTGCCGGCGCTCGGCGAGCGCGCGATCACTGACCGCAACGACGTCGGCTCGCTCGCCAGCGCCGAACCCGATGCCTACCACGCCAGGCGCATCGCGCTCGGCATTCCCGATGGCGGCAGGGATTTCGTCTATGGCGACACCTTTCCGCATGAGGCGCTGCTCGACCAGCTCGGTGGCGTCTCCTTCAAGAAGGGCTGCTATATCGGCCAGGAGGTGGTGTCGCGCATGCAGCATCGCGGCACCGCCCGGACCCGCATCGTGCCGGTGGTCTTTACCGAGGGACTGGTTCCCGAGATGGGCGTCGAGGCGACCGCCGGCAGCAAGGTGCTCGGCCGCATCGGTTCCTGCGCCAAGGGGCGCGGGCTCGCCATGCTGCGGCTCGACCGTGTCGCCGACGCCATGGCCGCGGGCGAAAGACTCGAAGGCGGCGGCGTGGCCTTTACCCTGGCGAAGCCGGACTTTATCCGCTTCCCCTTCCCCGGCGAGCCCGGTTTTGGAGCAGCAGCATGAGCGGACGCGCAGCAGTCGAAGGCCCGGACGGCAAGTTCCGTTGCATCTGGCCGGGGACCGATCCGCTCTATCTCGCCTATCACGACACCGAATGGGGCGTGCCGGAATATGATTCGCGCGCCTTGTTCGAGAAGCTGATCCTCGACGGCTTTCAGGCTGGCCTCGCCTGGATCACCATTCTGCGCAAGCGCGACAGTTTTCGCTCGGCCTTCGCCGGTTTCGAGCCGGAGGCGATTGCTCGCTTCACCGAGACCGATGTCCAGCGGCTGCTCGGCGATGCCGGCATCGTCCGCCATCGCGGCAAGATCGAGGGCACGATCAAGAGCGCTCGCGCCTATCTCGAGATCAGCGAACGGCGCGAGTTCTCGGATTTCCTCTGGCGCCATCTCGACGGCCGCGTCCTCCAGAACGCTTTTCGGACTCATGAGGAGGTGCCGGCCGAGACGGCGGTCTCCAAGGCGATCTCCAAGGAGCTGAAGGCCGCCGGCTTCACCTTCTGCGGCCCGACCATCGTCTACGCCTTCATGCAGGCCTGCGGACTGGTCAACGACCATCTGACCGGCTGTTTCCGCTACGAGGAATGCGCCGTGCTCGCCCGCGACACCCGCGTTCCGGCCTGAGCATGGCCAAGGCGCCGCTTCCACCCCGCGCCTGGCAGCGCATGCTGTCGGGCCGGAGGCTCGATCTGCTCGACCCCTCCCCGCTCGATATAGAGATCGAGGATATCGCGCATGGTCTGGCTCGCGTCGCGCGCTGGAACGGCCAGACGCGTGGGGAGCATTCCTTCTCGGTGGCGCAGCACTGCCTGCTGGTCGAGGCGATCGCGAGCCACCTCAATCCGGACTGGTCAAAGCCCTGGCGGCTGATGGCGCTGCTTCACGACGCTCCGGAATATGTCATCGGCGACATGATCTCGCCCTTCAAGGTGGTGATGGGCGACGCCTATAAGAGCGTCGAGCTCCGGCTGCTTGCCGCAATCCATCTGCGCTTCGGCCTGCCGGCGGCGACGCCCGCCATGCTGACGCGGAAAACCAAGGACGCCGACAAGATCTCGGCTTTCCTCGAGGCGACCGAACTCGCCGATTTCGACCGCGAGGAAGCTCTGATCTTCTTTGGCCGGCCGAAGCCGCTGCCGCGCGAGGTCACGGACTGGCTGAGGCCACTATCGACCGAAGTCGCGCAAGCGCGCTTCCTGGAGCGCTTTCAGGCCCTCGTTTAGCGATCTCGGCTCAATCCGCCCCGGCGACCAGGCGCATCATGAAACGCGCCTCGCTGCCATAGCTCGCAAGCTTGGCCTCGAGCCGCGGGTCGGCGACGACCGAAAAACCCTGCTTGCCCCAGAAGCCGACAGAGGCATTKACCGCGACGAGCGACAGGCTCGGCAGCCCGAACTTTTGAGCGAGCCTGAGTGCATCCGCGACCGCCAGGACAGCGGCGCCGGTGCCTCGCGCCTGCGGCAGCAGCGCGAGATCATGGATGTAGAAGGTCCCGGGAGCGGGCGGCAGCGCGCCGAGCGGCGCGTTCAGGGCTGGGGGCTCGAGCTCGCGCCAGGGATGGCTGAGCAGATAGGCGGCGATCCCGCTCCCCATGTCCAGGACCCGGCAGCCATCGCCAAACAGCTTCAGCCGCTCGGCGAAAATGGCGGCCTCCTCCGGAAAATCCGGATGAACCTCGGCCGCCACTGCGACGACAGCGTCGAGATCGGACACGGTCATGGTCCGCCAGTGAGATCCTGCTACCTTGGTCATCGTCGATCCGTCCTGCCTTTCCGCGCTCCGATATTGCACGCAAGCGGACAGAGGGTGAATGCCGATTTATTCCATTTTGGCAAAAGTCATCAAGCATTCCCGCGGCTACAGGAGAAAGCGATTTCCTCCGATACTGCGCCTCACCTCATCCCTGCCGAATGCGAAGGAGACCGCCATGTCGGACACCAAGACCCTGCCGAAGGGTGTCGTCATCAAGGGCGCAATGGGTCCGCGCTTCGACGAGATCCTGAGCCATGATGCGCTCGCCTTCGTTGCCGACTTGCAGCGCCGCTTCAACGAGACGCGCAAGCGCCTGCTCGCCTTGCGCAAGGAGCGCCAGAAGCGCTTCGATACCGGCGAGACGCCCGATTTCCTGACCGAGACCAGGCATATCCGCGAAGGCGACTGGAAGGTGGCGCCGATTCCCGCCGATCTGCAGGATCGTCGTGTCGAGATCACCGGTCCTGTCGACCGCAAGATGATCATCAACGCGCTGAACTCCGGCGCCAAGGTGTTCATGGCCGATTTCGAGGATGCCTCCTCTCCGGTCTGGGCCAATATGGTCGAAGGCCAGATCAATCTCAGGGATCGCTGGGCCGGCCGGATCGACTTCACCGAGTCGACCACCGGCAAGGCCTACAAGCTCAAGGACAAGCCAGCCGTTCTGATCATCCGCCCGCGCGGCTGGCATCTGCCGGAACGCCATATCGAGATCGACGGTGAAATCGCCTCGGGCTCGCTGGTCGATTTCGGCCTCTATGTATTCCACAATGCCAAGGCGGCGCTGGCTGCGGGCTCCGGCCCCTATTTCTATCTGCCGAAGCTCGAGAGCCATCTCGAGGCCAGGCTCTGGAACGATGTCTTTGTCGCCGCTCAGAACGCGCTTGGCCTCAAGACCGGCACGATCAAGGCCACCATCCTGATCGAGACCCTGCCCGCTGCCTTCGAAATGGACGAGATCCTCTATGAGCTGAAGGATCACATGGCCGGGCTGAACTGCGGCCGCTGGGACTACATCTTCTCCTTCATCAAGAAGCTCGCCCGCAACCCGGCCTTCGTCCTGCCCGATCGCTCGCAGGTGGTGATGACCAAGGCCTTCCTGCGGGCGTATTCGCTGCTGCTGATCAAGACCTGTCACCGCCGCGGCGCCTTCGCCATGGGCGGCATGGCGGCGCAGATCCCGGTCAAGAACGATCCGGCCGCCAACGAGGCCGCCTTCGCCAAGGTTCGGGCCGACAAGGAGCGTGAGGCCGGCGACGGCCATGACGGCACCTGGGTTGCCCATCCCGATCTCGTGCCCGTGGCGATGGAGGTCTTCAACCGGCTGATGCCGCAGCAGAACCAGCTCGACAAGAAGCGCGAGGATGTCTCCGTCGGCCGCGAGCAACTGCTCGAGGTCCATGAGGGCACGCGCACCGAGGCCGGCTTCCGCGAGAACATCCGCATCGGCGTGCAATATCTCGAAGCATGGCTGCGCGGCCGCGGCGCGGTGCCGATCTACAACATGATGGAGGATGCCGCGACGGCCGAGATCAGCCGTGCCCAGATCTGGCAGTTCATCCAGTACGGCGTCACCGTTGACGGAGGCACCATCGTCACCGCGGATCTCTTCAAGCGCTGCCTCACCGAGGAGATGGAGCGCGTGAAGGGCGAGGTCGGGCCTGAAAACTACGCAAAGGGCCGTTTCCCGGAGGCGATCGAGCTGTTCTCGACCCTCTCGCTCGCGCCTGAATTCGAGGAATTCCTTACCGTCCCGGCTTACGACAAGCTCGGTTGAGTCCAACGACCGGCGCCGCCTGGGCGGCGCCGGTCGTTGCCTATGCCCCGGCGATGCGGATCAAGCGATATGATCGCTCCGTCGCAAGGCGACGTTGATTTCGCGCAGGAACTGGACAAGCGAAGCGCCGAAGAGCCCAACAGCCACGATGAAGAGCACGGCCACACCCCGTTCATGGGCCGACCCGACGAACGCAAACATGAACGCGAGCATCATCAGCAGGATCGTCGAAACACCGCTCGAGATGGCAAGACGCATCGCGCTGTTGATCAGATGGGCTCGCCGCTCGAGGCGGGGGAGATCAGCCTTGAGTTCGTGAACGACAGGCCCCTCGCCCTGCAGGCTGCTCAACATGCGCGACCGGTCGAGAATTCGCTCCAGGCGACTGATCAGGACCGATATCAGGCCGACGACCGCGCCGAGCAGGAATGCTGGTGCGGCAGCCTGGCTGATGACCAATGAAAGCTGGTTCACGGACGGAAGCTCAGGAATCATGGTTTCTTCGCCTCGTCGCGAACGCCGTCGGCTGCCGAGCGAATTGACCAACCGGGTGCGATAGACAGCCCCCAATCCCATCCCGGGCGTAAGCGATCATGCGTGGTTAGAGCGTGGATTCATGAAACTCGCGGCCGACGCGCCTGTCTACGGCTATCCGCTGGTGACAATGGAAATGCCCCGACGGATCCTCATTCATGTCGCGGCACCAACCTCAGCCCGAGCGCAGCCGGATTCCATCCTCAAGCAGCGGGAGTGCCCGAGCGGCTCGCGATGGCAAGGGCCATGACGATCATTGCTCCAGCCAGGCCAAAGGTGACGTGCAATCCGGTCGCGACCATGTCCGGAGATGCGACCGCGCTGCCGTCCGTCCCCGCGGCGAGAGCGAACACCGCACCCATCACCGAAGCACCGGTGATCAGGCCGAGATTGCGGGCGAGGCCGAGCATCCCGGAGACAAGCCCGCGCCCTTCCGGACCAGCCTCTCGCATCACGGCCGTGTTGTTGGCGGCCTGGAACAGCGCATAGCCTGGGGTGAGAACGATCAGGGGGACGGCATAGCCCGCAATCCCGATCTGCAGCGGCACGAGCGCGAAGAGAAGCGATCCGACGGCCATGGCGGCCAAGCCCACCAAGCTCATGCGTTGCGCGCCGAACCGATCGACCAAGCGGCCAGCCGGTACGCCCGAGAGCGCCGCGACAACCGGCCCGATCGCCATGACCAGGCCAGCGCCCGATGCATCGAGGCCGAGCGCCATGGTGAGATGGAAGGGGCCAACGACCAGTGTTGTCATCATCACCGCCGCGACCAGCGCGGTTGTGGCGAGGCCTTTCCGCAGCCCGGGCTCGCGCAGCATCGAGAGCCGGATCAGGGGCTCCGCGACCCGCGCTTGTACCAGTACGAACAGGAGCGCGGCGACTGCTGCGGCTAGTAGGAGCCCGCCATTGAGCAAGCCGAATGCACCGCGGTTCCAGGTCATGGCGAGCGCATAGGCGACCAGCGCAGCGGCCAGCAGCAGCGTGCCGAGCATATCGAAGCGCGGCTTGTCTCCCCTCTGTTCGAGGCGATCGACCGGAAGGCTCCGCAAGGCGATCATGAAGGCAACGACGCCGAACGGGACAGTGACAAGGAATATCGCCCGCCATCCGAAGCCGTCGATGACAGCACCACCGAGCGAGGGGCCGAGTGCCGTGCCGACCGCCGACATGGTGCCGAGCAACCCCATGGCACTGCCGGTCCGGTCCCTCGGCAGGGCATCGCCGACAAGGGCCAGGCTCAGCGTCATCATGACTGCGGCGCCCGCCCCCTGCACCGCCCGCGCGGCGATCAAGCCGGCGAGGCCGGAAGCAAGGCCGCACCCCGCCGAGCCCGCTGTGAAGAGGGCTATGCCGGCCAGCAGAAGCGAGCGGCGTCCGACGAGATCGCCAAGTCGTCCGACCCCGACGCTCAACGTGGTGATGACAAGCAAATAGGCGAGGACCACCCACTGCACCTGCTGGAAGGAGGCTGCGAAGGCCTGCACCAGCGCCGGCAGGTCGACATTGGCAATGCTGGTGCCAAGCGAGGACAGCAACATGCAGAGGGACAGGCTGGCGAGAGCCAAACGAGGCGCGCCACGCTGGGCCGTCGTGGCTTCGGTGGGGAACGGCGGGTCAAGCATAGCCTTCATCATCGTGGGGGGCTCCGAAGCACGGTTCGAAGCAGGTAGCCACATATGACACCTGGCGGAAGACGCAGCATTTGCACTGATTCAGTGCATTTGACGCCATGTCATGCTGGCGAGCCGTGCTAGTCTTGCCAGCATGACGAGAGCCGACCTCAACTTGCTCATCACCCTCGATGTCCTTCTCACCGAAGGCAGCGTGGCCCGCGCTGCCCGGCGCCTGCGGCTAAGCCCGTCCGCGATGAGCCGAGCCCTGGCGCGGCTGCGCGAGACGATCGGCGACCCGCTGTTGGTAAGGGCGGGGCGCGGCCTTGTACCAACGCCGCGTGCAGTGGAATTGCGGGAGCGCGTCGGTCCGCTCGTTCAGGAAGCGGAGGCGATCCTGCGGCCGGCCGAGGCGCTCGATCTGCAACGGCTTGTCAGGACCTTCTCGGTTCGGGCGAGCGACGGCTTCGTCGAGGCCTTTGGGCCTGAACTCATCGCGCACATCCAGGCGGAAGCGCCCGGCATACGGCTCCGCTTCGTCCAGAAGCTGGACAAGGATAGTACGCTGCTTCGAGAAGGCAGTGTCGATCTCGAAACCGGTGTCATCGGGGCGGCGCAGAGTCCGGAAATCAGGACGCGGGCGCTGTTCTCGGATCACTTCGTCGGGGTCGTGCGGCGGGGACATCCATTGGCCACAGGCGAGATCACCGCCGATCGCTTTGCTGCTGGCCGGCAGATCCTCGTCTCGCGGCGCGGTCTCGACAAGGGACCGATCGACGACGCGCTGGAGGCGATCGGACTGCGGCGAGACATCGCCACGATCGTCACCGGCTTCTCGCCTGCGCTCTCGCTCGCGCGTGGATCCGATCTCGTCGCCATTGTGCCCGAACGACACACTCGGACCCTGCGCGACGGCATGGTCACCTTTCCGCTGCCGGTTTTTGTGCCTGAGATCTCCGTGTCCCTGCTCTGGCATCCCAGGCTGGATGCCGATCCTGCGCACCGCTGGCTGCGCGAATGCGTCCGCCGGGTCTGCGGGATGCAGAATTCGCCCGATGATATGGGTGGGGTGCCGGCTGAAACAGGGAACAACCGAGGGCGCCGCCCGCAGGCTGATCTCCTGCCCGATTACTGACGTCCCGATGGCAGCAGCAGCCGCCCTGTCACAATCCGGCTGAGACACCGGGCCCCCGCGGCGACAGGTTCAGCGCGCCATCATTGCCCCGCAGAGCCTGGTCGCAAAGCGGTTGAAGCAGTGCGCATATGGCATCTGGTTCGCGCCCGCCGGACCGCAGCATGTGGAACACGGCAAAGCTGGTCAGCGCGAAGAGCAGGTCGACGGCATCGCGCTGCAGTTGCTCGTCGCGCCCACCCTGGCGGCGCACGAGCGCGGCCAGCGCCAGCCGACGGCGCTCATTGCGTTCTGCCAGGCTCTCCGTCAGTTCGGTGTCGCCGGCCGCTGTCGCGAACAGCCCAACCAGTCCGTCATCGGAACTCCAGAAGCCGCAGAACACCGTGACCAGCGCCGCCAAGGCCTCCTTCGGGTCAGAAATGGCCATTGCGTCTGCAAGATCAGCGATCCCGCCGGCAGCCGCCAGGGCGTCGAAGGTCGCCTCCAGCAGCCCACGTCGCGAGCCGAACTGATTGTAGACGGTCAGTCGAGTCACGCCCGCCGCGGCCGCCACGGCCTCTAGCGAGAGCGTCCTTCCAGCCGGCTCCCGAAGCAATGCCGCTGCCGCAGCGAGGAGCCGGCCGCGCGTTTCTGCGGTTTTGGCCTCTCGTTTGGCACTCGAATAGGGCCTTGACGTTCTCTCGTGCCTCATGACTATACAGATTGTATATCCAATTTTGCCCATTCAAACGGGCGCTGTTTCGGAGCCTAGCCTATGGAACCCTTCCTGATCAGTATCATCGCCATGCACGTTCTCTCCTCGGTGTTCTGGGCCGGCACGACATTCGTGCTGGCCCGTACTGGTGCAAACGACGTCGCCCGCCTCTTCCGCCCGCAGTTCGGTGCCGCCGTCGTCGCGATGATCTCTGGCGCGCTCCTGTGGAGTTTCATCCATGCCGGGAACGTCGGAAACGCAGAAATGCTGCTTGCGCTCGGCGCCGGCACCGCGGTGGCGGCGTTGGTGATCCAGGCGCTCGGGGTGCTGCGCGGCTTGCGCAGGACCGGCCAAGCTGCGCCCTGGCTGGGTCTCCTCTACCGGATCTCAGCCGGGCTGCTGCTCGTAACCGTGATCTGCATGACGGTCGCACGCTATGTCTGAGCAACCGTCGACCGTGTCACACATCCCGACTTTCCCCGACCTCGCCGGCAAAACGGCGCTGGTCACTGGCGGCTCCGGCGGGATCGGCGCCGAAACCGCGCGTTGGCTGGCGCATAACGGGGTTTCCGTAACGGTTGCCGGCCGCGACCAACCCCGGCTCGACACGGTGCTGCGCTCCCTGGAGGCGATCTCCGACGGGCATGCCGCCGTCCGGATCGACTGCACCCGGCACGACGAGTTGGAGACCGCCCGTGCCGCGTTCGTTGCACGGCGCGGCAAGCTCGACATTCTCGCCGCCTTCGCCGGAGGTGGGACCAGCAGGCCCGTTGCGCTGGAGGATGTGACTGAGGCGGACTGGCACTCCAGCCTTGATCACAATCTGACCGCCACGTTCTTGACGCTCAAAACCTTCCTGCCAAGCCTCAAGCAGGGCCGCGGCGGCGCCGTCATCACCATGGCCTCGACAGCCGGCCGCGCGCCTTCGCAGGCGCCGCTCGGCTATGGGGTCGCCAAGGCCGGCGTCATCATGCTCACACAGCAAGCCGCACACGACCTCGGGCCATCCAGCGTGCGCGTGAACTGCATTTCACCATCGGCCGTATTGACCGACCGGACCGCAACACACATGCCTCCCGCCGTCAGGGCGCAGGTGGTCCTCGCTCATCCGGTCCGGCGGCTCGGCTCGCCGGCAGACGTGGCGGCGGCCACGCTGTTCCTCGCTTCGGAGAGTTCGGGCTGGTTGACCGGCGTAACCCTCGACATCGCCGGCGGACGGCTGATGCACTGATCACCGACGCCAAAGCCGGCGAACCAGGCCAGTTGGGCTGGCAAGCGATCGCCTCGCCCCCCTGCCCCGCCCAAGAAGGCCCTTGGACAAGGACTCGCATTGAGCCCGTTGGGGCGCTTCGGTCGCCTGTATGCGTCTCAGCTGTCCCTGTCGGGCGCGAACATGGTGCCTTGCTGGAGACAGTCGCAGAGATCGCGATAGACCGCGGCCAATCGCTCACGTGACGGGCTGGCACCCACTGCATCCTCGATCCGGCGGGCAAGGCTGCCATGCTTCAGGATGGTTGCCCAGATTGGTGTCCAGCGCGCTGGATCAATGCCCGAGCTGTCATCCATGTTCTCCAGAATGTGCCGCCAGAGATCGCCGGCGCGACAGGACTGACCGGAATAGTCGAACAGCCTGAGATAGGCCCCATCATCGATCATGGCGTCCTCGGCGGATATCACGCAGCTGTCGAATATCCGGGCCAGCTCCTCGGTGGCCATGTCGCCGCTGAGGCGCTGGAGATCGCCGTAGAGGCGATGGACTGCTCCAACGACAGCCGCGGCAACTGCGAGATCGGCTTCGGGGCACTCCTGGGTATCGATGACCCGAATTTCGATTGTGTTTCGGTCGAAGCGGGGGATGCAGCCCCTGGCATTGAGCCAGGGGTGCCTGAGGATTCCGCCGGGATCTGCAGACGCCATGACGGCATAGATCGGCTCGAGAATCGTGTCTTCGTACGCGCGTTGACTGGAGACGGTGTCGGGAATGATCAGGCCGTTGATCAGGGGATAGGCCTTCGCATTGGCTCCGTAGGCCCTCATGCGGAAATCGCGGTAGGCGGTGCGCTGGCCGTCGGCAATGGGCGAGCTTGCAGCCAATGCTGGAATGATCGGCAGGACGCGACGGATCGCTTCGTGGAGCCGCGCAAATTGATCGTCGTCGGCAAAGGGGAGATTGAGATGGACGCTCTGCAGATTGGTCCACCCATGCGATCTGGTTTCGAAGATGCGCTGATAGGTGCGGTAGATTCCGTGGGGATCAATCGGCCACGGCTGAGCATCATATCGGGGATCCAGCCACGGATGCATTGCCGTCGGCATCAGGCGCGCTCCGTGGCCCAGAAGGGTCTTGTTCAATGCGATGACCTCGCGTTGCAGGGGCTGGGCGAGGTCTTCCAATCTGGCCGCCGGAGCGAGATTCTTCGCTTCCAGGACATGAAGCACGAACTCGTTGGACCAGCCGATCAAGCCTCGCTCCATAGCTACGGCGCCCGTGCCGGCGGCATGCGCCAGGACGATATCTGCAATGGAGCGGCATTCCAGATCGGCGGTTCCGACGATCGCGTATTCAATCTCGATTCCGAACCCTTCGAACGCATTGAGCGGCCTCATCCCAGGGACTCCGAAGAGCGAGGCGTCATCTGACATGTGCGCGGGGCTTGAACGGGATCGAGTGTGGCAGACAGCATGGGAGGGCCTTCCTGGGAGCGACTCCCGGAGACCCTAGGCTGGCAATCACCAGCAATTGCTTTCGCTGAAGCAGAAAGAGGCGCAGGATCAGGCAGTGGCATTCCGTCCACGGGAGATCAAAGGACGAGCCGGGATTTCGAGAACGGCTGCTGCCGCTCGCACGAAGGAACTGGCGAACGCGATCGCAACAACGAGACGCCGGCGCCCCTGCGGTCCTTGAAGGCCAGCTCTCCAGACGATGAACCCAGCGCAGGCGAGCCGCTCGCTCAAAGTCTATGAGAGTAGACGCTGAGTCCACCATTGCCAATCTACAGGTCGGGCGTCCACATCCGCATATCCAGCGCATCGACGTTGGAGAAACGACATGAACCCGATATCTGAACCGATCCTCACCTCCGGCTTTCCGCTCGGCAGTTCCGCAGGGCTGGTGACCGCCTTCGAATGGCTCGGCCAGCCCTATCGCCTCACCAGGGTGGATATGCTGGGAGAAATGCGCACCGACGCCTACAAGCGCCTGAACGGCCGCGTGGAGACGCCCGTGCTGATCACCGGCGAAGGCCGTGTCCTCACCGAGACGATGGCGATCGCCCTGTGGCTGGAGGCGCGCGACCTTGACCGCCGCATCAGCTTCGAACCCGGCACGCCGGAGGCCGACCGGCTGCATCAATACGTCGCCTTCCTCAATACCGGCTTCACCGGTGCGTTCGTCCCGATGTGGGTGGCGCTGGAAGCGGAAGGTGTACCGGAGGAGTATCGCGAAACGCTGCGCAAGTTCGGCCGCAGCTTTGTCGCCGAGCGCCATGAACAACTCGAGGCGATGATCGGCGCCAGCGACTACCTGCTCGGCGACAGACCGACGCTGGCCGATGCGGTGTTTGCCGGCGTTGCGCGCTGGGTGGACTTCCACAAGGCCGTCGACCCACGCGACTATCCCCGCATCCTGGCGCTGCGCAAGCGCATCGAAGCCGATCCCGCGTTTCGCTTCGCGGTAGCCATCGAGGACGGCAAACAGGCGGCAGGCAGTGGCGCGATGAAGGGTCTCGTTCCGCTCGCCGATGTCCTGCGCAACGCAGACGGCGTACTCGCGGCCTGAGACGCATGAGAACTGACTGCGCGCCATGGGTGGTGGCGCGCAATCCCCCTCTCCGCTCAGGGCGTGCGGGGGCTTTCGTTGAAGGCCCGGACTGCTGCAGCGGCGAGGTCGCCGACCGATCTGGAAGGATCTGACATCAAACGAGCCACGATCCCTCCAAGCCTCGCCTTCGCAGCTTCGGCCTCATCTCCGGCAAGATCTGGGTCGCTTCTTACAGTTTCCCATGCTCGGGCGTGGATGGCCTCTGCGATAAGCATCTCTTTTGAATTCAAGACGCCGGGAACACGGAAATCGAGGGGCAGCATAGAAAGGGTCTCGGTGAACCCGCGCTAGATAGTCCTCGCATTCCGAACGGCAAGGGCTCCGCCCTCCGTCGCCGGGGCAGGGCTCGACTGGATTCCGGCTGTCTGCCGCGACGAGCGCGGTGAGAGTGCGAGAAGCACGTCAATCGCACACAAGGGCGAGCCTGACCGGCCCCGAATGTGCATGATGCGGACTAATGCTTTGACAGCACCGGGCGCGACGCGCTCAATCCCGCGGCAACCGGAAACCCTGCCATGCCTCGCCTTGCCTTGACGTCGACTGCTCTCGCCACAGCGCTGCTGCTCGCGCTACCGGCGTCAGCCAAGACGCTGAAGCCCGTCCGCAATGTCGAAGCGACCGAGGATTTTGCTGGCAAGAAGCCCGACAAGGCAGCCAAGGATGTCAGCGGCCTGGCCTGCCTGCCGGCGAATGGCGAGGAGCGGCGCTGCCTCCTGGCGAATGACGAGAACCGCTCGGCCCAGTTCGCTATCCTGACCAAGGGGCGCATCAAGCCTGCCGGCGTGGTCGAGCTGATCGGGGACAGCCCCTCCCCGACCGCGCTCGGCGCGATCCCCGCGTCTCCTTGTCCGACGATCGGCGGTTATGGCGAGTTCGACGGCGAGGCGGTCGCCTACGCCGCGCCCTATTTCTACATCGCCGGTTCGCATGGCTGCTCGCGCAGCAGCAGCGAGTTTCGCCTCTCGTCGTTCCAGCTCGCGCGGGTCAAGGTCGATACGGCCGGCACCCCCATCGGCCAGGTTGAACTGACCTACCGCCTGAGTGATCTGTTGCGTCGTGCCGGCGAGGTTGCGCCCTCTTTCGGCAAGCCCCTGACGGATGGCAACGGCCTAAACATCGAAGGCATAGCGACCGCTCATGACAGGCTCTGGATCGGGCTGCGGGCGCCGTCGCAGAACGGTCGCGCCTTCCTGCTAGAAACAAATCCGGACGAGCTCTTCGCGCCCGGCAATGAACCCGCCCAGGGCACTCCGACTGTGATCGCTTTCCCGGCTGGCCCGAATCGCGGCGTGCGCGACCTTGCTGCACTGCGGGACGGACGCCTGCTGGTCCTGGTCGGCCCTGCGCAGGAACAGGACGTTCCCTATGGCCTGCTGCTGCTTGACCCTGCCGCGCCCCAGTCACCGAGGGATCTCGGCACACTTGCACCGCCCAAGGATGCCAAGGCGGAGGTCGTGACCATTCTCGAGGAAAGGCCTGGTCGCCTGCGCTTCCTGATCGGTTATGACGGCATCAAGAATGGTCGATTCCAGGAATACGAGCTGCAACTGCCATGACTATTTCCTTCCGGTCTCGCCTTGAGGGCGTAGTGACGCGCTATCGCGCCGAGGTCGCCTCGCGGCGTGAGCATCTGTCGCTGTTGCGCTGGCAGATTGCCGCAGGCCATGCGCTCGACGAGCGCGACACCTTTCCGGGCCATGTCACGACCAGTGCGATCGTCCTGTCGCCGGATCACGCCCAGGTACTGCTGATCGACCATGTCGTCATCGGTCGCTGGCTGCAGCCTGGCGGCCATTACGAAGAGGCCGAAGCATTCAACCTTTCCGCTGCGCGCGAGGCCATCGAAGAGACCGGCGTCAGCAGGCTTGCCCTGCATCCCTGGCATCGCGGCGACGATCTGCCCTTCGTCATCGACAGCCATGACGTCCCCGGAAAACCCTCGCGCGGAGAGCCGGACCATATCCATCACGATCTGCAATATCTCTTCGTCGCCGATCCCGCGGTGCCGCTCGTCGCGCAGCTCGAGGAAGTTCACGCCGCAGCCTGGAAGCCTGCCGCCGAACTCGCCGGCATTGCGCCGCTCGTTGCGGCCCGCCTCGCTTCGGTTGCGGTGCGATAGCAGTGTCGCTGCAAAGATGTAACTTTATTATATTTTGGGAAGCCGGCGCGGTCTCGCCATTCCCGACCAATTTCGCGAGGATTCTCCCCGCAACGATTCTGGCGGCCAGTTAACGCTCTTGCAAATCATTTGCATCTGATCGATCTTGGGGCATCGATACCCGAGGACTGACCGATGCTGCCGAAGATTGCCGCCGCTGCCCTTGCCCTGAGCGCTCTTTCCGCCAACGCCTTGGCAACCGACCTGCCTACCCGCAAGAGCGTGCCTGCCGCCCAGCCGACGCTCTCAGCCTGCGCCGAGAGCGAAGGCATCCCGACCGACGCTTTCGGCTTCACAACCGGTTCGGACGTGGCGGAGCTCGGTTCGTTCGGGCCGAGCCTGACCTATGGCGGCGCCTTCGGCGCGCGCAGTGGCCGGTCGAACGCCCACGGCGCGCAGCTCCAGGGCTCCTATGGGCTCTTCTCCTGCTTCGAGATCGGCCCCTATCTGCTCGGTGGCTACACCAATGCTTCGGCCGGGGGGATCAGTGCTAATTCAAGCAATAATGGTGCCGGCGTCGAGATGAAATACCGCCTGCTCGGCCGTGACTTGCACGGCATCGGCCTGACGGTGGTGCTCGATCCGAGCGTCAATCGCACTGATCCCGACGGCGCCGGCCGCTTCACCACTTTCAATACCGGCATCCGTCTCTTCGCCGACACGGCGCTGGTGCCAGGCAAGCTCTATGCCGCGCTCAATCTCTCCCAGGACATGACCTGGACCGGCCCCGACCCCTATGGGCGCTCCTCGACCTTTACGGCCTCAGGATCACTGGCCTGGCAGGTCGTCGACGGCCTCTATGTCAGCGGCGAGGTCCGCCATCTGCGGCGCTACAACGATCTCGGCTTCGGCAACGAAGCGGGCTACGCCACATTCGCCGGCCCCGGCATCTACTGGCAGGCGACGAAACAGCTCGCGCTCTCGGCCGCCTACAACATGCAGGTCGCCGGCAAGGCCAAGGGTGAACCCCGTAATCTGGACCTCACCAATTTCAGCCAGCATCCCGTCAAGGTGAAAGCCGCCTACAGCTTCTGATCAGCCTGCATTGGTCAGCGCAGCAGCGAGCGGCCGGTCATCTCGTCCGGCTGTTTTAGCCCCATCAATGCCAGCAGCGTCGGCGCGACATCAGCGAGCCTGCCATCGGCCAACGCCTTCGCATCGCCACCGATCAGCATCACGGGCACCGGAAACGTCGTGTGGGCGGTATGCGGCTTGCCGGTCACCGGATCGACCATCAGCTCGCTGTTGCCGTGATCGGCCGTGACGAGCAGGGCACCCCCCATCTGCTCGATTGCCTTGGCAATCCGGCCCAGGCCCGCATCGACGGTTTCGACCGCCTTGATCGCCGCCGAAAGCACTCCGGTATGCCCAACCATGTCGGGATTGGCAAAGTTCAGCACGACAAGATCATATCGCCCCGAAGTGATCKCCGCGACGGCGCGGTCCGTCAGCTCCGGCGCCGACATTTCGGGCTGCAGATCGTAGGTCGCGACCTTGGGAGACGGCACCATCACCCGGTCCTCGCCGGGATAGAGGCGCTCTTCGCCACCATTGAAGAAATAGGTCACATGCGGATATTTCTCGGTCTCTGCCATGCGGACCTGCATCCGCCCTGCCTTGGCGACGGTCTCTCCGAGACCGTTCGAGAGCGTCTGCGGCGGAAACAGCGCCGGCATGATCTTGTCGAGTTCGGCGCTGTAGGAGGTCATGCTGACCGCCCTGGAAAGCTTCGGCACGCGAGCCCGAGTAAAGCCCGTGAAATCCGGGTCGAGTACCGCGGCCAGAATCTCGCGAATCCGGTCCGAGCGAAAATTGAAGCTGAGCAACCCGTCGCCGTCCCGCATGCCGGCATATCCAGCGATCACGGTTGGAACGATGAACTCGTCATTGACGCCCTCCGCATAGGCGCCGGCGACCGCCTCCCCGGCCGTCGCGAAGGCCTTGCCCTCGCCCAGCACCATGGCGCGCCAGGCCTGCTCGACGCGCTCCCAGCGATTGTCGCGATCCATCGCGAAATAACGGCCCGACAGGCTGCCGATCACAGCCTCCTTCGGCAGGGCCGCGGCGAAATCGCGTACATACTCTGCCGCCGATTGCGGTGGGGTGTCTCGTCCATCCGTGAAGACATGGATGCAGACCGGGATACCCTGCCCGGTCAGAATCCGGGCCAGCGCCACGGCGTGATCCTGATGGGCGTGCACCCCCCCGGGCGAGACGAGGCCTAGCAGGTGGCAGGTGCCCCCTGTATCCCTGAGTTTCGCGACAAGCCCGGTCGCGTCCAGCGCCTGCGCGATCGACTTGTCCTGGATCGCCTGGTTGATCCGCGGCAGGTCCTGCATGACGACGCGCCCGGCGCCGAGATTGAGATGGCCGACCTCGGAATTACCCATCTGGCCTTCCGGCAAGCCGACATCGAGCCCCGAAGTCTTCAGGAAAGCGCGCGGCGCACTGGCCCAATAGCGATCGAAATTCGGCGTGTTCGCCAGCTTCACCGCATTACTGGTTTCATCCTCGCGCCAGCCCCAGCCATCGAGGACCATCAGCATCACGGGGCGGTTCGACATGCGGCAACCTGTGGGCATCAAGGAAAAACTGCTTGTGCGGATATCACGCACCGCGCCGCCAACGCGAGTGCTAAGAAGAAGCACCGATCCCCGATCCCGCGGCAAGGGAACCGCCCATGGCGCTCAAAGCCCTCGTTTTCGACGCCTATGGCACCTTGTTCGACGTCCAATCCGTTGCCGGCGTCACTGACGAGGCGTTTCCCGGCCATGGCGAAACGATCACCCAGATCTGGCGGCTGAAGCAGCTCGAGTACACCTGGCTCAGGGCGCTGATGGGCCGCTATGAGGATTTCTGGACGGTCACGCGCGACTCGCTCGACTTCACGTTGGCGACACTCGGGCTGGTGGCGACGCCCGATCTGATCGCCAGAATTGCGGCAGCCTATGACGCGCTCGCGCTCTACCCGGAGGCAAGGCAGGCACTCGAGGAGCTTGCGGGCTTCCGCCTCGCCATTTTCTCGAATGGCAGCCCGGCCATGTTGAAGCGCCTCGTCGCCCAGGCCGGAATCGACAAGTTGCTGGAAACCGTGATCAGCGTCGACGAGATCGGCGTCTACAAGCCGGACCCCCGCGGCTATGAGCTGGTAGAGAAGCGACTGGGCCTTGCTCGCGAGGAGATCCTCTTCGTTTCCTCCAACGGTTTCGATATCGCCGGCGCCAAAGCCTACGGCTTCACCGTCGCGCGCATCGAGCGCATTCCCGCATCGGCCTTGCGCGCCGAGCTGGCGGCCCCCGGCGGGATCGGCCCCACGGCACTGTTCAAGGCTCTGCGCATGCAACCGGAACGGCTCGGGGCGGGCGCCGACCTTACTATCGCCAGGCTGACGGATCTTGCAGCTTACGCGACGAAACAGCGGTAAGACCCGCTCGATCACCCTGCGCCAGGAGACCCAATCGATGATCAAGTTCTACTATCATCCGTCGCCGAACCCCGCGAAGATCGCGCTCTTCCTTGAGGAAGCCGGGCTGCCCTACGAGATGGTGCCGGTCGATACCCGGCGTGGCGACCAGTTCAAGCCCGAGTTCCTGGCGATCAATCCCAATGCCAAGACG
This sequence comes from Allobosea sp. 05T433, assembly GCF_056396065.1. Classification (NCBI taxonomy): domain Bacteria; kingdom Pseudomonadati; phylum Pseudomonadota; class Alphaproteobacteria; order Hyphomicrobiales; family Alloboseaceae; genus Allobosea; species Allobosea sp. 05T433. The sequence continues at coordinate 217,569 of NZ_JBFTKS010000006.1, read as the reverse complement.
CCAGCCCTGACTGATGGCGACGTCACGATCTTCGATAGCAACGCGATCCTGCTTTATCTCGCGGAGAAGACCGGCAAGTTCCTCCCCGAGAGCACACCGGCGGCACGAGGCCAGATGCTCTCCTGGTTGATGTTCGTCGCCACCGGCATCGGCCCCTATTGTGGACAGGCCGTGCATTTCACCCGTTTTGCGCCTGAGAAGATCCCCTACGCAATCAACCGCTACTCGCGCGAGGCCGAACGACATTGGGGCATCATCAACGACCAGCTCGGCAAGCATCGTTACATGCTGGGAGACAGCTACACGCTGATCGACATGTCGGTCTGGGGCTGGTCGACGCGCGCGGCCTTCGCGCTCGGTGAAGAGGCCTTCGGCAAGCTGACCAACGTCAAGCGCCATCTCGATGAGATTTCCGCTCGCCCCGCCGCTCAGCGCGCGGTGGCATTGAAGGATCAGTTCGCCTTCAAGACGGAATTCGACGAGGAAGCGCGCAAGTTCCTGTTCCCGCAGAACGCCCATCTCGTCGCGTGAGCCAAAGCCCGAGCGGGCCGGCTCACGCCGGTTCGCTCAGGCCGCGATCACGAAATCGAACCGGCCGAGACGCCCACCTTCGGCAGCGCGGATATCCATCAGCAGCGCGCGATCGAAGATACCGTCGCGCGCATTGCCGGGCTCGCTCGGGAAATAGAGCTGGGTCGTCAGGACCGGCCCCTGTCCCGCCCGAACCTTCACATGAAAATGTCGTGTCCGGCCGGGATAGAGGCCGGGCATGCGGGTGATGAACTGGTACCGGCCCTGCGCGTCGGTGAACTGGTGGCCTCGGAAGAGAAAGCCCGCATTGTCATAGTCGCCGCTCGCATTGGCATGCCAGAGATCGACCAGGGCTCCGCCGACCGGGCGGCATTGCGGCGTCAGCACGAAACCGGACAGCACCAGCATCTCGCCTGGCCCATCTCCGCGCAGATCCCGCTTGAGCGGGGAGGACGCCGTGAAATACGGCCCCTCGGTCTGGCGCCTGGTAACCGCCGCCCTACCCTCACAGGCAGGCGTCATCGGAAGTTCCGCTCCTTGGGCCCGGGCAGGTTCGGGACGAGACAGCGCCGCGAGCCCGGCCGCAGCGAGCGCGGAAGCGACGAGATCACGGCGGTTGAACCCAATTTGCGGCATCGCGCACTCCCATCCCGGATCCCAGTTTGGTGCCCCTCCCCTTGGGGTGAAGACCGGAGCCGTGCCAAAATATGGACGCAGCGTTCCGGGAAAGCAGTGGCAGAATGGCCCGTTTCACGGCACTGTGACCGCCGATTCCGCGTGCTCCGGTCTGGGTCGCGACGCGGCGAAGGAAACCGTATGCCGACCGATATCGAAATTGCCCGCGCAACCGAACTCACGCCCATCGCCAGCATCGCCGAAAGGGTCGGGATTCCCGAAGAGGCCCTTCATCCCTACGGCAAGTACATCGCAAAGATCGATGGCGCCGCGATCCCGGATTTCGAGCAGCGTCCAAATGGAAAGCTGATCCTCGTCACGGCGATCAGCCCGACGCCCGCCGGCGAGGGCAAGACCACCACGACGGTTGGCCTCGGCGACGGCCTGTCTCGCCTCGGCAAGCGTACCATGATCGCGCTGCGCGAACCGTCGCTCGGTCCCTGCTTTGGCATGAAGGGCGGGGCCGCCGGCGGCGGCTATGCGCAGGTCGTGCCGATGGAACAGATCAATCTGCATTTCACCGGCGACTTCCACGCCATCACCAGCGCCCACAACCTGCTCGCTGCGCTGGTCGACAATCATATCTATTGGGGCAATGCGCTCGACTTCGATGCCCGCAATGTTGCGCTGCGCCGCGTCATGGACATGAATGATCGCGCCTTGCGGCAGATCGTGTCGTCGCTGGGCGGCAATGGCAACGGCTATCCACGCGAGGACGGCTTCGACATCACTGTCGCCTCGGAAGTCATGGCGATCTTCTGCCTCGCTCGCGACCATGCCGATCTCGAGGACCGGCTCGGCCGCATCGTGGTCGGCCGCAGCCGCGACAAGCGCGCGATCACTGCCGCCGAGCTGAAGGCGACCGGCGCGATGAGCGTCCTCCTCAAGGATGCGCTCATGCCGAACCTCGTGCAGAGCCTGGAAGGAACGCCCGCCTTCGTCCATGGCGGCCCCTTCGCCAATATCGCCCATGGCTGCAACTCGGTGATCGCCACGCGCGCCGCACTGAAGCTCGCCGATTATGTCGTGACCGAAGCCGGCTTCGGAGCCGATCTCGGCGCGGAAAAGTTCTTCGACATCAAATGCCGCAAGGCCGGCCTCAAGCCGGCCGCGGCTGTCGTGGTCGCGACCGTCCGCGCGCTGAAGATGCATGGCGGCGCAGCCAAGGATGCGCTCGGCCAGGAGAACCTGAAGGCGCTCGAAGCCGGGCTCTCCAATCTGACGCGCCATGTCGTCAACATCCGGAAATTCGGCGTTCCGCCGATCGTCGCGATCAACAATTTCGACAGCGACACCCATGCCGAGCATGAGCTGATCCGCCATTATTGCCGCAACCATCTTGGCGTCGAAGCCGTGATCTGCCGGCACTGGGCCGAAGGCGGCGCGGGCGCAGAGGAGCTGGCGCGCAAGGTCGCCGCACTGGCCGACGATGACGAGGCGGATTTCGCGCCGCTCTATCCAGATGCCATGCCGTTGCGCGACAAGCTGCAGACCATTGCCGAAGAGATCTATGGCGCGGCTGGCATCTCCCACGACGCCAAGGTGGGCGCGCGCTTCGCGGAACTCGAAGCTGCCGGGCATGGACACCTTCCCGTCTGCGTGGCCAAGACCCAATACTCCTTCTCGGCCGATCCCACGTTGCGCGGCGCTCCCTCGGGCCACATCGTTCCGGTCCGTGAACTTCGCCTCTCGGCCGGGGCCGGATTCGTCGTCGCGATCTGCGGGGACATCATGACCATGCCCGGTCTGCCCCGGGAGCCCGCCGCAGAACGCATCCATATCGATGCGGAAGGACAGATCGAAGGCCTCTTCTAAGCTTTTGCGGCTGGATTGGACACTGGCACGGGTGATTTCTAGCTTCACCCGTGCAAGCATCGTGACAGAAACAGGCCGAATCAAACGCGTCGAATCACGACATCCAGTTAGGTTCGGCGGACGCTGTCGGGGCACTGCTCGGGATGAGGGCGAATATCGCGCGGCCGGCCTTCACCTCGGAGTTGAGGGGCCGGGTTCTCGTCTTGACCCTGGCCGCCCTGCTTGCGGTCGCCATCCCCTCGACCGCAGCTCTTCTCTGGATCGTCAACGCGACGGTCGAGAAACTCGGGACGCTCTTCGCCGAGAAGCAGATCCTGTTCGATCGCTATCGCGGGCTGGAATCCCTGATGCGGGAGGTCTCGCTGGCCGAAACGGTGGCGCGCTCCCCAGCCATTCTTGCCTGGGCGGCAGATGAGAACGATCCCGAGAAATCCGAGCGCGGGCTCGCTGAACTTGAGCATTACCGGCTCTCGTTCAAGGATCGCAGCTATTTCGTCGTGCTCGACGGCTCCGGAAACTACTACTTCAACGACAAGCAGAACACTTACGAGACCGCCCGCAGGCGCTACACCCTCTCACGCGAGAACCCGCGCGACGGCTGGTACTACAAGACGGCGGCGCTCGGCTCCGGCTGCCACCTCAATGTCGACCACGACGACAATCTCAAAGTCACCAAGGTCTGGATCAACTGCATCATCAGCAAGGGTGACAAGCAGCTCGGCATCATCGGGACCGGCGTCGATCTCAGCCAGTTCATTCGCGAAGTCGTCGATATCCCGCAGGTCGGCGTGCAGAGCATCTTCGTCGACCGCAACGGCGCGGTGCAGGCGCATCGCGATCCGCGCCTTGTCGACTTTCATAGTCTGACAAAGGACCTCAAGGCCAAGAAGACGATCTTTGCCCTTGTCGACGAAGAAGCCGACCGTGCGGCGCTGACCGGCATGATGGCTGAGGTCGCGCGGGGTGAAGCCCCCGTCCGCTCACGCTTCATGACCGTCAGCGGCCGCGAAACGCTCGTCGGAGTGGGCTATCTCGACCGCCTGGGCTGGTTCAACATCAGCCTGATGGATGTCGACCAGATCATCGATCGAAGGCTGTTTCTTCCGATCGCATTGCTGCTGGCCACCATCCTGATGACTGCCGCCACACTGATGACCTTGCTGTTCAAACGCAGCGTTCTCGACAGGCTGGCGCGGATGGAAGCCTCCGTGATGCGCGTCCGCGCCGGCTCGTTCACACCTTCCGACACTGACGCCGGCCATGATGAGATCGGCCGCCTGTCGCGCGCCCTCGAGGAGATGGCACGCGCGGTTAGCGACAATACCGACCGACTCGAGGCAATGGTACGGGAGCGCACCGAGACGCTCGAGCATCTCGCCCATCACGACCCGCTTACCTCGGTGCTGAATCGACGTGGCTTTGAAGGGGCCTTTGCCCAGGAGCAGAACCGGGCCCTTCGCACCGGGCGCCCGACGGCGCTCGCCCTGGTCGATCTCGATGACTTCAAGACGATCAACGATACCTATGGCCACCAGGCCGGTGACCGGGTGATCATCGAGGTCGTACACCGCATGTCCGCCGTGCTGCGCAACTATGATATTTGCGCCCGCTGGGGCGGCGACGAGTTCATCCTGCTGATCGCCGACAGTTCGCTCGCCTCGCTTTCGGCGATTGCCGCCAAGATCGTCAGCGAGATCAGGGCAGCCCCGATCGAGCTTAATGGGGCGCAGGCGATCACCGCGACCGTGAGCATCGGCGCCTGCATCGTCGGCCCGCTGGAAACCCTGTCGAGCGCGGCCGCCCATGCCGATGCCGCGCTCTATGCCGCCAAGCATGGCGGCCGCGACACCTTCGTCGTCTACGACCCCGCGCTGCACGGCCAGACGGGCCATCCGACGCTGCGGCTCGGCTGATCAGGCGAAGGCGAGCTGCACCTTCATCGCCCGCGACTTGTCGCCAGCCAGCTCGAAGGCCTCGACGGCCCGCTCGACCGGGATCGACGCCGTCAGCAGCGGAGAGAGATCGACGCTGCCCGAGCCGATCATCGCCACGGCCCAGTCGAACTCCTCATGGAAGCGGAATGAGCCCCGCAGATCGAACTCCTTGGCGACCAGCACGTTCATCGGCAGGGTGAAATTGCCGCCGACGCCGATCTGCACAATGACCCCGCCGGGCCGCACCACGTCGAACGCACCCGTCAGCGCATGCTGGTTACCCGAGGCCTCGAACATCACGTCGAAGGTTCCCTTCTCCGCGCCGTACTCCGCCTTGAGCCGCTCCGGCTCCACCATGACGTTGATCGCGCCCGTCGCGCCCATCTTCAATGCCGTCGGCAGCGGACCGTCGACAACGTCGGTCGCGACGATCTCGGAGGCTCCCGCCGCCCTGGCAGCGACCACGGTGAGCACGCCGATCGGCCCGGAGCCGGTCACCAGGACCCGCTTGCCGAGGAGGGGGCCAGCGCGCTTGGCGGCATGGAGGCAAACCGAAAGCGGCTCGGCGAAGGCGGCCTGCGCCGCCGGCACATGCGCAGGCAGCTTCACCGCCTGCCGCTCCTCGACGACGAGCACATCGCGAAACCCGCCCTGGACATGGGGGAAGCGCATGGCGCTGCCATAGAACAGCATGTCGGTGCAGTGTTGCTGCTGGCCTGCCTGGCAGTAGCGGCAACGCCCGCAAGCCCGGCTCGGATTGACGGCGACACGGTCCCCCGACCTGACCCGCGAGACCTCGCCGCCGACCGCCTCGACCGTCCCGGCGATCTCGTGGCCGAGGATCATCGGCTCGCGCACGCGGATCGTACCGAAGCCACCATGCTGGTAGTAGTGCAGGTCCGAGCCGCAGATCCCGCCCGCCTCGATCCGCACACGCACATCCAGCGGTCCGAGTTCCGGCACGGGCCTTTCCTCGACCCGCAGGTCCTTCGCGGCGTGGATGACGACTGCGCGCATGGCGGTTCTCCCAGGGAAGGCCTTGCCGGATTCGGCCGATCTGCAATTGTCTAATCGATTGAAAGATGCTTACCCAAGCTATGCGGGCCCGCGCAAATCGAATTTCTTCGGCCATACCTGCGCCATCGAGGATCCGCCATGTCGCTTTCGCTGTTCAGCCTTGAAGGCAAGATCGCACTCATCACCGGTTCGGGCCAGGGCATCGGCCTCGCCATGGCCGAAGGTCTGAGCGAAGCTGGGGCACATGTCGTGCTCAACGGCCGCGACAAGGGCAAGCTCGAGACCGCACGCGCCGCGATCGCCAATTCCGGCCGCAAGGTCTCGATCTCTGCCTTCGACGTCACCGAGCAGCAGGCCGTCGAGGCGGCCATTGCCACGATCGAGGCCGAGGTCGGGCCGATCGACATCCTGATCAACAATGCCGGCACGCAGAAGCGGGCGCCCTTCACCGAGTTCCCCGCCGAGGACTGGCATTACCTGATCAATACCAATCTCCATTCGGTCTTCTATGTCACGCAGGCCGTGACGAAGCGGATGGTGCCGCGCGGCCGGGGCAAGATCGTCAATATCGGCTCGGTGATGAGTGAGCTCGGCCGGCCCACCATCGTGCCCTACACCGCCACCAAAGGCGCCGTGAAGATGATGACACGCGGTCTCGCCGCCGAGCTCGGCAAACATAACATCCAGACCAACGCGATCGGCCCCGGCTACATCGTCACCGAGCTCAACAAGGCGCTGATCGCCGACGAAACTTTCTCAGGCTGGGTCAAGAGCCGGACGCCCGCCGGGCGCTGGGGCGAGACTAAGGAACTGGTCGGCGCCGCGATCTTCCTCTCATCGGCAGCATCCGACTATGTCAACGGCCATCTGCTGATGGTCGATGGCGGCCTGACATCGGTGGTCTGACCTCCGGTTCAGCCCGCAGCATTAGCCTCGCTCTGCCGCATCCGGCTCGGCGGCAGACTATGGAAGCGCCCCCAGGCCCGCCGCAATTGCCGAGGTGAAGCAAAGCCGGCGCGTTCAGCGACCGCCTCGATGTCGAGGCGGGAACCGGTCAGCAACTCTCGCGCAACGGCAACCCGCATCCGATTGACATATTCGGTGACGCTCATGCCCGCATGTTCGTTGAACAGGCGCGAGAGATTGCGCGGGCTCGTTGCGGCGGCATCGGCAAGCGTACTCACCGACCAGTCGCGCACCGGGTCGGCCGCCACCGCATCCTGTGCCCGGTGCACGGAAGGGTGGATGTGGTTGCGGCCTTCGAGCCAGGGCGAAAGCTGCGGATCGGCGCCGGCACGCCTGAGATAGACGACGAGATAGCGTGCAACTGCAAGCGCGCAGGCATGCCCCGCCATCCCCGCCACGACATGCAGCATCAGATCGATACCGGCTGTAATCCCGGCACTGGTCAGGCGCTCGCCATCCTCGACATAGAGCCGGTTCTCAAGGATTCGGGCCGCCGGCGCAGCCTCGGCGAGTTCGCTGAGGCAGTCATAATGCGTGGTGCAATCATACCCGTCGAGAAGCCCGGCGCGGCCCGCGAGCAGGGCTCCGGAGCAGATCGAGATGAAGCGGATGCCCGGACGAACCGCCCGCCGCAGCCACTCGACGATCTGCCCCTCCTGGACCGCATCCTCCTCCCGGCTCGAGCCCTGATGGCCAAGAGGCGCATCGGCACTGCCGGGCAGGACAAGCAGCGAGCCGTCTGGCAGGGAGGCTGGTAAGGGACCGATGGCTGTCATGCCAAGGCCGATCGAACTCCAGACATCAGGCAGCGGCCCGGCATAGGTCACGGTGAAGCGCAAGGCGTCCTGTTCCAGATTGGCCCGGCGCAGCACCTCGATCGGTCCGGCGACATCGAGCAGCAGCACGCGCGGTGGTACGAGCACATAGACCGGCACCTCGACGGGCTGCTGCTCGCGCGTCATGCTGCCAGCTTCTTGCTGCGCTGAGTGAGAGCGTCCTCGACGGTGGCGATGCGCGCAAAGCGATCGGCCAGAACAAGCTCCGTCCGCGCCCGTATTTCGGCTGCGCTCCACTGACGGCCGGCGGCATCGGTCATCGGGAAGGTCAGGGTCGCCTCGCCGACATAATCGACCTCATAGCCGAGGTCCGACGCGTGGCGCGTCGTGGTCTCGCAGCACTGCTCGGTGCGGATGCCGGAGACGATCACGCGGCGAATGCCATTCTCGGTCAGCCAGACATCAAGCCCACTGCCAACGAGCGCGCTGTGCCGCCCCTTGCGAAAGACGGCATCTGGTTCGAGCGTGAGCGGCGCGAGGGTCTTCACGTAGCCGGAACTCTCGGCGAAGGGACCGGTCGGGTCGACGTGGAAAATCTGGACGACAGGGATGCCAGCTTCCTTGGCTCCGTCGACGAGCGCCTGAAGCCGCGTGATGAAGGGCGACACATAGGTCTCTTCAAAATAGGCACGCTGCCGGAAGGATTCCTGGACATCGATCACGAGCAAGGCGGTATCAGAGGACATTTTGCATCTCCCACTTGAGGTATGGGCTTATGCTAAAGCTCTGAGTAATTGGCGAAATACCAGATCGAGACGAATGGCGGACAAATCACGCCATGACGATAGACGATGCCTCGCTCTCCCGGCAAGCCGGAGCTAGTCACCGTTTTTCTCCCTCGCCTTCCTCGCCAGCCTCTCGAACTCCGCGCGCATCGCCTCGAGCTTCTCCTCGTCGAGTTCCTCAAGGTCGAGCAGCTCCTCCCGAGCCCCCTCAAGCCGAAGAATAAGCTCGTCGAGCTTGATCTGCATCGCTGCGGTGTCGCGGTTCTGGCTGTTCTGGATGATGAAGACCATCAGGAAGGTGACAATCGTGGTCGAGGTGTTGATCACGAGTTGCCAGGTGTCATTGAAGCCGAAGAAGGGCCCCGACGCTGCCCAGACGATGATGATCGCTAGCGCCAGGAAGAAGGTCTGGGGCTTGCCGGCCAAATGGGCCGTGCTCTGGGAAAGGCGCGTGAAGAAGGAGCGTTCCGCGATCGCAGAGCGGCTCGATGGCATGATTGCTTCCCCCGCATGCGGAACGGTTACGTTCATCAACACGGGGCGGGCCAGTCCGTTCCCGGCGCCTGGGAACGGCTGCGATCCACGTCAGGGGGTCAGGCGCTGGGCGTGCCAGGAGATGTGCTGCGCCATGAAAGTGGAGACGAAATTGTAGGAATGGTCGTAGCCATCCCGCATGTGGAGCTCGAGCGGAATACCTGCGCTGACGCAGGCCACTTCGAGCAGCCACGGCCGCAACCCCTCCTGCAGGAAGCCGTCGGCCGTGCCCTGGTCAACCAGGAGGTCCTTGACCCGGTGGCCGTCCGCGATCAGCGCAGTACTATCGTAACGCCGCCAGCCCGCCTCATCGGAGCCGAGATATTTTTCAAAGGCCGGCCGCGACCAACCCGCCGTCGAAGGCTGCGTGATCGGTGCGAAGGCCGAGACCGAATGAAAGCGATCGGGATTTTTCAGCGCGAGGGTGATCGCGCCGTGCCCCCCCATGGAATGGCCAAAGATGCCCTGCCTGCTCATGTCGACGGGAAAGTTGTGAGCGACGATCTCGCTCAGCTCTGTGAGGAGATAGCTCTCCATCCGGTAGTTTCGGGCATAGGGCTCCTGGGTCGCATCGAGATAGAAGCCCGCACCGGAGCCGAACTGCCAGTTGTCGGGCTCGTCCGGCACGCCGTCGCCGCGTGGCGACGTGTCCGGGCATATGATCGCGATGCCGTTCGCGGCCGCGGCAGCGCGGTACTCGCCCTTGTCCATGACGTTCTGGTGCGAACAGGTCAGCCCCGACAGATACCAGAGCACCGGAACCGGGCCATCTTCGATCTGTGGCGGCAGGAAGATCGCGAAGGTCATCGGACAGGCGCAGACCGCGCTCTCGTGTCGGAAAACGCGCTGCGAGCCGCCGAAAGCCTTGGAGTTCGAGAGGAGTTCCATGATGTCCCTTTCGGTCGTTCGCGACGCGCAGTCCAAGCCTGATCCACATCATCATCCCTGCCGCGGTGAAGCGGAGATCAGGGATGATGACGGGTTTCCATGGAGGGTCGATGCGGCGGAAGAGCGGCCGGCTCAGTACACGACGACCGAGCGAATCGACTTGCCCTCATGCATCAGGTCGAATCCGTGATTGATCTCGTCGAGGCTGAGCTTGTGGGTGATCAGATCATCGATGTTGATCTTGCCCTCCATGTACCAGTCGACGATCTTCGGCACATCGGTGCGCCCACGGGCGCCACCGAAGGCTGTGCCTTTCCAGACCCGCCCGGTGACGAGCTGGAACGGCCGGGTCGCGATTTCCTTGCCGGCTTCGGCAACCCCGATGACGATCGATTCACCCCAGCCGCGATGGCAGCATTCCAGCGCCTGGCGCATCACGTTGGTATTGCCGGTCGCGTCGAAGGAAAAGTCGGCGCCGCCGCCGGTCAGATCGACGATCGCCTGCACCACCTTGTCGTTGCCGATCTCGGCCGGATTGATGAAGTCGGTCATGCCGAATTTCTCGGCCATGGCGCGCTTGCCGGGATTGATGTCGACACCGATGATCTTGTCGGCACCGACCATGCGGGCACCCTGGATGACGTTGAGGCCGATGCCGCCGAGCCCGAAGACCACGACATTGGCGCCGGGCCAGACCTTGGCGGTGTAGATCACCGCGCCGATCCCCGTCGTCACGCCGCAGCCGATATAGCAGATCTTGTCGAAGGGCGCGTCCTCACGAACCTTCGCCAGCGCGATCTCGGGCAGCACCGTGAAATTCGCGAAGGTCGAGCAGCCCATATAGTGGAAGACCTCGCCGCCATCGCAGGAGAAGCGCGATGTGCCGTCCGGCATCACGCCCTGGCCTTGTGTCGAGCGGATCGCGGTGCAGAGATTGGTGCGGCGCGACAGGCAGCTTTTGCAGCTGCGGCATTCCGGCGTGTAGAGCGGAATGACGTGGTCGCCTGGCTTCAGCGTCGTGACCCCGGCGCCGACCTCGCGCACGATGCCGGCGCCCTCATGGCCGAGGATCGCCGGGAACTTGCCCTCTGAATCGAGCCCGGAAAGCGTGTAGGCGTCGGTGTGGCAGATGCCGGTCGCCATCACCTCGACCAGGACCTCGCCCGCCTTCGGGCCGCCGATCTCGATGGTTTCGATGGTCAGCGGTTTTCCGGCCTCCCAGGCAACGGCGGCGCGTGTCTTCATGATCATATCCTTGCAGAGGGCCAGCGCGAACGGCGATGGCGCGTGGGCTGGAAGCCTGGTCAGTGGAGGCGTGTCCCGACTGCGAACGCCTCGGCCAAGCACAAATAGGGCGAAGGGATGGAGGCTTTGTCAACGCGGCCCGACTTGGAGCCTCACAGTCTTGCGGAGTTGCGAAATGCAAACGGCGCGGATCGATGATCCGCGCCGTTCCTTACGAAACTGGAAAGCCAGCTGGTCAGTACTTGCGCACGACGGGCGCCTGGTAGGCGACCGGAGCCGGAGCCGCGCAGCAATCGGGATCGCCGAAATTCCAGCGCATGCCGATGCGGATGTCGTGGCTCTGGATGTCCTTGGCCTTCAGCGGCCCATAGGATTCCGTCAGGAATGCATTTTGAATGCGCCCAGACTGGGCATCGCCCAGATTGAGGTAGCGATACCCAACTTCAAGGGTCAGGTTCTTGTTCACCTCATAGCCGAGCCCCGCCATGAGCGCCCAGGCGACGCCGGAACGGGTGCCGTTGCTCGCGGTGCCCAGCGTCGGGGAAACCGGACCGAAAGGCTCATTGGCAAACACGATGCCCTGTTCGGTCAACCCGGAGATGCGGTTCTGCGCATAACCGATACCGGCGCCGATATAGGGCGTCAGGCAGTTCCAGGTGCCGAGATCGACATAGGCGTTGAACAGGGCCACCATCGAGGAGAGGTTGCCCTTGTAGGTATTTGTCTGGGTGCCATTGGCGAAGGAGTTGAAGAGCTTATCATTGACCCCAATCGTCCCTCCGCCGCGATACTCCCATGTACCATCGATGCGGAACCAATTGTTGAAGCGGTAGCCCACGCCGACGCCACCGAAAAAGGCCGTTTGATCGGTTTTATTGAAAAGCACGCCGCCGACAGCCGCAAGGTCGTCCTGCTGGTACTTGCMGACGGTCTGCAAACCGACACCTACATCACCGCGCAAATACCAACCGGACCCAATCGTCCCGCGCAGGGCAACAGGCTCAGGCGGTGGAGGCAGCAGAGGGGCGAGGTCGGCAGCAGAGGCCACTGCGGAGCCTCCGAAGGCCATGGCGCCCGCCAGCGCGAGAATTTTCAGGCTGCCCATGGCAGAGTCCCTCGAGTTTGCGCGACGCGATACTCAGCTCGCGCGTGTTACCGACGGGAAGGACCCTGGCACGAATTCCTTAAACGACGCTTAACCTTACCGCTTAACCACGAAATCTCGTGCAAACGAGCAAACTCTGTGCATTCTCAAGGTGGAATGCACAGGGACCTGCCCTAGCTTCAGGATGATCCTTGACCGAAAACGCAGCCCGCCGGCTACGTCAGGCTGCGGCCTTGGTCACCGCATCGACGATGTCATCGACAGCGCGCATCACCAGGTCGCGGTCATCGCCTTCGGCCATCACCCTGATCACCGGCTCAGTGCCTGACGGACGAATGACGAGACGCCCGCTATCCCCGAGCATTTGCCTGGCGGCCTCGATCGCGTTGACGACCGGCTTCTCCGTCAGGGGCTGGCCCTGCTTGTAGCGCACGTTCTTGAGGATCTGCGGCAGCGGCTCGAAGCAGTGGCAGACTTCCGAGACCGGCTTGTCCATCCGCTTCACCACCGCGAGCAGCTGCAGCGCCGCCACGAGCCCGTCTCCGGTCGTCGCATAGTCGGAGAGGATGATATGGCCGGATTGCTCGCCGCCAAGGTTGAAGCCGTTCGCCCGCATATGCTCGAGCACATAACGGTCGCCCACAGCGGTGCGCTCAAGACTCAGGCCGAGTCCTGCGAGATAACGCTCCAGCCCGAGATTCGACATCACGGTCGCGACGATGCCAGGCGCCGAGAGACGACCGTCCTCCTGCCAGCTGCGCGCAATTACGGCCATCAGCTGGTCGCCATCGACGGCATGTCCCTGCTCGTCGATGATCAGCACGCGATCAGCGTCGCCATCAAGGGCGATGCCGATATCGGCGCGCAGCTCGCGCACCTTCTGAGCCAAGGCATCCGGCTTGGTCGAACCGACATCCTTGTTGATGTTAAAGCCGTCCGGCTCGACCCCGATGGCGATGACCTCGGCCCCGAGCTCCCAGAGCGCCTCGGGCGCAACCTTGTAGGCGGCGCCGTTGGCGCAATCGACGACGATGCGCAGCCCGTCGAGATTCATGTTGCGCGGCAAGGTGCGTTTGGCGAATTCGATATAGCGCGCATGGGCGCTGTCGATGCGCTTGGCACGGCCAAGCATCGCAGCCTCCGAAAGCTGCGCTCCGAGATCGGAATCGATCAGGGCGGCGATCTCGCTCTCGACCTCGTCATTGAGCTTGTAGCCGTCGGGACCGAACAGCTTGATGCCGTTATCCTCATAGGGATTGTGCGACGCCGAGATCATCACGCCGAGATCCGCGCGCATCGAGCGCGTCAGCATCGCGACCGCCGGCGTCGGCATCGGACCGAGCTGCAGCACATCCATGCCGACCGAGGTGAAGCCGGCGATCAGCGCCGTCTCGATCATGTAGCCCGAGAGCCGCGTATCCTTGCCGATCACCACGCGGTGGCGGTACTCGCCGCGCCGAAACGCGATACCGGTTGCCTGGCCGACCCTGAGCGCCAGATCGGGCGTGATCACGCCATTGGCGCGGCCGCGGATGCCGTCGGTTCCAAAATATTTGCGCGTCATATCCAGTCGATCCAGATGGCGGCCATGATGGGAGCTTCGCGGACAACCGGGGCGCGGTTGCAACCAGCCCGCTCCCGGCCCTGTTGAGTTCTTCTATAGCGGGACATGCGTTCCGCCTTGTCACGTTTTATGACGAATTTTATCATGGGCAACGCCGCCGGAACGAAGACGGGAACGACCGCGCGGGTCTCGTCCCCAACTCGGTCACACGCAACAGCCCCACCTAACCATTGATCGAAGGCAAAGAAAAAGGCGGCCAATATGGCCGCCTTCATGTGTCAGGTCCGACCGAGGCCGTTCAGACCAGCGGCTGCGGCTCCAGACCAGCGTCAGGCTCGTCGCGCTTACGGCCGCGGCCGGCACTCGGCACCGCCGAGCCGCGCGGCGCCGACGGCGTATCGTCAGCATCGCGGGTCGGGCGCTTGCCGGCGATCAGATCGCGGATCTCGTCGCCGGTCAGCGTCTCGAACTCGAGCAGCGCCTCGGCCACGTGGACGAATTCCTCATGGTGTTCGTTGAGGATCTTCTTGGCGTCCAGATAGCCCTGGTGGACGAGCTTGCGCACTTCGCTATCGATCTTCTGCGCGGTCGCTTCCGACACGCTCTGGGTCCGGCCCATCGACATGCCCAAGAAAACCTCTTCCTGGTTGTCGCCATAGGCGACCAGGCCGAGTTCATCGGAATAGCCCATCTGCGTTACCATGGCCTTGGCCATCTTGGTCGCCTGCTGGATGTCGCCGGTGGCGCCCGAGGTGATGTTCTCCTTGCCGAAGGTGATCTCCTCCGCAACGCGACCGCCCATGGCCACCGCGAGCTGCGAGGTGAACTCCTTGAACTTCATCGAATAGCGATCACCCTCCGGCAGGAACTTCACCATGCCGAGCGCGCGACCGCGCGGGATGATCGTCGCCTTGTGGACCGGGATGCCGGCGGGGACATACAAGCCCACGATGGCGTGGCCGGCCTCATGATAGGCGGTCAGCTTCTTCTCTTCCTCGGACATCGCCATGGATTTGCGCTCGGCGCCCATCATGACCTTGTCCTTGGCATCCTCGAACTCGGCATGGGTGACCATGCGCTTGCCGCGGCGAGCCGCCAGCAGCGCCGCCTCGTTGACGAGGTTCATCAGATCGGCGCCCGAGAAGCCAGGTGTTCCGCGCGCCAGGATCTTGAGATCGACATCGGGAGCCATCGGCACCTTGCGGACGTGCACGCGCAGGATCTTCTCGCGGCCGGCGACGTCGGGATTCGGCACGACGATCTGGCGATCGAAGCGACCGGGGCGCAACAGCGCCGGATCGAGCACGTCCGGGCGGTTCGTGGCGGCGATGATGATCACACCCTCATTCGCCTCGAAGCCGTCCATCTCGACGAGCAGCTGGTTCAGGGTCTGCTCGCGCTCGTCATTGCCGCCGCCGAGACCGGCGCCGCGGTGACGACCGACCGCATCGATTTCGTCGATGAAGATGATGCAGGGCGCGTTCTTCTTGGCCTGCTCGAACATGTCGCGCACGCGGCTCGCGCCGACGCCGACGAACATCTCGACGAAATCAGAACCCGAGATCGTGAAGAACGGCACATTGGCTTCGCCGGCGACGGCACGCGCCGTCAGCGTCTTGCCGGTGCCGGGAGGACCGACGAGCAGCACGCCGCGCGGGATGCGCCCACCGAGCCGCTGGAACTTCTGGGGATCGCGCAGGAATTCGACGATCTCCTGCAGATCCTCCTTAGCCTCGTCGATGCCCGCGACATCCTCGAAGGTGACGCGACCATGCGCCTCGGTCAGCAGCTTGGCCTTGGACTTGCCGAAGCCCATGGCGCGACCAGCACCATTCTGCATCTGCCGGGACATGAAGATCCACAGGCCGATGAAGATGACGAAGGGCAATGAATTGACGAGCAGCGCCATGAACCAGGGCGTGCCCTCCGACGGAGCACGCGCCGAGACCTGGACCCCCTTCTGCGCCAGCGTCTTCAGCAGAGCCGGGTCGCCATAGGGAGCGTAGGTGACGAAGCTGCGGCCGTCCGAAAACGTGCCCGAAATCTCCTGGCCTGCGACCACGACATTGGAAATCCGCCCGGCTTCGCTCTCGTTGATGAGCTGGCTATAGGGGATTTCATTGGTGCTGGTGCGTTGGCTCGGGCTCTGGAACAGCGTCACGAGCGCCAGAACCAGCAGGAAAATCACCACCCAGAGGGCAAAATTACGGAAGTTCGGATTCATTCTCTGTCCGATCGGGCCGCCCGGTCCAACCGGAAAGGGCCAAGGGTTTCAGGCGTTAATCTAGGAGCGGCAAAGCCCCTTGCCAAGGGAAACAGCAGATTTGAACCAGGCTCATCGCGACGCAGGGTGAACGCCCCGTCTGCGCGCCGGTTCCGGCGCCAGCGTCAGGACACCGTCCCGATCGAGCGCGAGTACACACCCCGATAGTGTCCGCGTCATGGCCGTGCCCCGCCGTGCCGCCTCCAGAAGCGTGAACACGCAGCCTTCCAGCCGCTCGAGCCGCGATAGTTCTGCATTCGATCCAGGCACCAGGGCGAGCGCCGCGGCCATAACCCGCAGGGCAATTTCCTCGGGAAGATCGACCAACGCGCCGAAGCGCAGCCGCGTCACCCCGGTCCCCTCCCCTGCGAATATGAGCGACGGCAGCAGAAGGGCGACGTGGTGCTCTATCGCCGCATCCATGCGCGCCAGCCTCGCAGCCAGGACCGCCAGACGTTCGGCTGTGAGCCCCTCGTCGGCCAGCATCGGCATCAGGATCCGCCAACGCGCGCGCTCGAACCGCGGATCGGCATTGCTCGGGTCACGAATGTAGGAAAGCCCCCTCGCCTCAGCGGTCGCGATGAGACGCGCTTTCGGTACGGCAAGCAGCGGACGTGCCAGCACCGTGCCACCCTTGCGCACCCTGGCCCGCATACCGGCGAGCCCGCTCGGCCCGGAACCGCGCGCCATCCGCATCAGCAGCGTCTCGGCCTGGTCGTCGAGCGTGTGCGCCGTGACCAGCACTGCACCACCGAGAGCCTCCGCATGTGCCGCCAGCAGGGCATAGCGCGCCTCTCGTGCCCGCTGCTGGATGCCCGTCGCAGGTTTCGGCCCTGCCCAACGCAGGATCACATGGGGAACCCTCAGCCCGGAGCAGAGCGCGCCGACGGCTTCAGCTTCGCTCGAGGACGTCTCGCGCAGGCCGTGATCGACCGTCGCGGCATGAAGCGCGGGCCTAGCGGGCTGCTGCGACCAATCGTGCAACAGGGAAAGCAGGGCAACGGAATCTGGGCCGCCCGAGACCGCAATCAGCAGGCGCGTTTCACCCGCGAGCCCGGCGAAGAGCGCAGCCGCCTCGCCGGCTGAAACCGGAAGATGCTCAGGATCGCTGGAAGCCAGCGCGCTCAAGCGCAGCGAGCGCGGCGCCGTTCGCGCTCGACACCCTGCCGCACGGCATTGGAAGCGGAAGGATAGTCGACGCCGACCTTGGCATAGGTTGCGCAGGCCTGGTCGCGCGCGCCAAGCCCATTCAGCGACATGCCGAGCTTGAGCAGGCTGTCGGCGCCCTTGCCGGCGCGCGGATAGTCACGCGAGATCTTGAGGAATTGCTCGGCAGCCTCGCGATAGCGCTGGCGCTGGAAATAGCTCTCGCCGAGCCAGAAGGTGGCGTCGGCGGCGAGCCGATCGCGCGGATAGCTCTGCAGGAACTGACGAAAGCCCATTTCGGCCTGCTCGTATTCCTTGCGCAGGACATAGGCATAGGCCGTGTCATAGCTGTCCTTGGGGCTCGGCGCCGCGCCCGTCGCCGCGACGCTCGGTCCGCCACGCGGTCCGCCCTGCGGCAGCGCACCCTGCGGGACCTGTCGGCCGACGCCCTGAAGGTCGAGCGGTCCCTGGCCACCACCGCCCGCCCCGGCGAATTCGTCCTCGATAATGCCTTCCATGCTGCCGAGCTGACGCGGCGCCCCCGAGCCACCCGGGTGCGTTGAGGGGTCGAAGGCATCATTCCGACGCGGACGACCCGGCTGCGTCGCCGGCGGCTGGGCAACCGGCCCTGGCGCGGCGCCACTCGGGCGAGCGCCACCGCTGCCGCCGCGCTCGTTCAGGCGGAAATCGACATCCTCCTGGAACTTGCGGAGCTGCTCGGTGAGCCGGCGGTTCTCGAACTGCAACTGCTCGATCTGGCCAGACAGCGCTCGGACCTGGTTTTCCAGTCGCCCGGTGCGCACGGTCAGCTCGGCTGCATCCTGCGCTGCAGCCGGCAACGCAGCCCATGCAATGGCCCCGAAGGCGACAGCAGCCAGCAGTCGCGCCCGGCTGGGTAGAAAGGCAAATTCTCGAACCATCATGAAGACCGGACTGTTTCTCTCAAGTGACGGGTTATCACACGCTGTCACCGCGGCCAAAATATGAAAAGGCCGGCACTTCCGCAGGGAAAGTGCCGGCCTCGATAGATTTCAGAAAGCCGGATGCTCAGACGCCGCCGGCGCCATCGAGCACGGTCACGGAACGGCGATTCTGCGACCAGCAGGAAATGTCGTTGCAGACTGCCACCGGGCGCTCCTTGCCGTAGGAGATCGTACGCATCCGATTGGCCTGGATGCCGCGCGAGGTCAGATAGTCGCGCACCGTCTGGGCGCGGCGAGCGCCAAGCGAATAGTTGTATTCGCGGGTGCCGCGCTCGTCGGCATGGCCCTCGACGGTGAATGTGTAGCGCGGGTAGCGCTGCAGCCAGGAGGACTGCTTGTCGAGGGTCGAAACGGCCGTCGGCGTCAGGTCGGTCGAGTCGGTCTCGAAGAAGACGCGGTCACCGACATTCACGACGAAGTCCTGGGCGCTGCCCGGGGTGGCCGCGCCGCCGGCTCCAAAGCCGGCTTCGGCGTTCTGGTCCTTGGCGCAGGCGCCCAGTGCGAGCGTGGCGGCGATGGCAGCGGCGAAACGGGCAGTGCGCGGGCTGGCGAGCGAGGCAAGCAGCATGTTGATTCTCCAGGCGGGTCTAGGTTCCGCAATCAGAAAGTCTGAAACTCAGACACATCAATGATGTGTCAACCTAAACGAGACCTTGCCAAATCAAGGCGAAGTGGCGGCATTGCGGCGTATGGTTAACCAATTGCAGCGAAATGCAGCATTCTCCGAGCTGTTGCGCGACAGCAACAGATTGCCGCCTCAGCGCGCCGTCGTCAGCAGCGGAGACCAGCTCGGATCCGAGGCGAAAGCCGGTGTCGGCACCGGCACTTCGACCCGGCCCGTGATATCGACCATGTAGAGCTTGCCGCCGGATTGCCCGCCTGGATCACGGAAGAACATGATGTACTGACCGTTCGGCGCCCAGTTCGGTGCTTCGTTGTGGAAGCCTTCGGTCAGGATACGCTCGCCCGAGCCGTCCGGCCGCATCACGCCGATGGCGAAGCCGCCACCACCCTGGCGCGTGAAGGCGATCAGGTCGCCGCGCGGCGACCATGACGGCTGCGAATAGGAGCCCTGGCCGAAGGAGATGCGTTTGCCCTCCCCGCCGCCGAGCGCCATCACATAAAGCTGCTGCGAACCGCCGCGGTCGCTCTCGAACACCATCTGGGTGCCGTCAGGCGAGAAGGAGGGCGAGGTGTCGATTGCGCCCGTCGAAGTCAGCCGCGTCGTCGTGCGCGAGCCGATATCGATCATGTAGAGATTTGCGTTGCCGCCCTGCTGCAGGCTGAGCGCGATCTTCGCGCCATTCGGCGAGAAGCGCGGGCTCGAGGTCATGTCGGGGAAATTCCCGACGACCTGACGCTGTCCGGTTTCGATATTCAGCACATGCACGCGCGGCTGCTCGCCGGTGCGCTGTGCCATATAGGCGACTTCCTGCGCCACAGGCGAGTAGCGCGGGGTCACGACCGAGACCTCGCCATTGGTCAGGTAGCGGACATTGGCGCCGTCCTGATCCATGATGGCGAGCCGCTTGCGCCGGTTTTCCTTCGTCCCGGATTCGTCGACGAAGACGACGCGGGTATCGAAGAAGCCGCCGACGCCCGTGACCTTCGTGAAGATCGCGTCCGAGATGATATGGCCGACCCGCCGGCTGTTGTTCGGGTCGGTGAAATATTGCTGCCCGTCGATCTGCTCACCGGTGACGACGTCCCAGAGCCGGAATTCCGCACGAAGCCGGCCACCGTCGCGCGAGACGCGGCCCGTCACCAGCCCCTGCACGCCGGCGGCCTTCCAGGCCTCGAACTGCGGTACCGCATCGAAGGCCGGGTTCTTGTCGGGGTGGCGCGACTTGTCGATCGGCTGGAAATAGCCGGAACGCTTGAGATTGTTGGTGATCACGCCGGACACCATCACGCCGGCCTCGCCGCCGAAATCGGCGATCGCGATCGGCATGGGCTGGAAAGTACCCTTGCGCAGGTCGATCACCAGTTCCGCGCGCGCAGCCGCCGGCACCAGCAGCGGCAAGGACATGGCCGATCCGGCAAGGGTCAGCGCGTGGCGGCGCGTCAGCCCGGAACGGGTCTGACCGGCGCCCTTGATCATGGAGTTGCGAAACATGGGGGTCACAGCACGTCCCTAGCGTCGAAATTGACGACGACATCACGCCAGTCGTCATAGTAAGCGGCAAATTGAGCAGGAATGCGCAGGGGCGCGCAACGGCGTGTCGCCGTCAGGGCCGAATCGGCCGCGACCCGGAACAGCGGATCGGACGAGGTGTTGATCACGCCCGGCTGGCCCGCGAGCGAGCCGTCGGTATTCAGCTTCATCCGCACCGAAGGCACGACTGCGCCCTTCGCATTCGCGAGCCCGATCGGCACGTTCCAGCATTTCAGGAGCTGGTCCTGAATGATCCCGACAAGCTGCGCGCGCAACGAAGGGCTGAGCTTTTGCGACGAGCCGCGCTCGGTGCCGAGCGACGCGGTGCGGTTCACCTGCGGCGCGGACGAGCCTGAGGACTGAGCCGGCTCCTTCGATTGCAGAAGCTTGGAGATATCGGTCGGGTTGAAGTTCTTGGCGATCTCCGCCTCACGCTTGGCCTTGGCCTCGGCTTCGGCCTTTGCCTTGGCGGCGGCGGCGATCTTGGCCTTGGCCTCCGCTTCGGCCTTCGCCCTGGCTTCCGCCTCAGCCTTTTCCTTGGCCGCCTCGGCAGCGGCCGCCTTGACCTGCGCTTCCGCCTTGGCCTTGGCAGCAGCGTCGGCCCTGGCCTGCGCCTCGGCTTCGGCCTTCGCCTTGGCAGCGGCCTTGGCATCCTCCTCGGCCTGCTTCGCCTTGGAGGCCAGTTCAGCTTCCTCGGCGAGCTTGGCGAGCTCCTCGCGGCGCAGATCCGGCTTTGGCTCAGCCGCAGCCTCTGCCTTCTGCGGCGGCTGCTTCGCCGGCTCCGGCGGCTTGGGCTCCGGCTTCGGGGGCAGCAGCGCAGGGCGGGCTGGCGGCATTGGCGCCGAAGCGTTGTCGTCCGCGGTCTTCAATTCAGCGGGCCGCGTCGGTGGCGCAGGGGTGTCCTGCTTGGCCTCACCGGCTTCCTTGCGCTCGACCGTCTCCGACTGGCGCTCGGCGCGCTGGACCGGCTGTTCCTGCACCTTCTCAGCCTTGCGTTCGCCACGCGTGACCTGATTCAGTGCACTCGGATCGACCATCTCGACGGCGATCGCCTCTTCGTTCTCCGGCAGGGGATTCGGCGACGAGAACGCCAGCAGCCCCGCGACGAGAAACGTCACGTGGCCGAGAGCGGAGAGCGCGATTCCCGGTTCGGAGGTGGAGAGCTTCACGGCTGGAAATACCTCGCCTTCACGTCGTCAGCGCGTTGCGGGCTCGGTGACGAGTGCCACACGCTTGAACCCGGCCGACGTGATCGTCGACATCACCGATGCGACGCGCCCGTAATCGACCTGACGGTCGCCGCGCACATAGATGCGCTCGTCGAAGCCCTGCTTGGCGAGGCCATGCAGCTTCGTCACCAGGTCGGGCTCCAGCGTCGGCTGGTCCTGGAGGAAGATCTGGCCCTTGCTGTCGATGGCAATGGTGATCGGCTTCTGGTCGACATTGATCGGCTTCGCCCCGGTCTGCGGCAGATCGAGCGGAACGCCGGTCGCGATCAGGGGCGCGGCCACCATGAAGATGATCAGCAACACCAGCATGACGTCGATGAACGGCGTCATGTTGATCTCGGCGATCGCGCTGTGGCGGCGGCCACGCCGGCCCCGCCTGCCTCCGGCCTTGGCGCCGGTCGCTGCTGACATGCCCATCGTGCAGCCCCCTACGCCGCCAGCCGCTCGTCGATCTGCCGCGACAGGATCGCGGAGAACTCGTCGGCAAAGGCTTCGAGGCGGTTCTGGGCCTTGGCCACTTCGGCCTGCAGCTTGTTATAGGCCATCAGCGCCGGAATCGCGGCAAACAGGCCGATCGCGGTGGCGAAGAGCGCCTCGGCGATACCGGGCGCCACCACGGCAAGGGAGGAATTCTTGGAGACCGCAATGGCGGTGAAGGAATTCATGATGCCCCAGACCGTGCCGAACAGGCCGATGAAGGGAGCGGCCGAGGCAATGGTCGAGAGCACGAGCAGCTTCGATTCCAGCCGCTCGGTTTCGCGCTGAATGGTAACGTCGAGAACCTTGTCGATACGTGCCGAAAGGCTGGCGACGGAGCGGCCGCCATTCTCGAAGGAGCGCTTCCACTCCCGCATCGCCGCGACGAAGACCGCCGCCATATCATTGACCGGCTTGCTCGCCAGATCGCGATACAACTCTTCCAGCGACCGACCGGACCAGAACACCTCCTCGAAGGCATCCATATCGCGGCGGGTGCGGCGATAGAGCAGCGTCTTGTCGATGATGATCGACCAGCACCACACAGAGGCGCCGAGCAGGCCCATCATGACCAGCTTGACGACGATATGGGCGTGCCAGAACAACGTCCAGAACGACATGTCGATCTGTGGCGCAGCCTGCGCAACCTCGGCGGGGTTCATTCTGTCATCCTTTCAGACGGTCAGCGCGATCGAGCGCTGCTGATCCAATCTCCCGCCGACCAAATCGATGACCGAGGCCACGAATACCTCGCGCCACCACCGAATTTGCGAACTGGGGAACATGCCGTTCCTGTCAATTGCCTTTGAATCCGGCGAAAGATGGGCGCATCCGGGGTTTTCTTCATCAGCGACTCGTGCTGGTCGAGTTAAGCACCCAGCAAGGTTAATGCCGGGTTGACAGCGAAACGAATCGAACGGCGCGCCGCTGCTGCAGGCTCTGGGGCGGCGCGAGCGGATGCGCTGAGCCCCCCTGCGCGCGGAGTCTCCTCAAAGCAAAATGGCCCGCCTCGTTGCCGAGGCGGGCCATCTCTGGCGTCAGGTTTCAGGCGGACGCGTCAGGCCGCGTCCTGGTCCGGTTGGCTGCCGGGCCGACGATCGGCCATGAACTGGTCGAACTCGGCCTTGTCCTTGGCCATGCGCAGACGCCCCAGGAAGTCCTGGAACTCGCGCTGCTCGTCCTCGAGCCTGCGCAGGGTTTCTGCGCGGTACTCGTCGAAGGCATGGTTGCCGCTGGACGGCGGACCGCCCCATCGACCCCAGCCGCCGCCAGGGCCGCCGCGTTCACCCATGCGTTCCCGCATGCGATCCATCTTCTCCTGAAGACGGCTCATCCGGTGCTCGAACCGGTTTCCACCGGCATATCCGCAAGACATGCGTCCACTCCCCCACATGAAGGCCAGGGTCGCAAGACCAAGCGGCCACCACACGATGAAGCCCAGTACCGCAAAGGCGAACCAGGCCCCTCTTCCATATTCATCAAGCCTCGCAACGATCGGCATCGATCCCTCGCGATATCAGTGAGTGTGTATGTTAGTCACATACACATTATGGGAACGCCCCCGATCCCTGTCAAGCGGCGGAGGCCGGTTTCAATTCGCTGGCGCCGAGAGGCCGAGCCCTTGCAGATAGATCAGCATATTGGCTTCCAGCAGTTCGGCCGCCGACATCGGCAACGAGCGACGGCCCGCATCGGCCCGCCCGAACAAGGCTGCCACGCCATGCGACATCGCCCAGACATGCAGCGCCATCATCAGCGCCGGCGGCCGGCGCCCCGCCGGAAGGGTCGCGATCAGGGCCTCACAGGCCGCGCGCAGCATCTGGAAGGAACGATCCGCCGCGAGACGCAATTCCGGGCTGGCATCGAGCGGTACGCCAGCCTCGAACATTGCGGAATAATAGGCCGGCTGCTCATGAGCAAAGGCGATATAGGTCTGTCCCAACTGCTGGAAGGCAGTCCATGCATTGGGTCTGCCCTCGTTCCAGGCGCGCGACTGTGCCGCCTCGAAGGCCTGGAAGCCCCGCGTGGCGACATCGGCCATCAGTTCGACCTTGTCGCGATAATGCCGATAGGGCGCCGTCGGGCTGACCCCCGCCAGCCGTGCGGCTTCGGCAACGGTGAAGCCGTTCGCCCCCTTCTCTGTGATCAACTCGAGCGCCGCCTTCACCAGCTCCTCCTTGAGGTTGCCGTGGTGATAGCCGCGTCGCTCCGAATCCGGCCGCCGTCCGATCATGTAAGGAGCGCTAACATAGCAGGCGAATGGCGTCGACGGTGTTCGCCGCCCATCATGCCTCGAGCCCCAGCCGGTGGCGCAGTGTGTCGGGAATACGCCGAGCCCGACCGCCGCCGACGCAGGCGACCTTGACCTCGGCGGTGATCAGCACCTCCTCGCCACGCAGCACGCGCTGGGCAATATCCATCGTCGCGCCGCGTGCAGCCGTCGCAACGGTCTCAACGGTCAGCATGTCGTCCATCACGGCGGGCTTGAGGAAATCGATCGTCATGCGGCGCACCGCGAACCCCAACGCCGCGCCCCCGTCGAACAGCTCGCGCTGTTCAACGCCGAGCGCGCGGATCAACTCGGTCCGGCCGCGCTCCATGAAACGCAGATAGGAGGCGTGATAGACGACGCCGGAGAAATCGGTGTCTTCATAATAGACCCGGACGGGAAGCTGGTGGACGGCGCTCATGTCGCTGCGGGATTTCCGTGATGACGTTTCCCGACCTTTAGACCGGGCATGGCAGCCGGAACAACCGCGCACGTGCATGATCGACGCGACGCTACCCGGAACCTCGCGCCCTCGCTAAGGTTGCTTCACCGACAGCCTAGCAAGGAGAAACGGCATGGCCCAATCGACCAAGGCAATCCAGCGTCTTCTCGACAAGTCGGAATACGAGCTCTTTACCCGGACCCAGCGCCGAACCATCGGCGGCGCGACCGATGCCGAGTTGAAGGAGCTTTCGGTCCAGTTGCGCGAACGCCGCGACCGGGCTCGCTCGATCGCCCGCCAGCAGCGGCGCGAGATGCGCCGCAAATCCGAGCCGCAGGGCGCGCGCCCTGCCTCCGACAACAGCGGCACCAAGGCGAAGGCCGACATGCTGACCTCGGCGCTGAAGCGGGTCGGTGCCGAGCGGACGCGCCGCACGGAGAAGCTGCACACTCCGAGCCAGCGCAGCCTTGCCCGCAAGGCGCTGGCGCTGAAGCAGCGCCAGGAGGCCGCCAAGACGCAGCCTGCGAGCCGGCACGCCGGTAAAGGCATGAAGTCCGTCCCAAGCAGCAAGGCAGGGAAATCCGGCGCGCTCGACCATGCGGGCCAACGCTCGGCGATGCACCGGTCGAAATTCGCGCGATAGCAGCGGGCCTCAGCGCGTGCAGGGCTTCTTCATGAAGGAGCCGCACTCATACGGTTGCGACAGCGCCTCCCGGATGCCGTCGCTCCCATCGCCGATATCGTCGATACGCCAGGCGCCGGCTTCCCAGATCATCCGGAACGGCACCGTCACCGTCTTTCCGAGGTTCTGGAAGCTGGCTGTGACAAGCGCCTGCCCGGCCGCCGGCTTCCCTGTCACCGCAACACGCAGATTCTTCACCTCGCCGTCCTGACCGTTGAGGAAGGGATCTGCACCGATATTGCCCATCTCGCCGCTCTCATCCTGATAGAGATCGTCGCGGGCGAAGAGCGCGGCGAGGCCTTTGCTCAAGAGCCTGTCGCGATGCGGCGGTCGCCATGCCGGTGGCGGGGCTTTGGGGCCGGAGCCGGCAAGGCTACGGATTGTCGCGGCATAAGCCTGTTTGACCGTCGCTTCGGGCGTGGACTCGGCCGGCGCAGCCCATTGCGCGGCGAGCCCCGCAGTCAACGTGACGAAGACGGCGATCAAAAGGTTCCGGAGTATTTTCAGCATCACTCGTCCTCGGCCTCGTCCCCGAACAACCCGAATTGCGCGGCCTCGCGGTTCGGCTCCGGCATGCCGAGATGCCGGAAGGCATGCGGCGTCAGCAGGCGCCCGCGCGGCGTGCGCTGGATGAAGCCCTGCTGCAGCAGGAACGGCTCGATGATTTCCTCGATCGCATCGCGCGGCTCGGAGAGCGAGGCGGCGATGGTCTCGATCCCGACCGGGCCGCCGCCGAAATTGATCGCGACGGTGGTGAGATAGCGCCGGTCCATCTGATCGAGGCCGATGCCGTCCACATCGAGCAGGTGCAGCGCCTTGTCGGCGACCGAGCGCGTGATCACCGGATCGCCGTCGACGATGGCGAAGTCCCGCACGCGCCGGAGCAGCCGGCCGGCGATGCGCGGTGTCCCGCGGGACCGGCGGGCGACCTCGTTGGCACCGTCATCCGACATGCCGATGCCGAGCACGCGAGCGCCGCGCGAGACGATGCCCTGCAATTCCTCGACCGTGTAGAATTGCAGGCGGATCGGAATGCCGAAACGGTCGCGCAGCGGCGTCGTGAGCAAGCCGGCGCGCGTGGTCGCGCCGACCAGCGTGAACTTGGGCAGGTCGATCTTGACCGAGCGCGCCGCCGGGCCCTCCCCGATGATCAGGTCGAGTTGGTAATCCTCCATCGCCGGATAAAGGATTTCCTCGACCGCCGGGTTGAGCCGGTGAATCTCGTCGATGAAGAGCACGTCGCGCTCTTCGAGATTGGTCAGTTGCGCCGCGAGGTCGCCGGCCTTGGCAATGACCGGCCCCGAGGTCGAGCGGAAATTGACGCCGAGTTCACGCGCCACGATCTGCGCCAGCGTCGTCTTGCCGAGGCCCGGCGGGCCGACGAAGAGCACATGGTCGAGCGCATCACCGCGCGCGCGCGCCGCATTGATGAAGACCTGGAGATTGGCGCGCGCCGCCGCCTGGCCGGTGAAATCGGACAGCGACAGCGGCCGCAGCGAGGTTTCGCTGTCGTCGTCGCGACGGTCGGCCGTCACGAGGCGGCGGGGTTCACTCACAGTTCAATCTCCAGCTCCAGCGCGTCATGCACCGGGATGTCCCTGTAGCCGGTCTTGATAATCGTCGGAATCACGGAGCGATAATGATCGATCGCCTCGGGATAGAGGCCGGACAGGCGAAAGCCCTGGCGCTGATAGAAGGTCAGCCCGGGCATGTTGTCATTGGTCAGCATCGCCTTGAGCTTCTTGGCACCTGCGGCCCGGGCAGCGGCCTTGACCGCAGCGAGCATCTGGACCGCCACGCCCTCTCCCGGCCGCAGCGAATGCAGGGCGCAGAGATAGGCGGTCTCGTCGTGTCGCGTCCAGCTTGCCAGCGCCGCCGTCTGCCCCGTAGCCGTGAACAGGCCGAGCGCATCGATCTCGGCGACGTCGTAGGTGTGCAGGTCGATCATCATCTTATGCGAGCCCCAGACCGCCAGCATCAGTTGCAGCAGCTCGCTCTTATCCTCGACGGCGCGGACGATCAGGGCGTCGGCATTGCTCACTTCGCCAGTTCCTTGAGACCCAGCTTGATCAGCTGTGCCGTCCCGGCCCCCTCGCCGGCCGCTTTCGAGGCCGCGGCCACCGCCGCCACGGCCTGGGCCTGCGGATAGCCGAGATTGGACAGGGCAGAGATCGCGTCCGCCACCGCTTGCGGTAGTTTCCTGTCCTCCAGTGCGCCCGCGAGCTGCACCACGCCGGGATCGATATGGCCGAAGGCGGGCGCCTTGTCCTTGAGCTCGGCGCAGAGCCGCTGCGCCAGCTTTGGACCGACCCCGGGGGAACGCGCCACGGCCGCCTTGTCGTTGGTCGCGATCGCCGTCGCCAGCGCGCCGGGCTCCAGCGTCGAGAGAATGGCGAGCGCCACCTTGGCGCCGACGCCCTGTACCACCTGCATCAGCCGGAACCAGTCGCGTTCGACGTCGGACAGGAAGCCATAGAGACGGATCGCGTCCTCGCGGACATGGGTCTCGATCGCCAGCGCCGCTGCCTCGCCGGGTTTTGGCAAACGCTGCAAGGTGCGCGACGAGCATTGCACGACATAGCCGACACCCTGCACGTCGAGGATCACGAAATCCTCGCCATAGGAATCGATCAGCCCCTTGAGCTTGCCGATCATCAGAGGCTCCGTCGCATGTGCATGTCCAAGCTGTAGCGCCTCACGAGGCCGCGCGCATCTGCGCAACCAGCGCCCTCATGCCGCGATGCTGCGAATGGCAGATCGCCACCGCGAGCGCGTCCGCAGCATCCGCCGATTTTGTCTCGGCCTTCGGAAGCAGCACCCGGATCATCGCCTGGACCTGCTTCTTGTCGGCATGGCCGACGCCGACCACCGTCTTCTTGACGAGATTGGCCGCGTATTCGGCAACGCTGAGACCGGCGATCGCCGGCACCACCAGCGCGATGCCGCGCGCCTGGCCGAGCTTCAGCGCCGATTGCGGATCGCGGTTCACGAACGTCTCCTCGACCGCGACCTCGTCGGGGTCGAACGAGCCGATCACCCGCGCGATACCGTCATGAAGTTGTCTCAACCGCTCCGAAAGCGGGCTCGCTCCGTCGCTTTCGACGCAGCCGCAGGCAACGAAGGAGAGCTTGGTGCCCTCGCTGGTGATGATGCCCCAGCCGGTCTTCCTGAGACCGGGATCAAGGCCGAGAATCCGAATCGCTTGTGCCATGTCCGCACACTAGTCTGGACACGGTTTGTACTCCATTACCGAGGCTCCACTGAGGAGCGCTGCCGGAATGCCAGGGCATGCGGCACAGCATGGCGTGGCCTCTATACGCTGCGCGCGGCTTGCCCCTATGCTTCGTCGATCGCGGTCATTCCGCGAGAAATCCGGACGTTTTTCGTCATCGAGACGATGTCAGCGCAGGAATCCAGGGGAATACGTCATGAGAACGTCGCTCTTCGTCTCTCTCGCGGCCTCGCTCGCCCTGTTGCTGCCACCTCTGGCGCTGACGGCACGCGCACAATCTCCTACCCCTGCCGAAGCCCGCGCCATCGCCAAGGAAGCCACGATCTATGGCTTCCCGCTCGTCGACAATTACCGCATCCAGCATTCCTATTTCGTCGATCGCAACAGCCCGGAGTTCAAGGCTCCCTGGAACACGCTCGTCAACAACGCACGTGTCTATACGCCTGACGACAAGGCGATCCAGACGCCCAACTCGGACACGCCCTATTCCTATGTCGGTGCCGACCTGCGCGCCGAGCCGCTCGTCTTCACGGTGCCCGCGGTCGAGAAGGGCCGCTATTACTCCCTTCAGTTCATCGACCAGTACACCTTCGATTTCGCCTATGTCGGCAGCCGCGCCACCGGGAACGGCGCTGGTAGCTATCTGCTGGCGGGTCCGAAATGGAGGGGCGAGAAGCCGGCCGGCATCAAGCAGGTGATCCGCTCCGAGACCGATTTCGCCTTCGTGCTGTACCGAACCCAGCTCCTCGACCCCGGGGACATCGACAAGGTCAAGGCGGTCCAGGCCGGCTACAAGGTCCAGCCCCTCTCGCAGTTTCTGGGAAGGCCAGCACCAGCACCGGCGCCGACGGTCGATTTCATCAAGCCGCTGACGCCCGAGCAGGAGCGCAGCTCGCTCGAGACCTTCAACGTCCTGAATTTCGTTCTGCAATTTGCCCCGACGCATCCGTCCGAAAGGGCGCTGATGGCGCGTTTCTCGAAGATCGGCGTCGGCGGCGGAAAGAGCTTCGACGCGAATGCGCTCTCGCCTGAACTACGCCAGGCCCTGCAGGACGGCATGGCCGATGGCTGGGCCGCATTCAAACTGTACAAGGAAACAGAGGTCGATACCGGCAAGAGTTCGAGTGCGGACGGGTTTGGTACGCGAGCCTTCCTGAAGAACAATTACATGCTGCGAATGGCAAGCGCTGTCCTCGGCATCTACGGCAATGCGAAGCAGGAGGCGCTCTATCCCGCCTATTTCATCGACTCCGCCAAGCAGACGCTGAACGGGGCGAAGCGCTACACCCTGCGCTTTGCACCGGGGCAGTTGCCACCGGTCAACGCCTTCTGGTCGCTGACCATGTACGAGCTGCCGGCGAGCCTGCTCTATGCCAACCCGATCAACCGTTACCTGATCAATTCGCCGATGCTGCCGGGCCTGAAGCGCGATGCGGATGGCGGGATCACGGTCCATGTGCAAAACGAGTCCCCCGGCAAGGAGCGCGAAGCCAACTGGCTGCCCGCGCCGACGGGGCCGTTCTTCGCGGTCATGCGGCTGTACTGGCCGAAGCCGGCGGCGCTGAACGGCAAATGGAAATCCCCACCGCTGCAGCCACAGAACTGACCCAGAGGGCCGAGATGCACACCAAGCTCACGATTTACGCGTTTGCCGCTACGCTGGCGGTTACGGGCGGCGCGGTCGCGCAGGCGCCGTCGGATCCTGCAGCCCCAGTCGGAGTGGACAATTTCATCCGCGCCGAATCGGACCTCTACATGAGCAACATGGTCAAGGACGGCAGCCTCGGTAAATTCGTGCACCGGCGTGAGCCGGCCGCGATCGACAACCAGACCGTTATCCGCCTCAACCGCGATACGCTCTATTCGGCGGCCGTCTTCGATCTCGACGCAGGCCCGGTCACGATCACGCTGCCGACGGCAGGCAAGCGCTTCATGTCGATGCAGGTGATCAACGAGGACCACTATACCCCGATGGTGGCCTATGGCGCCGGCTCCTACACCCTCGACAGGCAAAGGGTCGGCACGCGCTATGCGGCGGTTGCCATCCGCACCCTGGTCGACCCTGTGGATCCAAAGGACGTGCAGCAGGTTCACGCCCTGCAGGATGCCATCAAGGTCAGCCAGAAGCGCGCGGGTAAGTTCGACGTGCCGAACTGGGATCAGGCCAGCCAGAAGAAAGTCCGTGACGCATTACTGGTGCTGGGCTCGACGATACCCGATTTCAAGAAGGCCTTCGGCACGAAGAAGGAAGTCGATCCCATTCGGCACCTGATCGGGACCGCGACAGGCTGGGGCGGCAACCCCGACAAGGACGCCACTTATCTCAACGTCACGCCGGCGAGGAATGACGGAACCACCGTCTACAAGCTCAACGTCAAGGATGTGCCGGTCAACGGCTTCTGGTCGGTGAGCCTCTACAATGCCGAGGGCTACTACGAAAAGAATCCTTACGGCGCCTACTCATTGAACAACATCACCGCTAGGAAGAATGGCGACGGCTCGATCTCGATCCAGTTCGGCGGCTGCGACGGCAAGATCCCGAACTGCCTGCCGATCATGAAGGGCTGGAATTACACGGTTCGCCTCTATCGCCCACGCGCTGAGATCCTGAACGGCAAATGGAAATTCCCGGAACCCGTGGCCGCAAGCTGAGCAAGGCGGGCATGCGCGGACGCGCAGTTGATCAGGCGCGCATGACCGCGCGCGATCCTCATGGCATCGATGACGTGCACATATCGATGCCATCACAAGGAAAGAGTTGATCCCGCCGGGACTTGGGTGATGGTGGGCTGCCCCGACTGCCTGACCTCCCTGGACCGATGACCGACCTGCTTTCCGCGCTGTTCCCCAGCCTCACCCTCTCGGGGATAACCACCCTTCTCGGCGCGACGCTGCTCGGCGGACTGGTGCGCGGGTTCACCGGCTTCGGCTTCGCCATGGTCTTCATGCCGCTGGCAAGCCTGGTGCTCGGCCCCGTCGCAGCGCTCGGCCTGATCTGGGTGATCGATCTGCCTTTCGCGCTGCCGATCGCCGCCCGCTCGGCCAAGCGTGCCGAATGGAGCGAGGTCATCCCCTTGCTGATCKCCGCGACGCTGACGCTGCCATTCGGACTCTGGCTGCTGACCTGGCTGGAGCCGAGGACGATGCGCTGGATCGTCGCCGTGCTCGTTCTCGCCGCGGTGACGCTGATGGCCTCGGGCTGGCGCTATCACGGCAAGCCGGGCATCCCGCTCTCGCTGGGTGTCGGTTCGCTGTCCGGCCTGTTCAACGGCCTCTCCAGTATCGGCGGCATGCCGCTGGCCGTATTCTGGCTCGGCGCCCAGCGCAACGACCGGCACAAAGCGCGTGCCAACCTCCAGACCTATTTCGGCCTGTCGACCGTGGTCAGCGGTGTCCTGCTCTGGCTGAAGAGCATCATCACGGCCGCATCGCTCGCGATGGCGCTGCCGTTGTTTGCGATCTACGGCGCCGGTCTCTGGGTCGGCACGCATGCCTTCCGGATCGCCTCCGAGGAGACGTTCCGGCGCATCGCCTATCTCGTGATCTTCCTCAGCGCGCTGGTCAGCCTGCCGCTATGGGATGGCATGCTGGGGCGTTGAACCGCCGCGTTCGCCTTCGCAGGCAAGTAGTCGCGCCTTGCCGCACGCGATGAAGGAGCAGGCGTCGTGGCCGGGACAAGCCCGACCATGATTGGCAGGGCTGCTTACGAGCCGAGCTTCGCCATGATCTCGTCGGCGATCTCGAAATTCGCGAAGACGTTCTGCACGTCGTCGTCATTGTCGAGCGCCTCCATCAGCCGCATCATCGATGCGGCCTTCTCCTCGTCGAGCGGCGCGGTCGTCGTCGGGCGCCAGACGGGCTTGGCCGAAGCCGGCGCGCCGAGCGAGGCTTCGAGCGCCTTGGAGACTTCGTTCAGCGCATCGAAGCCGCACAGGATCGTGTGGCCGTTCTCGTCGCTGACGACGTCGTCGGCGCCAGCTTCGATCGCCGCTTCCATGACCTTGTCGGCATCGCCGGCCTCCGGCGGGTAGGTGACCTCGCCGACGCGGTTGAACATGAAGGAGACGGAGTTGCTTTCGCCAAGAGCCCCACCGGCCTTGGTGAAGTAGGATCGGACGGCCGAAGCGGTGCGATTGCGGTTATCGGTCAGCGCCTCGACGATGACGGCGGCACCGCCCGGGCCATAGCCCTCGTAGCGCACCTCGTCATAGTTCTCGCCTTCATTGCCGGCCGCCTTCTTGATGGCGCGCTCGATATTGTCCTTCGGCATGTTTTCGGCACGCGCGGCGAGCACCGCCATGCGCAGGCGCGGATTCATGTTGGGGTCGGGCATGCCCATCTTGGCCGCGACGGTGATTTCGCGCCCGAGCCGCGAGAACAGCTTGGACCGCACCGCGTCCTGCTTGCCCTTGCGGTGCATGATGTTCTTGAATTGGGAATGCCCGGCCATCGAGGTCAGCCTCTTTTGTCACTGTGGACCTGCCAAGGCGGACCAAACTGGGCCCGGCGAGGCAATCCGCGCCTTATAAGCGGGGCTTTTGCCGGCAGGCAAGCCGCCGGGCCGCCCTGAATGACGATGCTCCTACTGCGTTTCCACGGCAGAAGCGCGGCAAGAGCAGCGTTAAGCCAATCTTTGCCGAACTGGGTCAGGGTCACTTCAGATCAGTCCCTCCTGCCAGATTGCAGCTCTCCCGACCTCATGAAATCTGTGTCCAGCATAGCCATCGCAGAACAGGACGTGCGCTTCCGCGCGTTCCAGATCGGCGCCGACGATCTCGCCCTTCTGCGCCTGCAATCCGCCTTCGCCAAGGAGAGACTGCCGGGGTTGCTGCAGGAACTGCACGTCGAATTCGATCCCTGGCCGGAAACCAGCCGCGCATTGAAAACCCCCGAGGTTCATGAACTCAGGCTGGCGCACTGGATCAGGCTGGCCTCGGGCGAACTCGGGGATGGCTACCTCCACTCCGCCCGCAACCTCGCCGCAGCCTTCTATCGTCACGGTGTTCCGGTCTATGCGGTCGCGATCTGCCACACGATCGTCTCCAACGCGATCGGCGCCGAGCTTGGTGTCGACCGCGACGGCCTCCAGAAGTTGAATGGCTTCTGGCAGCACAAGCGCTTCGTCCGGGGCATTGCCATGAGGGCTGCGCTCAACAAGGCCGTGCAACTGGACCTCGAATTGCTGCTCGAGACCTATGCGGAAGTCCAGCGTGAAAGCCGCGAGCGCACCCGCGCCGAGATAGAGGCCTTCGAGGTCACGGTTCGCGGTGTGGTCGACACGGTCAACACCGGTGCCACCCGCGTCGAGACCATGGCACGCGCCGTCAGCAACGTCGTGCAGGATACCGGCACGCAGGCCATCGTCGCCGCGCAGGCCTCCGATGAAGCCTCGGCAAACGTCCAGAACGTCGCCAGCGCGGCCGAAGAGCTCTCGATCTCGTTGAACGATGTCTCGTCCGAAATCTCGCGCGCGGCGAACATGGCGCATGACGCCAATGCGGCCGCGATGAAGACCGACATCATCGTGAAGAGCCTCGCGCATTCGGCCGAAACCATCGGCGCGGTGGTCGAGATGATCAAGACCATCGCCGCCCAGACCAACATGCTCGCGCTCAACGCCACGATCGAGGCTGCGCGTGCCGGCGAAAGCGGGCGCGGCTTTGCCGTGGTCGCCAATGAGGTCAAGCAGCTTTCGGCGCGCACGGCCCAGGCAACCGACGAGATCGCGGCTCAGGTGCCGGCGATGCAGGCGGCGACGCGCGAGGCAGTCGCGGCAATCGAGAGCATCGTCGCCTTCGTCACGCAGATGGAGCAGACGACGGTGACGATCGCGGGCTCGATCGACGAGCAACGCGCCGCAACGCAGGAAATTGCCCGCAGCGTCAACCTGGCCGCGCTCGGAACGCAGGAAGTCGCGCAGGCCGCCAGCGGGGTCAGCGAGATGGCGCAGACAGCCGGCGCCAATGTCTCGGACGTCCTGAGCGTCGCGGAAAACCTGGCGAAGCAAGCCTCGTCGCTCACCTCCGCCTTCGAGAACCTCGCCCGTCAGGGCCGCACCGTCTAAACGGTTCAGGGTGGGATGATCAGCCCCGCTCCCAGGCCTCCGGTGTGGCCTCGCTCAGATGCGGCCCCAGCCTGACGGCCCAGACCGCCCGGGCCAGCCCCGTCGCGTCGTCGATATCGACCGCCACGCCAGACAGTGTTCCAGGTCCGGTCGCAGGCTCCAGCCTCGCGCCCGGCACCTTCTGCAGGAAGCGGCGAACCGGCTCCTCCCGGTGCATGCCCAGAACGGAATCATAGTCGCCACACATGCCGGCATCGGACTGGTAGGCGGTGCCGCCAGGCAGGATGCGCGTATCGGCGGTCGGGGCGTGGGTATGGGTGCCGACCACGAGACTGGCGCGGCCATCGACGAAATAGGCCATGGCCTGCTTCTCGCTGGTCGCCTCGGCATGGACATCGATGATGACGGCGTCGGCGACCTCGCGCAGCGGACAGGCTGCGAGTTCGCGTTCGACCGCGGCGAAGGGGTCATCGAGCGGATCCATGAACAGCCGCCCCATCACATTGACGACCAGCACGCGCGCGCCGTTGCGCGCCTCGATCACGGTCGCGCCGCGGCCGGGCGTTCCGGGCGGATAATTGGCGGGGCGGACCAATGCGGGCTGGCGCTCGATGAAGACCAGCGCCTCGCGCTGGTCCCAGGAATGGTTGCCGAGCGTCACGGCATCGGCCCCCGCGGCCAGAAACTCGTCGCAGATCGCCTCGGTGATGCCGAAGCCACCGGCCGAGTTCTCGCCATTGATCACGACACAGTCGAGCTTCCAGCGCTCACGCAGGCCAGGCAGGCGCTCCTGAACCGCAATGCGACCGGGGCGACCGACGACGTCGCCGAGGAAAAGAAAACGCATGACGGGAACCCTGAACGAAGAAGGAGCGCTTCACTGACGCGAACGCGCACGCGAATCAACCGCAGCGGATGGTTTCGCGCTCGGTCACGATCCAGTCGAGCTTGCGGTCATGGGGCTCATCGGGAACAGCCGCGATCTCCTGCGCACCATAGGCGAGGCCGATCGTAGTGACCGCTCCGAGCTCGGTGAGCGTGCGGTCGTAATAGCCTTTGCCGTAGCCGATGCGGTAGCCGCGGCGGTCGAAGGCCGCAAGCGGCACAAGCAGGATGCTCGGCCTTGCCTGCGGCTGTTGCGGCTCGGGCACCAGCGTACCGAAGCCACCGGGCACGATCGGCTCCCATGGCGCCCAGCTCCGGAAAATCATCGCGCCATTGACGATAGCCGGCAGGCAGAGCGGAACGCCCCGCGCGTGCAGGGCTTCCAGAACCGGGCGGGGGTCGGCCTCGGAGCGCATCGGCCAATAGGCCGAGACGGTTCCGCCTCCAGCCAGCGCCGGCAGCGCCAGGACGCCGGCGACGATGGCCTGATCCCATTCGAGCCGGTCATCGATCTCAAGCGCGTCACGGCGCGCGAGCGCCTCGATCCGCAACTCGCTCTTGCCGCGGAGCGGCGTCGTTTGAAGGTCAGTATGCATGGAGAAAGCGCGGAGCCACCTTGGCCGTGGAGTTTTCGATCCCGGGACACCTACTAAGTAGGTGGGCGCCATATGTCTGGGTCCAGGGACCCAGTCAGGGACAGCTCCCGAGGAGATCGTATGGGCCCGGGAATACATACTCTCACGCACCGGGCAGCCCCGCCAGAACTATGTAGGACGCTCGCCGGCAAAGCGCCAGTGGCGAGTTGCAGCCGGCGCACAGGATGCTGGCTCACGCCGAGAAGAACTCTCGCACGTCCCGGGTGAGCTGCTGCAACGTCGCCTCGAACGGCAGCAGGTCGGTGTCGATGATCAGATCGCTGAAGGGACGTTCCGCATAACCTTCATGCAGCATGACGCGGATGCGCTCATGCTCGTCCTCGTCGAATGCACGGCCGCGTGCCGCCGATGTGATACCCGCATAGGAGGCGCGCAGGCTGATGAAGAGCGGGCGAACGCCAGCATCCGTGAAATGACGCCGGTAGAAGATCCAGGTGCTACACCCCAGCGGATAGGCGATCACGACAACTGGCTGAACCGCGAGGATTGTCAGGCCAGTCCTGACCACGGATCGGCTCGTCCGCAGGATTGAGCGATACCAGGGCAGATCCGGATCCGAATGGTCGTCACCGTCGATGAAGCCGCCACCGAGTTCCGTGGCCAGCGCCTTGCCGAGTGTCGTCTTGCCGGCGCCGATCGGGCCGCTCAGGAAAATCGCATAGGGCTGCATCGCCGCTGTTTCACCCAGAGAACGCCTCGGGGCAATCGTCGCCCCCGCAGGGCACTGCCAGGCCGCCCGCACCAGTCCGTGCTGGATCACGCCGTCGATCGGATCGGGATAGGCGATGCCGTGCCTCGAGGCTTCAGCCGACTGGGCTTGGGATCAGGCTGCGCGCTACGCTTTCGATACGCTCTGCCGCAGTGACCAGCGCTTCGGCGGCGCGCTCCTCGACCTCGCCCAGGCGCTGATCGGCAGAGCCGGCGTCGCCGCGCACAGCCGCGAGCATGTTCTCCAGCGTCGCGACGCGTTCCTTGAGCTCCGACACCTCGTCGGCAACCATCAGCGCGGCCATCACATGCAGACGCATGTCGCCGATCTCGCCAAAAGCCTGGCGCATTTCATCGATCTTGCCGTCATAGAGATTGGCGAGCCCTTCGAGATGGGCTTCCTCGCCGTCGCCGCAGGCCATGCGATAGGCCTTGCCCGCGATCGTGACATTCACCTGCGGCATCACGCCCTCCGTATTCAGTGCTCGCGCGCCTCGGCGCGGGCGATCACGTCACCCACCGCGCCCAACGCCTTCTCCAACCTGCGTTCGACGTCGCCCGCCGCGGTTTCGACCTGGCCGACGCGCGCGATCGCGCCATCGAGCTCCGCTGCGAGCCGGGCCCTGTCATCCTGCATCAAGGTCAGCTCGGTTTCGAGGTTGGCCCGTCCGCGCTCCGCCTCGATGCGTCGGCGCGCAGCCGCCTCGAGTTGCGCGAGTGCGCTATCGAGTCGCGCAAGCGCATTGTCCAGCATCAGGCTCGCCACGGTCGTCTCCTCCCTTTCAGTTCGAAGCCGGCTCCATGATTCGCGAGCCTAAAGCAGGATATGAGCAAGTGGGAAACGCTTTCGGGCAGATATTCGCAGCTCTCAACTGTGATAGCAGCCCCCTGATGAATTGACTCCGGGAGAGCGGGCATCCTATCGAGCACCCGCACGAAAACGATGCCCCGAAAGCCTACCGGACCGTCGCCCTCATGCCCTTCCGGCATGGTTCGGACGCGGGACGCGCCCTTCCGCCCGCCGGAGCCAATGACACCATGACCACGATCGACCGCGCCCAGCACGACAAGCTCGCCAACGCCATTCGCGCCCTGGCAATGGATGGCGTCGAGCAGGCGAAGTCCGGCCACCCCGGCCTGCCGATGGGTGCAGCCGACGTCGCAACCGTGCTGTTTACCCGCGTCATGAACTATGACGCCGCCGATCCGCGCTGGCCGGATCGCGACCGCTTCATTCTCTCGGCCGGTCACGGCTCGATGCTGCTCTACGCCCTGCTCTATCTCACGGGCACGCCGGGCATGGAGCTCGACGACCTCAAGAAGTTCCGCCAGCTCGAGTCGAAGACCCCGGGGCATCCCGAGAACTTCATGACTGTCGGCGTCGAGACCACCACTGGCCCGCTCGGCCAGGGTCTCGCCACCGCAGTCGGCATGGCCATGGCCGAGCGCATGCTCGCCGCCGAGTTCGGCAAGAAGGTCGTCGACCACAAGACCTATGTCCTGGCCTCCGACGGCGACCTGATGGAAGGCATCAGCCAGGAAGCGATCGCGCTTGCCGGCCACCACAAGCTCAACAAGCTGATCGTGCTTTGGGACGATAACGGCATCTCGATCGATGGCCCGCTCTCGATCTCCGACTCGGTCGACCAGGTCGCGCGTTTCAAGGCCTGTGGCTGGCGCTCCGAGCGCGTCGACGGCCATGACCCCGACGCGATCGAGGCCGCGATCCGCCGCGCCCAGAAGTCGAACAAGCCGACCATGATCGCCTGCAAGACCGTGATCGGCTTCGGCGCACCGAAAAAGGCCGGCACCTCCAAGGCTCATGGCGAGCCGCTCGGCGCCGAGGAACTCGCAGCCGCGAAGGCCAAGCTCGGCATCACCGGCGCGGCCTTCGAGATTGCCCCCGACATCCTCAAGAGCTGGCGCGCCTTCGGCTCTGCCGGCCACCTCGCCCACAAGGACTGGCTCGCCCGGTTCGAGGCGCTGTCGCCACGCAAGCGCGCCGAGTTCGAGCGCCGCCTCGCCCACACGATTCCGGGCAAGCTCGACAAGGTGATCGTCGCCCACAAGAAGGCCCTTGCCGCCAACCCGGTCACCGTCGCGACCCGCAAGGCCTCCGAGCTCGCCCTCGACGTCATCGTGCCGGTGATGCCGGAGCTGGTTTCCGGCTCGGCCGACCTGACGCCATCGAACAACACCAAGGCGAAGGGGCTGGAAGACTTCACGCTCAAGACCCCGAAGGGGCGCTACATCCGTTACGGCATCCGCGAGCACGGCATGGCTGCCGCGATGAACGGCATCACCCTGCATGGCGGCTTCCGCACCGCCGGGGGCACCTTCCTGGTCTTCGCCGACTACGCCCGCCCCTCGATGCGTCTGGCGGCCCTGATGGGCCTGCCGGTCGTCTATGTCATGACCCATGACTCGATCGGCCTGGGCGAGGACGGCCCAACCCACCAGCCGGTCGAGCATCTCGCCTCGCTTCGCTCGATGCCGAACATGCGCGTGCTGCGCCCAGCCGACGCGATCGAGACGGCGGAAGCCTGGCAGATCGCGCTTGAGCGGACCGGAGGGCCGACCGTGCTGGCGCTCTCGCGCCAGAATCTCGCGCCGCTCCGCACGGATGGCACCGCGACCAACCGCTCGGCCAAGGGCGCCTATGAATTGCAGGCGGCCGAGGGCGGCAAGGCGCAGGTCTCGCTCTTCGCGTCCGGCTCGGAACTCGAGATCGCCGTTGCGGCCCGCAAGCTTCTGGCCGAGAAGGGCGTTCGCGCCCGTGTCGTCTCTGTACCCTCGCTCGAACTGCTGCTCGCTCAGGACGAGGCGACGCAGAACCAGATCATCGGCGAGGCCCCGGTCAAGATCGCGATCGAGGCCGCCGTCCGCTTCGGCTGGGATGCGGTGATCGGCCATGACGGCATCTTCGTCGGCATGGCCTCCTTCGGCGCCAGCGGCCCCTACAAGGACGTCTACAAGCATTTCGGCATTACGCCCGACGCAGTGGTCGAAGCCGCATTGAAGCGGCATAACGGCTGAGTTTTACCCGGACACTTGCGTTTGGCCATGCTTTGGCCGATTTGCCCGCGTGAATAACGGCCAACCCGCCGTGAATCGGCGAAGGAGAGGATTGAGATGACGGTCAAGGTGGCGATCAACGGCTTCGGCCGCATCGGGCGCAATGTTCTGCGCGCGATCATTGAGTCGAAGCGCAAGGATATCGAGGTCGTGGCGATCAACGATCTCGGCCCGGTCGAGACCAACGCCCATCTCTTCCGCTTCGACTCCGTCCACGGCCGCTTCCCCGGTACCGTGACAGTCTCCGGCGACACGATCGATGTCGGCCGTGGACCGATCAAGGTCACGGCGATCCGCGATCCCAAGGACCTGCCGCACAAGGCGCTCGGCGTGGACATCGCGCTGGAATGCACCGGCATCTTCACGACCCGCGACAAGGCGGCCGCCCATCTCGCCGCCGGCGCCAAGCGCGTGCTGGTTTCGGCGCCCTGCGATGGCGCCGACCTGACCGTGGTTTTCGGCGTCAACAACAACGCCCTGGCCACGGACCATCTCGTCGTCTCGAACGCCTCCTGCACGACGAACTGCCTCGCGCCAGTCGTGCGCGTGCTGCAGGACGCGGTCGGCATCGACAAAGGCTTCATGACCACGATCCACGCCTATACCGGCGACCAGCCGACGCTCGATACGATGCACAAGGATCTCTATCGCGGCCGTGCTGCCGCGTTGTCGATGATCCCGACTTCGACCGGCGCCGCCAAGGCGATCGGCCTCGTCATTCCCGAGCTGAAGGGCCGTCTCGACGGGACCTCGATCCGCGTGCCGACCCCGAACGTCTCGGTCGTCGACTTCAAGTTCATCTCGAAGCGCAAGACCACGGTCGAGAAGATCAACGAAGCCATCATCAAGGCCTCGAAGCGCGGTCCGCTCAAGGGCATCCTCGCGGTCACCGACCAGCCGAACGTCTCGATCGACTTCAACCACGACCCGGCTTCGTCGACCTTCGCGCTCGACCAGACCAAGGTTTTGGACGACAAGTTCGTTCGCATCCTGGCTTGGTACGACAACGAGTGGGGCTTCTCGAACCGCATGAGCGACACTGCCGTCGCGATGGCGAAGCTCATCTGACGCAACGGCCGGCGGGACCCCGCGCGCTGCCGGGCCCCGCCTGACCCTTCTCGAACGAACGGAACGCGCATGACCAAGATCGAGCCGACCGTCGCCGCGCCGGCGAGCCTCTCCGAACCCTCCATCGCTGCGCCCGGCGCATCGGGAGCAACGGTGACGGCTCTCTCCGCAGCCAGCCGGACCGAAGAGGTGGCGCCGACCGCGGAGCCGCGCAAGCTCGACCAACTCTCTCGCATCGAAGACAAGGCGGCGCGCATCGAGGAGAAGTTTGCCCGCTACGAGGCCGTCTTCACCCGAGCCGAAGCCTCGCTGGAGCGCAGTGCGGCCAAGGTCGAGACCGCGACCGGCGCCATGGACTTCGCGGGAATCCGCCAGGAGGTTGCGGCGCTGCGCGAACGCGTCGACGCGACTCCTCGTTCGGCGACCCTGTTCACGACCGCCCTCGTCACTGCCGTTCTCACCGTGCTGCTCACCATCCTGGTGCTGAAGTTCGGCGTGCCGGGCCTGTTTCCGGGACTTCTGCCACGATGAGCTTCCGCACGCTCGACGACGCCGATCTCGCCGGCAAGCGCGTGCTTGTCCGCGTCGACCTGAACGTGCCGATGGACGCCGGCAAGGTCACCGACACGACACGCATCGACCGTGTCCTGCCCACCATTCGCGAGATCTCGCAGAAAGGTGGCAAGGTCATCCTGCTCGCGCATTTCGGCCGGCCGAAGGGTCGCGATCCCAAGGATTCGCTGAAGCCGGTCGCCATGGCGCTTGCCCATCAGCTTGGCCAGCCGGTGATCTTCGTCGATGACTGCATCGGCGAGGACGCCGCCAAGGCCGTCGCCGCGGCCAAGAGTGGCGAAGTCCTGCTGCTGGAGAACACCCGCTTTCATGCGGGCGACGAGAAGAACGACGCCGCCTTCGTCCGGGCGCTCGCCGCCAATGGCGACATCTTCGTCAATGACGCCTTCTCCGCTGCCCACCGTGCCCATGCTTCGACCGAGGGCCTCGCCCATGTGCTGCCGGCCTATGCCGGTCG
This sequence comes from Allobosea sp. 05T433, assembly GCF_056396065.1. Taxonomy (NCBI): domain Bacteria; kingdom Pseudomonadati; phylum Pseudomonadota; class Alphaproteobacteria; order Hyphomicrobiales; family Alloboseaceae; genus Allobosea; species Allobosea sp. 05T433. The sequence goes on along the minus strand of NZ_JBFTKS010000006.1, from coordinate 175,370 downwards.
CACCATGCAGGCCGAGCTGGAAGCGCTGAGCGCCGGGCTCGACAATCCCGCCCGCCCGGTCATGGCGATCGTCGGCGGCGCCAAGGTCTCCACCAAGCTCGAGCTGCTCGGCAACCTGGTGAAGAAGGTCGACGTCCTCGCCATCGGCGGCGGCATGGCCAATACCTTTCTGGCCGCGCGCGGCGTCGATGTCGGCAAGTCGCTCTGCGAGCATGATCTCCTCGCTACCGCCCGCGAGATCGACGAGAAGGCCAGGATTGCGGGCTGCGAGATCATGCTGCCGGTCGATGCGCTGGTCGCCCGTGAGTTCAAGGCCAATCCCGGACACCGCGTCGTGCCGATCACCGAGGTCGCTGCCGACGAGATGATCCTCGATGCTGGCCCGCTCAGCGTCGCCGAGGTCGTGCTCAAGCTCGACACCGTCAGGACGCTGGTGTGGAACGGCCCCTTCGGCGCCTTCGAGCTGCATCCTTTCGACACGGCGACGGTCACAGTCGCCAAGGCTGCGGCCGAGCGCGTCAAGGCCGGCCGGCTCGTGGCCGTTGCCGGCGGCGGCGACACCGTTGCAGCAATGAACCATGCTGGCGTCGCCGACGACCTGTCCTATGTCTCGACGGCGGGCGGTGCCTTCCTCGAGTKGATGGAAGGCAAGGCCCTGCCGGGGGTCGAGGCGCTGCGGACGCGGTAAGCCGCAACGCCTTCATCTTCCTGTTCCACGTCTGCACAGCAGGTCTGGCAGGGCTCCAATCGAACAATCGACGTGCCTGCCGACTTCGTCGGCTGGCCGGGGCCGCGCTGGTTGCCGATCGGCATCACCGGCCTTCTGGCTGCGGGCCCGGTGACTGAACCTCAGTCATCCTTGGACATATGCTCGGCTATGCGCTCCCCGGAAGAGCTCGTCCAAAAGCAGGGACATGACCCTGCAGGCCTGGTCACGATGGCCGAGACCATACCGGCGACTTTGCCGAGCAGGCGCGCCTCATTGGAGCGCGCGGCCACGAACTGCATTCACGCTGCGGCCGCTTTCGCTTTGCCATGACGGGTCATCCGCACTAAATCCTCCCCGAACGCTCTAAGCCCAAAGGGAGGACCATCGTGGCCCGCATCACGCTTCGCCAACTGCTCGACCATGCCGCCGAGAACGATTACGGCGTGCCCGCCTTCAACATCAACAACATGGAACAGGCACTGGCGATCATGGCCGCAGCGGACGCGACCGATGCGCCCGTCATCATCCAGGCCTCGCGCGGCGCCCGCTCCTACGCCAACGACATCATGCTCAAGCACATGATGGACGCCGTCACCGAGATCTATCCGCATATCCCAGTCTGCGTTCACCTCGACCACGGCAACGAGCCGGCGACCTGCATGACCGCGATCCAGGCCGGCTTCACCTCGGTGATGATGGACGGCTCGCTCAAGGCCGACGGCAAGACCCCGGGGGACTGGGACTACAATGTCGGTGTGACCAAGACGGTGACCGAGATGGCTCATCTCGGCGGCATCTCGGTCGAGGGCGAGCTCGGTGTGCTCGGCTCACTGGAAAGCGGCGAAGGCGAGAAGGAGGACGGCCATGGCTTCGAGGGCAAGCTCTCCCACGACCAGCTCCTGACCAATCCAGAGGAGGCCGTGAAATTCGTCGCCGAGACCAAGGTCGATGCGCTCGCCATCGCCATGGGCACCTCGCACGGCGCCTACAAGTTCACGCGCAAGCCCGACGGCGCGATCCTCGCCATGCATGTCATCGAGGAGATCCACAAGAAGCTGCCGAACATGCATCTCGTGATGCACGGCTCCTCCTCCGTGCCGCAGGACCTGCAGGACATCATCAACCAGTATGGCGGCAAGATGCCCCAGACCTGGGGCGTACCGGTCGAGGAGATCCAGCGCGGCATCAAGCACGGCGTGCGCAAGATCAACATCGACACCGACAATCGCATGGCCATGACTGGCCAGATCCGGAAGATCCTCTCCGAGCATCCCGGCGAATTCGACCCGCGCAAATATCTGAAGCCCGCCATGGAGGCAATGACCAAGCTCTGCACGCTGCGCCTGCAGGAGTTCAACACCGCCGGACAGGCCTCGAAGATCAAGCGCGTCGCCACCACCGCCGAGATGGCCAAGCGTTACGCCAAGGGCGAGCTCGACCCGACCTTTGCGGGCAGGGCCGCGTAAGTCACACCGCTCGGACGGACGGACGGACGGATCGGCGCGGCGCGGCGCAGAGTCGCGACCCAGGCCTGAACCCACCGAACAGAAACGCCCGGCCTTTCGCCGGGCGTTTCACTTTGAAAAGGGAGCCGTGGCAGCTCCGCGACAGGCGCCGCGGACATGAGCCGGTTTCGTCCCTGCCCTTCCGGGCGCCGTGCTTTTCTGGTTCAAGGAAAGGCCCGTCTGGCCGCGCACTCCCTGCGCGGCTTACCTTACTGCCGCGGTAGTGCCCGATGTCGATCGTCTTTTCCGCGCTGGTCGCGGTCTTTGTCGGCTTTGCCGCCTCCGTCGCGGTCGTGCTTGCCGCGGCGCAAGCCATTGGGGCGACACAGGCACAGACGGTGTCCTGGATCGTCGGGCTCGCCATCGCCAAGGGGCTCGCCAGCATCTGGCTGTCCTGGCGCCATCGGATGCCGATCATTTGCGCCTGGTCGACACCCGGCGCCGCTCTGATCGCGGCCGCAAGCGGCTTTGATCTCGCAGCCGCGATCGGCGGTTTCCTCGCCGCTGCGGCGCTGATGATGCTGACCGCCACTTTCCGGCCGCTCGGCGCGCTGATCGAGCGGATTCCGATGACCATCGCCTCGGCCATGCTCGCCGGCGTCATCTTCCGCTTTGTCGTCGCCGTCTTCGACGAGATGAAGCTGCAACCCGCCCTTGTCCTGACGCTGCTCGCCGTCTTCCTGGTCGCGCGCCTGATCAACCCGTTTCTTGGCGTCATCGCCGCGCTCGCTGCCGGCCTGGCGCTGAGCTTTGGAACCGGACTCGCAACCCTGCCCGGCGGCGACATTGCGCTGACCGAACTCGTCCTGACCTGGCCGCGCTTCGACCTGACCGCGATCATCGGCATCGGCATCCCGCTCTATCTCGTCACCATGGCCGCGCAGAACCTGCCGGGCTTCGCCGTGCTGCGCGCCGCCGGCTATCATCCGCCGACTGCGCCCAGTCTGTTCGTCACCGGGCTGATGTCCTTCATCACGGCGCCGACCGGCGCGCATATGGTCAATCTCGCAGCGATCAGCGCCTCGATCTGCACGGGCGCCGACACTCATCCCGACCCCAAGCAACGCTGGAAGGCCGGCATCGCCTACGGCCTGTTCTGGCTAGGCATCGCCGCGACGGCCGGGCTGCTGCTCGCGCTCATCATCGCCATGCCCAAGGCGCTGATCGTCGCGGTCGCGGGGCTCGGCCTCATCGGCTCGCTGACAGGCGCGCTCGGCCAGTCCATGGCCAAGGATTCCGAGCGCTTCGCCGCCGTCATCACCTTCGCCGTTGCGGCGTCGAGCCTCTCGCTTTTCGGTGTCGGCTCCGCCTTCTGGAGTCTGGTCGCCGGGCTTGCGGTCTTGACATTGGACGCTCTCGCAGGCCGTTTGCGCGCAAGATCATGACCATGACAACCTCACAGACCCGCCTCATGCTCGTCACTCCGCCCGTCGCGGATGCCGAGGCCATGTCATTCCGCCTGATGCAGGCCTTCGCCGGCGGCGACGTCGCCGCCGTGCTGCTCCGCCTCACCGAGGGCGACGACCGCAGCCGGATCGAGCGCGTCAAGCGCATCGCCGGGCCCGTTCAGTCGAACAGCGTTGCGCTCGTCGTCGAAGGTTCCGCGCTGATTGCGACACGCGGTGGCGCCGATGGCGTGCACCTGGTCGACGGCCCGGAGGCGATCCGCGAGGCTCGCTCCAGCCTGCGCGACGAACGCATCATCGGCGCCGGCGGCCTGCGCGCGCGCCACGACGCCATGGATGTCGGCGAGGCTGGCGTCGACTACGTGGTGTTCGGCGAACCGCGGCCTGACGGCTCGATGCCGCCTTTGCCGGCGGTCGTCGAGCGCGCCACCTGGTGGGCGGAGATCTTCGAGACGCCATGCGTCGCCTATGCGCCTGACGCGGCATCCGTGCCGGCACTTGTCGAAACCGGCGCCGAATTCATCGCGCTCGGCGAATGGGCCTTTGGCGAAGATCAGGACATCCGCGCCCTTGTCGAGGCCGCCAATGCAGCGATTGCCGCCTGCGCAACCCGGAAGGCCGGCCGGTGAGACGCCTTCGGCGCAACCTGCTGCTCGTCGGGCTGGCGCTCGCGCCGGCCGGGCTTGCGTCGGCCGCCGATATCGACCTTGCCTATGGCGCCCTTCAGGCTGGCCATTATCGCAGGGCTCAGGAGGAGGCGCTGAAGCGCGTCGAGGCCGATAACACTGACGCTGCTGCCATGACACTGCTCGGCGAAATCTATCGCCAGGGTCTCGGCGTCCCGGAGAACACCACGGCCGCCACCGAATGGTACGAGCGCGCAGCCGAGCGTGGCGACATCAACGCCGTCTATGCGCTCGCAATCGCGTTGCTCGACCAGCGCAGCAGCAAGCGCGACCCCGCCAAGGCCGGCCAGCTGCTGGAACGTGCCGCCGCAGCCGGGCATCCGGCCGCCAACTACAACCTGGCCCTGGCGCTGCTCGCGACAGGCCAGGAGGCCGACGACAAGCGGGCTATTGCCGCTCTCGAAATCGCCGCGAAAGCCGATATCGGCGATGCCGAACACGCACTGGGCGTGCTCTACAAGCAGGGCCGCGGCGTGCCGCAGGACAATGCGAAGGCCGCCGAATGGATGGCGAAGGCGGCACAGAGCGGCAATGTCGCGGGCGAGATCGAATATGCGATCATGCTGTTCAATGGCGAGGGCGTCGCCACCGACGAAACAGCTGCCGCCAGGCTCTTCCTGCGCGCCGCCTACAAGGGCAATGCGATAGCGCAGAACCGCATCGCCCGTCTCTATCTGGCTGGCCGCGGCATCGCTCCCGACAGTGCCGAGGCCGCTGCCTGGCATCTCGCCGCCAGGGCCCAGGGCCTCGACGATCCCATGCTCGACCAGTTGCTTGATCGCATGACACCTGAGCAGATGAACCGGATCGCACGCGTCGCCGCCGACCGGATCGAGGGCACGGCCTTGACTACGCCGAGCCAGCCGAGCAAGTGACGGCAGAATTTCCAGGCCGGAGCGATGGCGCTGCCGGCCTTCTCGCGTTCAAGGCGCGCATGAGGTTTTAGATGATCCGCTCTCCCCTGATGACCGTGATGACCGACGCCGTGATGAAGGCGTCCCGTTCGCTGAAGCGCGACTTCGGCGAAATCGAGAACCTGCAGGTGCTCGCCAAGGGCCCGGGTGATTTCGTCTCGAAGGCCGACCACAAGGCCGAGAGCATCCTGCGCGAATCGCTGGAGAAGGCCAGGCCAGGCTACGGCTTTGTCATGGAGGAGAGCGGCGTCGTCCACGGCACCGACGAGAGCAACCGCTGGCATATCGACCCGCTCGACGGCACCCATAACTTCCTGCGCGGCATTCCGCATTGGAACATCTCGGTGGCGCTGGAGCGCGACAACCAGTTCGTCGCGGGCATCGTCTATGATGCAGCCAAGGACGAGCTCTTCATCGCCGAGAAGGGCAAGGGCGCCTATGTCAACAACCGCCGGATGCGCGTCTCCGGCCGCCGTGAGCCGACCGACATGCTGATCGGCATGGGCGTGCCGCATATCGGCAAGGGCGGCCACCCGCTCTTTCTGCGCGAGCTCGGCGCCGTCATGACGCGCTTTGCCAATGTCCGCCGCATGGGCTCCGCTGCGCTCGACATCGCCTATGTCGCGGCCGGCCGGATGGACGCTTACTGGGAACGCGGCCTCAACACCTGGGATTTCGCGGCGGGCGCCGTGATGATCCGCGAGGCTGGCGGCACCTTCGGCACCCTCGATGGCAAGCAGCCGACCAGCGCCAAGGATATCATCTGCGGCAACGAAGTCGGTGAACAAGCGCTTCGCGCCGCGCTCAAGACGGCTGGCTGACATACAGCTTTGATCTTTCACGCTTGATCATGGCGCAGCGGGAGGCGACAGTCTGCCTCCAGCGTTGCGGCCGTGGACAGGGGTGACCGGATTCGGGTCCACCCCGCTTACGGCCTGATGGTTGATGAGAGACGCCAACTCGGGATCACCCGGGAGTGGCAGGCTCCAGGCGAACGGAAGACGAGGCATGGACAGAGAGGTCCCAGCGGCCGAGATGGGCACGGTCGCGACGACACGGGAAACCACCCGCTTTTCGCGGCCGCTGCGCTACGCGATCCGCGCAATCCTGTTCCTCGCCCTGATCGGATTCCTGGGCTTCATCCTCCAGGGCGGCCTCGTCACGGCCTTCATGACCAATCCCGGTCTCAACGGGCTCATCCTCGGCGCGCTCCTGGTCGGAGCGCTGATCGCACTGCGTGAGCTCTGGCGCGTCAACAGCGAAGCGGCCGCTGCGACCCGCCTCGCCGCAGCGCCCGGGCTCGCCGAGGTCGAGCGCGGCCAGGTCATTGCCCCGCTCGGTCCCGTGCTGCCGGCCCTCGACGCCGGGACCCTTGCCCCTACTCAAGCGGCCTCCGTACTCGAATCGATTGCGGTCAGGCTCGACGACGGTCGTGAGGTCCTGCGCTATCTCGCAGGCCTGCTCGTCTTCCTCGGCCTGCTCGGCACCTTCTGGGGCCTCCTTGAAACCGTGAGCTCGGTCGGAAACGTCATCAAGAGCCTGCGCACCGGCGCGGAAGCCGGCGTGCTCTTCGACGAACTCAAGGCCGGCCTCGCCGCACCACTTGCCGGCATGGGCCTCTCCTTTTCGTCTTCGCTCTTCGGCATCGCGGGCTCGCTGATCCTCGGCTTTCTGGAACTGCAGGTCGGCCAGGCGCAGCGCCGCTTCCGCAACGAACTCGAGAGCTGGCTCGGCTCGCGCAGCCGCGAGGCGGCCTCGGCCGTCGCAGCCCCCGGCTTCGCCCCTGAGATCGGCCGCAATCTCGGCGACAAGCTCGACCGGCTCAGTGCAGCGCTGGCCGACGGCCCCAATAACCGCGCCGCCACTCAGGCCATCTCGAACCTTGCCGAAGGCGTGCAGGGGCTGGTCCAGCACATGCGCGCCGAACAGCAGCTGATCCGCGATTGGGTCGAGGCGCAGGCTGCCCGCGAGAAGGATCTGAAGCGCCTGATCGAGCGGCTGACCGCAAACGGCGTCTCCGAGCCATGATCCGCTCGTCGGGCTCATTGACGAAGGCCTACGCGAAGCCGAAGGAGGCCTGAAGCCATGGCTTTGTCCCGCACCTACCGCCGTGAGCAGCTGAATTTCTGGCCCGGCTTCGTCGATGCCCTCTCGACGATGCTGATCGGCATCGTCTTCCTGCTCTCGGTCTTCGTGCTCGGCCAGTTCTTCCTGTCGCAGGAACTGACCGGCAAGGACACCGCGCTGGAACGGCTGAATCGCCAGATCTCAGAGCTGTCCGACCTGCTTGCGCTGGAGCGCGTCTCCAACCGGCAGGCCCAGGAGAACCTGCTCCTGATGCAATCGACCCTGACGCGCGAACAGAGCGAGCGCGGCCGCTTGCAGGGTGCGCTCGAAGCGCAGGCGACGAACGGACCAACCCAGCTTGCCGACACCCAGAAGGCGCTCGACGCGGAGAAGCAGCTCTCGGCGAGAGCCCAGGCGACGGTCGAGCAGGTCAACATGCAGATCCAGGCCATGCGCCGGCAACTCGCTGCGCTCGAGCAGGCCATCGAGGCTTCCGAAGCCAAGGACAAGGAATCGCAGGCCCGTATTGCCGATCTCGGCTCGCGCCTGAATGTCGCCCTCGCCCAGCGCGTGCAGGAACTGGCGCGCTATCGTTCCGACTTCTTCGGCCGTCTCAGGCAGGTGCTCGGAGCACGTCCCGACATCCGCGTCGTCGGGGACCGTTTCGTCTTCCAGTCAGAGGTGTTCTTCGATGCCGGCCAAGCCGTGCTGAAGCCTGAAGGAAAGGCCGAACTCGACAAGCTCGCAACCATCCTGACCGATCTCGGCCATGAGATGCCACCCGATATCCCGTGGATCCTGCGCGTCGACGGCCACACCGACGCGCGCCCGATCCGCTCCGCACAGTTCCCGTCCAACTGGAGCCTGTCGACGGCGCGTGCGGTCGCGGTTGTCGAGTATCTGATCACACGCGGCCTCCCCGCCGATCGCATCGCTGCAACCGGGTTCGGCGAGTTCCAACCCCTCGATCTCGCCAGCAACGACGAAGCCTATCGCCGCAATCGCAGGATCGAGTTCAAGATCACGGAGCGGTAGGGTAAAGCCGCTCCTGCGGCCTCCCCAACCCGTATCGCGCCCATCCAGCCAAGCGCCTTGACCGGAAGGGCATGCGAGACGCGGGCGCCGATCCTAAAACGCCAGCTTCGAACGCTGCTGGCCGGTCTCGTCGAAATTATCCGGGCTGAGCCAGGCCTCGTAGCCGGCCTTCAGGCGCGACCAGTCGCCATCGACCATCGCGAACCAGGCCGTATCGCGGTTTCGCCCCTTGGTGACCATGTGCTGGCGGAACACGCCCTCCGGCGTGAAGCCGAAGCGCTGCGCGGCGCGCTTCGAGGGCTCGTTGAGGTTATTGCACTTCCACTCGAAACGGCGATAGCCGAGCGTGTCGAAGGCATGGCTGGCAAAGAGATAGAGCGCCTCGGTCGCGACGCGGCCGCGAGCGATCGCGGGTCCCCACAGGATGTTGCCGATCTCGATCACACCATGTGCAGGCTCGATCCGCATCAGCGCCTGGCGTCCCTCGGCCCGACCGGTCCTCTTGTCGATCACGGCAAAGAACAGCGGATCGGGCGAGGCTGACGCCTTCTCGAGCCAGGGATCGAAGGCTGCCAGATCGGCCGGCGCCTCCTCGAACAGATAGCGGAAGCGGTCCTCCGCGCCGGGTTGCTGGGCTGAGGCGAAGAGATCCTTGCCGTGCCGCGCAGCCTCCAGCGGCTCGAGCCGGGTGTATCGCCCATCCAGCGCTACGCGTTCCGGACGCGGCACGCCCTTCCAATGTGAGAGATCCATGATGCGTTCCTGATGTCGAACCGGGTTGAAGACCGGAACCGGCGACAGTTGTCGGGATTGCCGGTAGGACATAAACTGCCACTTCATGGATTTTCATCAGACCACTTTGGACGTCGCGACAACGCCTCCGCATCCGGTGTGGTCTCCGCTCGATCGGACCGCGGGCGATCTAGAAGGACAGGTCTACCGCGCGGTACGGGATCGCATCCTGCAGGGCCAATTGCTTGCAGGTCAGCGCCTGCCGTCGACGCGCGTCTTGGCCAACGCTCTTGGTGTCGCCCGCTCGACGGTCGTCCTGGCCTATGACCGGCTCAAGGCGGAAGGATATCTTGAGGCCGCGTCCGGATCGGCCAGTCGCGTTGCCCCCGTTGCGAAGCTGCCCTCCCCGGGACCGGATCGCGCCGAGCCGACCATTCCATGGCCGAGCGCCGAACCGCCCGCCCAGAAACTCTTCGAGCCCGGCATCCCGGACCTGGCCGGTTTTCCGCACGCAACCTGGGCGCGATGCCTGGGCGCCCGAGCCCGCTCGCTGCGGATTCACGATCTCGGCTACGGCGACGCCGGTGGCATCCGCGAGTTGCAGGAAGCGATCATCGCTCATGTCGCCGACCGGCGCGGGGTTGTCGCGCGGCCTGAGCAGGTGCTCGTCCTTCCCTCGACCAGGGCGGCGATCGGCCTGCTCGCGTCCATCCGGCTCCAACCCGCCGCAAGCGATGCCAGCATCGCCTGGATGGAAGAGCCTGGATACCCGGCGGCACGGGCCTTGCTGCAGGCGGCCGGAGCACGCATCGTCCCGGTCCCCTGCGACAGTGCAGGGATCGATGTCAGCAAGGCCTCCGGCCCGCCGGCGCGGCTGATCTATGTCACGCCCTCGCATCAATACCCCACTGGCGCAACGATGAGCCTGCAACGACGACTGGCCTTGCTGGAGGTCGCGCAAGCCAGCGGAGCTCTGATCATCGAGGACGATTACGACAGCGAATTCCAGTACGCATCCCGCTCGATCGCGGCGCTGCAGGGCATCGATCGGAACAATGTCGTCGCCTATCTCGGCACGTTCTCGAAGGTTCTGGCACCGGGGGTAAGGGTCGCCTATGCGATCGTTCCACCCTGGCTGCTGGAAGACGCCCATGTCGGCCTGCAACTCCGAGGCGCGGTTGTACCGATCCATGTTCAGGCGGCGCTTGCCGATTTCATCCGAGAGGGGCGGCTGCGCGCCTATATTCGCAAGATGAACGCTGCCTATGCCGCGCGCATGGCCATGAGTATGGCGGCCCTGAGCCATCATTGCGGTCAGGTTCTGCACCTCGGCGGCGGTACAGGTGGCCTCCAGCTGGCCGCATGGTTCAAGGATCAGCGTGCCGATGATCGCGCCACGGCTCACCATCTCAGCCAGCACGGCTATGCGATGCAGCCCATGTCGCGCTTCCATCTTGGTCCGCCCCGGACCGGGCTCGTCTTCGGCATCTCGCGCGTGACCGCCGACACGGTCGAGGAGGTTGTGGCGAAACTCGGTCGGTTGCTCCCGGCGTAACCGCGAGACCGTTCAGGCGGCGGCGCGCCGGATGACATCGGGCCCCGAACCGTGGCTCGCCTGCCTGTCGTGATAGAAGGCGATGAACTCCTTGGCGGGGAGCGGTTTTGCAAAGAACCAGCCTTGGGCAAAATGCACGCCGTGATCGAGCAGGTAATCGAACTGCTCCCGGGTTTCGACGCCTTCTGCGACGATGAACAGGTTCAGCGTCTTGGCCATGTCGATGATGTGAGAGGTCACCGAACTGGTCGCCGTGTTCCGGCCGATCGTGTCGATGAAGGATTTGTCGATCTTGAGGGCGTCCAGCGGCAGGCCCTGCAGATATTGCAGGCTCGAATAACCCGTCCCGAAATCGTCGATCGCCACGGAATGACCGAGCTTGCGGGCCTGAATGATCGTCTCCCGCGCCGGATTGATATCGATGAAGCCGCGCTCGGTCGCCTCGAGCCAGATCTGCTGCGGCCTTATGCCCGTCGGCGCGAGCGCGGTCTGGATGAACGACAGAATCCGCCCGGTCTTGATATCGTCCGCACAGAGATTGACCGCGATGTGCAAGGACCGGTCGGTCACCAGCAGCGCCTTCATATCGAGGATCACCACGTCGATGATCTGATCGGTGATCGGCATGATCAGCCCGCTTTCTTCCGCAAGCGGAACAAAGAGATCCGGCTGCACCAGGGAGCCATCGGGGCGCCGCCAACGCACGAGGGCCTCGGCACCGACGCAGATGCCGGTCTCGAGCTCGATGATCGGCTGATAATGCACGATGAATTCGCGGTTGCGCACCGCGATCGTCAACTCCCCCAACGGAGACAGGCGCTTTCGGGACAGCCAGATGATGATGCCGACGATGAAGGCCGCGATGAAGGCCCCGACCGGCAGAAGCAGCATTCGTTCCCGCCGGAGGGGCCTCAACAGGCTCTCGCGCGACTGGGCCGCAACTGCGACCCAGCCTTGAGCGCGGGCTGCTGCAAAGATGTTGTGATCATCCATGCCCGTGCGCGGATTGGCGAGCAGCTCGCGCAGCACCCCGGGATCTGGATCGTTCAGGGCACCGATCAGCACGCCCTGTTCGTTGCCGACGGCGATCTTGATGCCGGGGTCGACGATCACGTCAACCAGGCGCACCGGGTCGATCAGGACATTGTAGTCCCCGTGGTGCAGCGCCATCCTGGCATCGCCGCCGCTCACCATCGGCATCATCCTGACGATGACCTCGATGCCGTCTGCCGTCACGTAGTCGCCGGGAGAGTGGGCAATCCTGTCAGCCGTCTGACCCCAGGATGTACATTTCAGGATTCCGTCGCGAAAATACCCAACCTCGTCGATCGAGCGGTTGTTGATCGCGAGCCTGCGCATCGCGGCAATATGCTCCTCGGTGCAAGGCTCATACGGAGTGCCGGCGATGGTCCGGAGGGCCTCGCTCGCCCCGGCGAAGGCCGTCTCCGCGCGCACGATCACCCGCTTGGCAAACAGCTCCAGCCGGGCCTGCTCGGCGCGGACGGCAAGCGTCCAGGAAATATGGAGCATCACGGCGATCGGAAGGACTGCGCCGACCAGGGCTAGCACTGACGCGACAAGGATGATGTGAAAACGCTTCACGCTTGCGCCTTCGCGAATGGCGTGCACCCCATCAACGAGCGGAGCGTACGGGTTCCGGAACTGCTGCGCAATTTGCGTCACAGACGGAGCCGATGTCTTGTCGAACTGCAGGAATAGTGAATCGGCGCCCTGCAGGAATGACAAGGGCGTTACAATTCCCTGACGCGTTTGATCGGCGCGAACAGCCGGACATCTCCGAGAGCCAGCCGTTTCACCTCGCAAGACGGAGCCTCTACTCGTGCCGTGCGATGCCTCGCTTGAATCCCGCGACGCGGCTTGCGTGGAGCGCTCCGACCTTGAGGCGATCCGATTGAGGCGCGAGCTCCCGCCGCCATGCAGGAGGACAAAGCAAAGAGCCCGGGTACGATGACGGCGTGGCCGCCGTCATCGGGTCGCAAAACCGGGATTGCTGGGCATCGGCCCAGATTGCGCCCGGGGCGCTCGGCTACGCCGCCTCCAGCCCGAATTGCAGGGCAGCCAGCCTGGCATAGAGCCCACCTCTCGCCTTGAGCTCCGCGTGGGTGCCCTCCTCCACCACCTGGCCCTCGTCCAGAACCAGGATGCGATCGGCAGAAAGGATGGTGGCGAGCCTATGGGCGACCACCAGCGTGGTGCGGCCCTGCATCAGCCGGTCGAGCGCATCCTGGACCGCGCGTTCGCTTTCCGAATCGAGCGCGGAGGTGGCCTCGTCCAACAGCAGGATGGGCGCATCTTTCAGCACCGCCCGGGCGATCGCCAGACGCTGGCGCTGGCCGCCCGAGAGCGTGACGCCACGCTCGCCGACGACAGTGTCGTAACCCTGCGGCAGAGCACGGATGAAGCCGTCGGCTGCGGCCAGGCGGGCGGCTTCCTCGACCTCCTCGCGGCTCGCACCGGGGCGGCCATAGGCGATATTGTCCCGCACCGAGACACCGAACACGGTCGGTTCCTGCGGCACCAGCGCGAAGCGCTGCCGCCAGGCTTCCGGATCGGCGTCGGTCCCGGCGACGCCGTCGACCATGATGCGGCCTTCCGCCGGATCAAAGAAGCGCAGCGCAAGCTGCAGCACCGTGCTCTTGCCGGCACCGGATGGGCCAACCAGGGCAATGCGCTCGCCCGGGCGGACGCTGAAGGACATCTCGTGCAGCGCCAGGACCGTCCGCCCAGGATAGGAGAAGGAGACGCGTTCGAAGGCGAGTTCACCGAGCGATGGCTCGGGCATCGGCTTTGGATGCACAGGAGCGGTGATCGCCGGTTTGGTCGCGAGGATTTCGCCGAGGCGCCCGGCGGCACCGGTGGCGGCCGAAATCTCGCCATAAACCTCCGAGAGCTGTCCGAGCGAACTCGCAGCCAGCACCGCGTAGAGCACGAATTGCGAGAGCCTGCCGCCAGTCATCCGGCCGGCAAAGACATCCATCGCGCCGACCCAGAGCACGCAGACCACGCTGGCGCTGACCAGGAAGATCGCGACGCCTGAGAGGATGGCACGCGAGCGCGTCGCGGAGCGCGAGGCCGCATAGGCATCGTTCGAGGCACTCTCGAAGGCCCGGGCCGTCTGCCGCTCGGCCCCGAAGGATTGCATGGTGCGGATCGCACCGACCGCCTCCGAGGCGAAGGCCGAGGCATCGGCCAGACGATCCTGCGCCGCCCGCGCCCGGCGCCGGACCGAGCGTCCGGAGAAGACCAGCGGCAGCACGATCAGCGGGATCGCGGCGATGACGATGGCCGAAAGCTGGGGGCTCGTCACGACCATGAGCGCCAGGGCACCGAGAAACATGATGCCATTGCGCAATGCGATCGAGGCAGCCGAACCGAAGGCCGATTTGATCTGCGTCGTATCCGCCGTAAGGCGCGAGACGAGGTCGCCGGCGCGGCTCGAATCGAAGAATGCGGGCTCGAGCCGGGTCAGATGGGTGAAGACATCGGCGCGCAGGCTGGAAACGATGCGCTCGCCGATCGTCATCACCAGATAGAATCGCGCCGAGCTCGCCAGTGCCAGCACGGCGACGACCCCGATCAGCAGCATGAAATAATTGTGGGCGAGCGCCTGATCGCCGCCGGAGAACCCGACATCGATGACGCGACGGACCGCGAGCGGCAGCACCAGAGTCGCGCCCGAGGCGACGATCAGTGCGAGGATGGCCAGCGCGATCCGCCCCTTCTGCGCCAGCGCATAGGGCCAGAAGGAGGAGAGAGAATGGAAATCGGGGCGCGTCTTTTTCTGGTCTTCGTTATCTTCGGCCACGCTTCACTGTCCTGTCATGCTTGCGCTGTCGCTTCGCCTGCGCTATTGCGCTGGCGACTTCACGACAGGCTCATACGAATTGTTCGACGGGCCGGCCAGCTAGCCTGGTTATCGACCGTGCCCGCTTACGATTGAGGATTTCGCCATGAAGACCGGCATCCATCCCGACTACCACACCATCAAGGTCGTCATGACCGATGGCACCGAATACTTCACGCGTTCGACGCTCGGCAAGGAGGGGGACACCCTCAATCTCGACATCGACCCGAAGACCCACCCGGCCTGGACCGGCGGCACCCAGCAGCTGATGGACCGCGGCGGCCGCGTCTCGCGCTTCAATTCGCGCTTCGGCGCCCTCAGCGCGCTCGGCAAGAAGTAATTCGGCCGTCGATCGTCCCCGATCGACGCAGCCTGCAAACACAAAAGCCCGGCCTAGCGGCCGGGCTTTTTGCGTGTCGGGCGGCGATTGGTCGCGGTCGCGAGCCCCGCGCATCAGGCTCAGTTGAGCAGGGCGAGCCGCGATTGCAGGCTGCGGATCTGGCTCTGGACGGGGTTCGGAGTGACCTCGAACACGTCTGAACCGGACATCAGCCCTTCGAGGTGGCGGATGCGGTCCTGCAGACGGATGGAGTGGGCAATCAGATCGCGCAGCCTCTGCGGCAGGCGCATCGCCTCTTCCTGCACCGGCGACAGCATCGGCTCGGCGATCTTGACTTTGTTCTTCTCCAGCCGAGCCTGCTCTGCGGTCATCTCTCCTTCGGCCACGGCGCGCTGCACCAGGAGCCAGGAGGCGATCTGCATCAGCCGCGTCGTCAGGCGCATGCTTTCGGTCGCATAGGTCAGCGCAACATCGCGCGGGAGTGCCGCCGACTCGGCGCGGCCGTCGCCATCGAGGTAGCTCGCCGTCAGCTCGACCAGCGCCATGCCCTCGCGAAACAGCAGCATGAAGCCGTCCGATTTGACGAAGCCCCTTGCAAAGGAAAGTGCGCCTTCATCCGGCCCGGACTTCAGCAGCGTCATATCGGTCATCGCGACGTCTCCAATCGGCACAAAGGCGTGTGCGTCTGGGACGCGCCACGGATTGATACCGTCACAACGGCAAGAATAGCGCCGTTGCATTGTCGAGACTCTGGTAAGATGTTGTTAACCTTAACACGCCATGAAGGCCAAAAAAGAGCCGCCCCGAAGGCGGCTCGAAGGTCAACAGGGAGGCGTCAAACAGAGTGGGCAGGAGCCACTCGACATCCAGAGAAACTGGATGATCGGATTCATACTTTGGAATCGTTAAGGAGCGGTTAAGAACGCCGCCGCGCGAGCATATTTGCGCAAGGAAACGGCAGGATCGGGCGACGATTGCCCTCCTCCCGCGCCAGTCGGCCCGGTCGATGCGCGCTTATGGAATCCTGGCACGACGAAGCCTGAGCTATTCGTGCCGCGAGCCCCTGCCTCAGCCTATCTTGCGGAAAAAGGCATCCGCAGCCGAGCGCGAGGCATCCTTTTTGGCCCTGATCTCCATCAGGCGCGCGATCTCGGTCTTGAGCGCCTCGATGCGTTGATCGATCTCCGCGAGCGACAGCATCGCAAGATCCTGCCCGATCTGGTGAATGGGTTGCGGCGCGGGGCGGTCATCCTCTGAAAATATCGACATGGCTGCCTCATTTTCGAAACGCGACGGCGGAGACTAGCCGGCTCGCCGCCGCAAGGCCACTATCTCTGCGAAGCAGGCGTCAGATGCGGACGCCTCATGACCAAAGAGGGACAACCAGACGTGATGCCAATCCTTCCCGAGACGATGACCGCCATCGGCTTTGCGGCCCCCGGCGGCCCTGACGTGTTGCGTCCTGAAACACGGCCCGTGCCGAAACCGGCCGCAGGCGAGGTTCTCGTCGAAGTTGCGGCCGCCGGCATCAACCGGCCCGATGTCCTGCAGCGGCTCGGCGGCTACGCTCCCCCGCCCGGCGCCTCGGATATCCCCGGCCTCGAGATCGCGGGCAGGGTCGTGGCGGTCGGCGATGGCGTCGGCCGCTTCGCGTTGGGAGACCGGGTCTGCGGGCTCGTCGCCGGCGGCGGCTATGCCCAATATGCAAGCGTCCACGAGAGCAATGCCCTGCCAGTCCCCGCCGGGCTGTCGCTGATCGAGGCGGCCGCGATTCCCGAGACCTATTTCACCGTCTGGACCAACGTCTTCCAGCGTGGCCGGTTAAAGAGCGGCGAGAGCTTCATGGTCCATGGCGGCAGCTCGGGCATCGGCACCACGGCGATCCAGCTCGCAAAGGCCTTTGGCGCGACGGTCATCGCAACCGCGGGCTCGGATGAGAAATGCGCGGCCTGCCGCGAACTCGGTGCCGATGTCGCGATCAACTACCGGGAGCAGGATTTCGTCAGCGCCGCGAAGGAGGCCACCGGCGGGCACGGCATCGACCTGATCCTGGATATGGTCGGCGGCGACTACATTTCCCGCAATTACGAGGCAGCGGCCGAGAGCGGCCGGATCGTCCAGATCGCCTTTCTGAACGGCCCCAAGGCGGAGGTCGATTTCCGTCGGCTGATGATGAAGCGCCTGACCCATACCGGCTCGACACTGCGCCCGCGCACCATCGCCGAGAAGGCAGCCATCGCCGCCGAGCTGGAGGCCAAGGTCTGGCCCCTGCTGGCCCAGGGCCGCTGCAAACCCATGATCCATGCGACCTTCCCCTTGGCAGAGGCCGCGGCCGGGCATCGCCTGATGGAGAGCAACGCCCATATCGGCAAGATCGTCCTGACGATGTGACCCGCAGCCGCGATATCAGTGCTCGCCTTGCCGGCCGGCGCTGTCATCGATCATAGGGCTGTCTGAGCCACCGGCGCCTTCCGCGCTTTTTCTTGGACAGCCTTCATGGCTTTGCATATAACGCCCGCATCCTGCTCATCGCTGATGATTTGGATGGCCGGCCGAGGAGGCCGGTCGGCGCATGAGAGCTTTTGTCCGCGACCCTGATCCGGCGTAAGCCGCCGGCCTTCGAGATCCAGGAGACGATGCCGTGTCACAACCCCCGCTGATGCCGAAAGCCACTGCGGTCTGGCTCGTGGAAAACACGTCGCTGACCTTCGAGCAGATCGCCGAGTTCTGCAAACTCCACCCGCTCGAAGTTCGCGGCATCGCCGATGGCGAAGTCGCCGCCGGCATCAAGGGCCTCGACCCGATCACCTCTGGTCAGCTCACCCGTGAGGAGCTCGAGCGCGCCGCCAAGAACCCGAACCACCATCTCCGGCTTGCCGAGCGCAAGGTGAAGGTGCCGGAGATCAAGCGCGCCAAGGGGCCGCGCTACACTCCGGTTTCCAAGCGCCAGGACCGCCCGAACGCGATCCTCTGGCTGCTGCGCAACCATCCCGAGCTCAAGGACGCGCAGATCATCCGCCTGATCGGCACGACGAAATCGACCATCGCCCAGATCCGCGACCGCACCCACTGGAACGCGCAGACCCTGACGCCGGTCGACCCGGTCAGCCTCGGGCTCAGCTCGCAGATCGATCTCGACTTCGAGGTCGGTCGTGCGGCCAAGGATCGCCCGGCCGCCCTTGCGGAGGCAGGCTCGACCTTGCTCCCGGCCGAGGAGACCACCGCGCGGGAGCCGGTCCATGCGAGCCAGCCTTTCGCTGATATGAGCAAGCCGAAGCGCGAGGAGGAAGCGGCGATCGACGTCGATTCCGTCTTCGCCAAGCTGAAGCAGCTCAAGCGTCCGGCCGACGAGGACGACGAGATCTGAGGTCGCTGACGACCGAGCGGCCTGCCTGTCGCGGAGAATGGCCTTGGCATCCGATCTTGCCTTCACCTTTCTCGGCACGGGCGCGCCGCCGGTCAGCCTGCGCCGGGCCGGCCCGTCCCATCTCGTCCAGGGGGCCGGACGCAAGATCCTGATCGATTGCGGCTCGGGCGTGAGCCAGCGCCTGGTCGCCGCCGGCCATCGCGGCACCGATATCGACCTGCTCATCGTCACGCATGAGCATTCCGACCATCTGGTCGATTTCTACCAACTTGTGGTCTCATCCTGGCATCAGGGCCGCGCCCGCCCCTGGCGTGTGCTGGCCCCTGCCCCCGCACTTGCCAATATGCGCGCGCAATACGAGGGCTTTGCCCGCGAACGCGCCTTGCGCATTGCCTTCGAGAAGCGGCCCGACGCCACGGGGCTCGATGTGCAGTTCGAGGAGCTGCGCGAAGGCATCGTCTCCGGGCTGGGCGAACTCGCGATCGACGCCTTCCTGGTTGATCACCGGCCTGTCGAGCCCGCTTTCGGACTCGCGATTTCGCTGGCAGGCAGCAGCCTTGTCTTCTCGGGCGACACGCGCCTGACACCGTCGCTCGAACGCGCCGCGCAGAATTGCGATCTGCTGGTCTGCGAGGTCTTCATCGACAGTGAGATGCCTGTCGTCGCCGGTATTCGCTCGGCCGAGACCGTGGCGGCCGTACAGGCCTATCACATGACCCCCGCCGTGGTGGCGAAACTGGCGACGCAGGCCGGCGCAGGCATGCTCGCGCTGACGCATCTGGTACCGCCCGGCGCCGACACCTCCCGGCTTGCCCGCGAGATCAGGACGGCAGGTTATGCCGGCCCGCTGATTGTTGGCGAGGATCTGATGGCGCTCGATGTCGGCGAACGACTGCTGCGCTGGAATGGCGCGACGATCGGGATCTGAGCCGCGTCATCGCGAGCCAGGCAATCCTGTCTCGCCCTCGGACTAGCCAACGCCTCTCGCCTTGAGGACCTCGCCGATCTCGTCGAGCACGACAGGATCGTCGATCGTCGCCGGTACGGCATATTCCTCGCCATCGGCGATCTTCTTCATCGTCGCGCGCAGGATCTTGCCGGAGCGTGTCTTCGGCAGGCGTGCCACGGTCACCGCGAGCTTGAAGGCAGCAACCGGGCCGATCTTGTCGCGCACCAGCGCAACCAGCTCCTTCTCGACCTCGGCCGGGCTTTGCGTCACGCCCGATTTCAGCACGACGAACCCGCAGGGCTGCTCGCCCTTCAGAGCATCCCTGATACCAACCACGGCGCATTCCGCCACCGCCGGATGCGAGGCAAGCACCTCCTCCATGCCACCGGTCGAGAGCCGATGGCCGGCGACGTTGATGATATCGTCGGTGCGGCCCATGATGAAGACGTAGCCGTCCTCGTCGATGAAGCCGGCATCCGAGGTGTTGTAATAGCCCGGGAAGGCCGTGAGATAGGATTGGCGGAACCGCTCGTCGTCCTGCCACAGCGTCGGCAAGGCGCCGGGCGGCAGCGGCAGCTTGACCACGATCGCCCCCATCGTGCCGGCCGATACGGGTTTTCCGGTCTCGTCGAGGCACTGCACGTCATAGCCCGGCAGCGGCACGGTCGGCGATCCATGCTTCACCGGCAGGAGCTCCAGCCCGACCGGGTTGCCGACCATGCAGGAGCCGCTCTCGGTCTGCCACCAATGGTCGATGACCGGAACCTTCAGCACGTCCTCGGCCCATTTCAACGTATCGGGATCGGCCCGTTCTCCGGCGAGGAAGAGCGTGCGGAACTGCGACAGGTCGTAGCGTGCGAGATGGGTTGCCTGCGGATCCTCCTTGCGGATCGCGCGAAACGCCGTCGGTGCGGTGAACATCGCCACCGCCTTGTGTTCGGAAATGACGCGCCAGAACGCGCCGGGATCAGGCGTGCCGACCGGCTTGCCCTCATAGAGCACCGAGGTCGCGCCATGCAGCAGCGGGCCATAAACGATATAGCTATGGCCGACGACCCATCCGACATCGGACGCGGTAAAGAAGACCTCGCCCGGCTTCACGCCGTAGAGGTTCTCCATAGTCCATTTCAGCGCGACCATATGGCCGCCGTTGTCACGGACCACTCCCTTGGGCCGACCCGTCGTGCCCGAGGTGTAGAGCACATAGAGCGGGTCCGTGGCGGCGACCTCGACGCAATCGGCCTTGCGTCCCGCGGCCTTGGCCGAGGCGACCAGCGCCCGCCAGTTCCGGTCGCGCGTGACATGCATGGAGGCGTCCGCCTGGGGACGCTGCAGCACGATGCAGGTTTCCGGCTTGTGGGCGGCGAGCGCGATCGCGCCGTCGAGCAGCGGCTTGTATTCGACGATGCGTGTCGGCTCGATGCCGCATGTCGCGGTCAGGATGACCTTTGGCCTGGCGTCATCGATGCGCGTCGCCAGTTCCTTGGCGGCGAAGCCGCCGAACACCACCGAATGCACCGCCCCGATCCGGGCGCAGGCCAGCATGGCAAAGGCTGCCTCCGGGATCATCGGCATGTAGATGATGACGCGGTCGCCCTTGCCGACGCCCAGATCCTGCAGGACAGCCGCAAGCGTCGCGACCTCGCCGAGCAGATCACGATAGCTGTAGCTCGCCTTGGTTCCGGTGACGGGGCTGTCATAGATCAGCGCCGTCTGCTCGCCCCGCCCGTCACGCACATGCCGGTCGAGCGCATTGAAGCAGGTATTGCAGCTCGCATCCGGGAACCAGCGTCCATAGACACCGGCTTCGGCATCGAAGATCGCCTGCGGCGGCTTGATCCATTCGATCTCGCCTGCCGCCTCGCGCCAGAAGCCGATCGGATCCGCCTGCCAGCGCGCATAGGTTTCGCGATAGTGGCTTGCATGCGTGGCATTCATCGGACGCGTTCCTCTTCGCCTGGTTCTGGCCTAGACCCGGCAAGCGGGTCGGGCGATTTTGCGCGGGATCGTGCTCACTCTCCCCCGCCTGCGCAAGCACGCCGCCGTCAGACTTTAGCTACGCATCCGCGCACGACCGCTCCCGCCCTCGCCCCCCCGGACAGCCATGAGCTTCGACCCAGCCTATCTCGCCGCGATGGTGCCTGCCGTCATCCTGGTCGGGCTCGCCAAGGGTGGCTTCTCGGGCCTGGGGCTGCTCTCGCTGCCGCTGATGGCGCTCGTGCTCCCGCCGGTCCAGGCGGCCGCGATCATGCTGCCCATCCTGATCGTCCAGGACATGGTGAGCGTCTGGGCCTATCGCCGTGAGTTCGACAAACGCAACCTCGCGACGATGCTGCCGGGTGCTCTTCTCGGCGTGCTTGCGGGTTATGTCTTGGCATCGCGGGTTTCCGATGCCGCGGTTGGCCTTTCGGTCGGCATCATCTCGGTTGCCTTCGCAGGCCGTCGGCTCTTCGCCGACCGCAAGGCGCAGTCGCCGGTCACGAAGCCCGCGTTTGGGCCCGGCAGCTTCTGGGGCGCGGTTTGCGGTTTCACCAGCATGATCGCCCATGCCGGCGGCCCTCCCTTTCAGATCTACGTCATGCCGCAGCGGCTCTCGCCGCCGACCTTCGTTGGCACCGGCGCGATCTTCTTCGCGCTGCTCAATCTCATGAAAGTCGGCCCCTATATCGCGCTCGGCCAGTTCACCCGCGAGAACCTCGCCGCGTCGGCGGCACTGTTTCCGGTCGCGATCCTCGCGACCGTTGCCGGTGTCTGGCTGGTGCGCCGCGTGCCGGCGGAACGCTTCTACACCATCATCTACTGGCTGCTGATTGCTGTCGGCAGCAAGCTGATCATCGACGGGTTCCTGGCGTTGCGCCTCCATCCCTGACCCACGAGTCCAGCTGCGTCGATTGCGCCGCATCGGAAAAAGGGATGGATTACGGGAGAGCGCGGGACCGGCTAGATCCGAAGGCGACGCGACGGAAGAAGGCGCCCCGATGAAGACCTCGCCCTATGACATCGACCTCGACCGCAACCCGGCCAACTTCCAGCCGCTGACGCCGCTGACCTTCCTCGAGCGTGCCGCCGCCGTCTTTCCCGACCATGTTGCGATCATCCACGGCCCGTTGCGCCGGACCTATGCCGAATTCTACGCACGCTCGCGCAGGCTTGCATCCGCGCTGGCGAAGCACGGCATCCGCAGGGGCGATACCGTCGCAGCCATGCTGCCGAACACGCCCGCCATGCTCGAATGTCACTACGGCGTGCCAATGACCGGCGGTGTGCTCAACACGTTGAACACGCGGCTCGACGCCGCCATCATCGCGTTCTCGCTCGACCATGGCGAAGCCAAGGTGCTGATCGCGGACCGCGAATTCTCGAGCACAGTCCAGGCGGCACTGGAACTCTGCAAGGTCAAGCCGCTGGTCATCGACTATGACGACCCGGTCTATGACGGCAGCGGCGAGCGGCTTGGCAGCGTCGAATACGAGGACTTTCTCGTGACCGGCGACCAGGATTTCGCCTGGACGTTACCCGGCGACGAATGGGACGCGATCTCGCTGAACTACACATCGGGCACCACCGGCGACCCCAAGGGGGTGGTTTATCATCACCGCGGCGCCAATCTGCTCGCGACCTCGAATATTGTGACCTGCGGCATGGGTCGTCATCCCGTCTATCTCTGGACGCTGCCGATGTTCCACTGCAATGGCTGGTGCTTCCCCTGGTCGATCTCGATCCTCGCCGGCACCCATGTCTGCCTGCGCCAGGTCCGCGCCAAGGCGCTGTACGCGGCGCTGGCGGATCATGGCGTCACCCATCTCTGCGGCGCACCCATCGTGATGTCGACGCTGCTCAACGCCCCGGCGGAGGAACGCCGCCCCTTCTCGCAGAAGGTCTCCTTCCTCACCGCCGCCGCCCCGCCGCCAGAAGCCGTGCTTGCCGCGATGAAGCAGGCTGGGTTCGAGGTGACGCATCTCTACGGCCTGACCGAGACCTATGGTCCCTCAGTCGTGAATGAGTGGCAGCGCGACTGGGACGCCTTGGAAGCTGCGGACCAGGCCGTGCTGAAAGCACGCCAGGGCGTGCGCTACCCCGCTCTGGAAGCCCTCGATGTACTCGACCCGGAAACCATGCAGCCGGTTCCCCGCGATGGTCAGACACTCGGCGAGGTGATGTTCCGCGGCAATGTCGTGATGAAGGGCTACCTCAAGAATCCGAAGGCGACCGAAGCTGCCTTTGCCGGTGGCTGGTTCCATTCCGGCGACCTCGGCGTGCGTTATGCCGACGGCTATATCCAGCTCAAGGACCGCTCCAAGGACATCATCATCTCCGGCGGCGAGAACATCTCCTCGATCGAGGTCGAGGATGCGCTCTACAAGCATCCCTCGGTGCAATCGGCTGCGGTTGTCGCCAGGCCGGACGAGAAATGGGGTGAGACGCCCTGCGCCTTCGTCGAACTCATGCCGGGGAAGAATGCGACCGAGGCGGAGATCATCGCCTTCTGCCGCGGGCTTCTGGCCTCGTTCAAATGCCCCAAGACGGTGGTCTTCACCGAGATCCCCAAGACCTCGACCGGCAAGATCCAGAAATTCAAGCTGCGCGAGATGGCAAGGGCCCTGTAGTGCCAGGCGCGGCTTCCAGTCCTGCATGTCCATTCAACGAGAAAGCCGGCCCCTCCTGGGACCGGCTCGATCAAAACCATCCTATTCGACGGGCGATGGCTGCCCCGTTATCCCGTTCAATGCAGCGTCGGCTGCGGCATCGTCATTCTGACGCGCTCGATCTCTTCCTTCAGCAGCAGCTTCTTCCGCTTCAACTCGGACACACTCAGCGTATCGGAAGAGGGGCGCGCCGCGGCTTGGGCGATGGCTTCCTCAAGCTGACGATGCTTGCGCTCGAGCTCGGCGAGGTGGGTCTGCAGCGACATCTGGATTCTCCTGATGAGCGATTGACGGGGGGAGTCTGACACAGAGCCGGCTTCAAGTCTCTGGGGCAGCAGTGCACTGCACCATGAGTTTCCGTGATCCTGGGTCTCTCCTTCCCGCAGGGCGCGAATGGCACGCGCTATCCCTGCGCGAAGCGACACTGCGCTCTTGCCGGGCCGCCCGCGCCTGAGCATAGTCGACCCGGATCGCGGCAATGATGAGACGGCTTCATGGGATTCGAGCTGAGCCCTGAGGAGATCGAGGCCTTTACGGCCGAGCTGGCTCGTCTGCGCGAAGAGCATCGCGACCTCGACAGCGCCATCGACGCGTTGGAGCGCATGGGCGCGATCAATCAGATCCAGGTGCAGCGCCTGAAGAAGCGGAAGCTCTACCTCAAGGACCGCATCACGCAGATCGAAGACGCGCTGACGCCGGACATCATCGCCTGATGCGGAAAACAGCACACAGAACAATGATTTCGACGAATCGGTGCTTGCCTGCCGGGCTGCCCGCAGTTTAAGTCGCGCGCTTCCTCCCCTCGCATGGGAAGCGAGTGCACATGGCCGATACCAGCCCTCCTGTCGCCATCATCATGGGCAGCCAGTCCGACTGGGCGACGATGCGTCATGCGGCCGAAGTCCTCGACATGCTCGGCGTGGCCCACGAGGCTCGCATCATGTCCGCGCACCGGACCCCGGAACGCATGTTCTCCTTCGCGAAGGAAGCCAAGGCGAAGGGCTTCAAGGTCATCATCGCGGGCGCCGGCGGGGCCGCGCATCTGCCGGGCATGACGGCTTCGCTGACGCCGCTTCCGGTCTTCGGAGTGCCGGTCGAATCCAAGGCCCTTTCCGGCCAGGACAGCCTGCTCTCGATCGTGCAGATGCCGGCGGGCATCCCGGTCGGCACGCTCGCCATCGGCCGGGCCGGGGCGGTCAATGCCGGCCTCCTCGCCGCCGCCGTGCTCGCCTTGGGCGATGAGCCCCTGGCCGAGCGGCTGGAAGCCTATCGCAGCCGCCAAAGCGGGGCGGTCGCCGAATTCCCCAGGGACGACGCATGAGCACGCCCGATCCGCGCGGGCTTGGCCCCGGCGCCATGCTCGGCATCCTCGGCGGTGGGCAGCTTGCCCGCATGATTGCGCTCGCCGCCGCCGATCTCGGCATTCGCGCCCATATTTTCGCGCCCGAGGCTGATAGCCCGGCCTTCGACGTCGCCGCCCGTCATACGATCGGCGCCTATGAAGACGAGGCTGCGTTGGCCGGATTTGCCGATGCGGTCGACCTCGTCACCTATGAGTTCGAGAATGTGCCGCATGCGACAGCGGCCTTCCTCGCCGCGCGCACGCCGCTTCATCCCGGCGCGCGCGCCCTGGCCCTGACGCAGGACCGGCTGAGCGAGAAGAGCTTCGTCGCCGATCTCGGGCTGGCGGTTGCGCCGTTCCGCGCCGTCGATTCGCTGGCCGATCTCGAACGCGCGGTCGCCGAACTCGGCCGCCCCAGCGTCCTGAAGACGCGCCGCTTCGGCTATGACGGCAAGGGGCAGGTGAAGATCGCGGCTGATACCGATCTGGCCGAAGCCTATGAGGCCATCGGGCATTTTCCTGCCATCCTCGAAGGCTTCGTCAGCTTCAGCCGGGAGGTTTCCGTCGTCGCAGCCCGCAACACTGCCGGCGACTTCGCTGCATTCGATCTTTGCGAGAACGAGCATCGCGACCACATCCTCGCCTTCACGCATGTGCCGGCGCAGGTTGCGGCCGGGACCTCCGCCAGCGCCATCGAGGCGGCGCGCAAGATCGGAGAAGCGCTCGGCTATATCGGTGTCTTCGCCGTCGAGATGTTCGTGGTTGGCGAGGGCGCGAGCGAGACCGTCATCATCAACGAGATCGCGCCGCGGGTGCACAATTCCGGACACTGGACCAGCGAAGGCGCCGAGACCTCGCAATTCCACCAGCATGTCCGCGCCGTCTGCGGCCTGCCGCTTGGATCGGCCACCCGTCGCGGCACTGTCGAGATGGAAAACCTTGTCGGCGACGCCGCACTTCGTTGGCGGGAAATCCTGGCAGAGCCGGGCGCGCATCTGCATCTCTACGGCAAGCGGGATGCCCGCCCCGGCCGCAAGATGGGCCATGTCACGCGGCTGAAGCCGGCCCGCACATAACGTGCTTCCTTACGGAGTCGGCACTCATTCCTGCCGGCTTGTCCGGACGAATCCCGCGGCTCGTCTCCGCCCGCGATTTCTCCACGTTCTCCGGCTCTTCCGGCGTGGACAGCCGAATTGAATTCTGTTATCCGCACAACCCTTCCTGCGAGTTGAGAAACTTCGCCGGACCCGAAATCTTGACCAACCCGCTAAAGACGGACAATCACGTGCAGGTTCTCGTTCGCGACAACAATGTCGATCAGGCTCTTCGCGCCCTCAAGAAAAAGATGCAGCGCGAAGGCATTTTCCGGGAGATGAAGCTCCGCGGTCATTACGAGAAGCCTTCCGAGAAGAAGGCGCGCGAGAAGGCGGAAGCCGTCCGCCGCGCCCGCAAGCTGGTCCGCAAGAAGCTGCAGCGCGAGGGCCTTCTGCCCGCGCCGGTGAAACCCAAGCGCCCCTGATCTCCGGCTGAGGGCGGCCGCTTTGGCCGCTTCGCACGGATGCATCATGTCGAAACAGCGCCTGGAGCCTCTCCGGGCGTTGTTGCTTTTTCGGCGGCGTTAACCAAAGCTTGGCAGGATGCAGGCGTTCTCGCGTGAAGGGGCGCTGTCGGCTGGGGAGCGCAATCAGGTCATGACGACCAACGGGGTCGAGCATGGCAGTCGAGGCACAGAACCGGGACCGATGAGGCAGAGCATGTTTCGAGGCAAGAGCTGGCTGGCTGCAGCCGGCATCGCCGTCGCGCTGGCAGGATGCGACACCGTTTCCAATCTGGGCTCACAGAGCGCAATTGCTGAAGTCGATGCGGAATCATCCGCCAATGCGAGCGTGAATATCGGCTCGCTCAGCGAGGTCATCAACCGCAACCCCAACGATCCGCAGGCCTATAACACCCGCGGCGCGGCCTATGCCCGTGCCGGCCGCTACTCCGACGCGATCTCCGATTTCACCAAGGCGGTGCAGATCGACCCGAACCTCGCCTCGGCCTATACCAATCGCGCATTGGCGCTGCGCCAGAGCGGCCGCAATGACGCGGCGATGGCAGACTTCAACCGCGCCACCACAGCCAACCCGAACTATGCCCCGGCCTATATCGGGCGTGCCAACCTGCTGCGCCAGCAGGGCAACAGTCAGCAGGCGCTGTCCGACCTCAACACCGCGATCCGCCTGAATCCAGAATCGGCCGAAGCCTTCCATGCCCGTGGTCTGGTCTATCAGAAGGAAGGCCAGCACCAGCATGCGATCACCGATTTCGACTCGGTCATCGATCGCAATCCCTATAACGCCCCGCCCTATACGGCCCGCGGCCAGAGCCTGATCGCGGTCGGAAAGTTCGAGCAGGCGATCGAGGACTTCACGGCTTCGCTCAATGTCGACAACCGCAACGCCGAAGCCTGGGCCGGTCGCGGACTCGCCAGCGAAAAGCTCGGCAAGAAGACTGAAGCGGCCGAGAACTATCAGCGCGCCCTGAGCCTGGACAGCAACAATGCAACCGCCCGCGCCGGCCAGGCGCGCCTCGGCGGAGGCAGCCTCTTCCGCTGACCATAACGCCAGGCCGCCGCGCTACTCGACGGCGCGGCTTTCTTGGCCGGCAACGGCACCGTTCGTCAGATTGGCCAGGAAGCCCCGGATCTCGGGCAGCGAACCATGCGCCGGCAGGTCCTGGTGGCCACCGCTGGAAAAGCGGACGAAGCGCTTGGGCATGTTCGCCATGTCGTAGAGTGCCTGCCCCTGCGCGAAGGGAATGACGGCATCGCGGCCACCGTGCAACACCAGCAGTGGCGCGGTGACGCGGCCGATGACGGCGTCCGACCGGAACTGATCCTTCATCAGCCAGCCGATTGGTGCGAAGGGATAGGCGAGTTGCGCCACTGCAGCTGCCGACAGATAGGGCGCCTCGAGTATCACGGCCTTGAGCGGGCGCTCCGCTGCAAGCTTGAGCACAACACCGGTGCCCAGGGATTCGCCATAGCCAACCAGCCGATCGGCGCCAAAGCGTGAGACGGCAGCGTCATAGACCGCACGCGCATCGAGCAGCAGCCCCTCTTCCGACGGCGCGCCGCTCGACCCGCCATAGCCGCGATAATTCACGGCGAAGAGCCCGGTCCCGTCCTCGGTCAGGCCACGGAAGCGCGCCTGGCGGGCGGATCTCGCGAAATTGCCGGCATTGCCGTGGAAGAACAGCAGCACCGGCTTGCCCTCGCGCGGCGGCACCACCCAGGCGATCAGCCGCTCGCCATCGGCAGCAGTTAGCGTCGTCTCCTCGACACCTGGCAGATTGGCCGCAGCGATGTCTGCACGTGTCGGGTCGCGCGGATACAAAAGCTCGCGCTGCTCGACATAGAGCAGCGCCAGAAAGGTCAGATAGAGGACAAGCCCAGCGAGCGCGAGAAGGCGAATGAGCTTCATGCCGATCATGGTCCCCGATCACCGCGGCGGCACGGCCACGCTCAGTCCAGCACCTTCATCATGTCCACGGAGGCCGTCTCGAAGCCTGCGCGGCGATAAGCCCTGAGCGCGAGGTCATTGCCCTCCAGCACACCGAGATGGAGGACCTTGCGCCCCGTCGCCCGCGCAAAGCGCTCGGCTTCCGCCAGCAGGATCTGACCGATGCCGGTCCCACGCTCCGCGGCGCCAACGACGATATTCTCGATATAGACGTGATCGCGCAGGTGCTCGTGTACGAACGGGCCGGTCCGGGCAAGCTGCAGCGCGAGATAKCCGACGACGCGGCCATCGCTCTCGGCGACCATCAGCACACCCCCGGTCTCGTCCGCCTTCTCACGATCATCTGCCAGGCAGGCGGCGGCCACCTCCGGCCCGGTCCCGCGCGCCGGACTCAGGCCCGCCTCATGGGCGGTCAGCTCCAGCAGCAGCGCCAGCACGGCGGGACGGTCCGCCTCCGCCATCGGTCTGATCGTGATGCCCACCGTTTGAAACTCCAAAAGAAAAGGGCCAGCGAGACGCCGGCCCCTCGCAACTTGCCGTGGGTCCGGCGGCTCAGTGCGCCATTGCCTTGACGATCTCGTCGGTGACCTTCTTGGCGTCCCCGAACAGCATCATCGTGTTGGGCATGAAGAACAACTCGTTCTCGACGCCGGCATATCCCGAGCCCATGCCGCGCTTGATGAAGAGCACGGTCTTGGCCTTTTCGACATCAAGGATCGGCATGCCGTAGATCGGCGACTGCGGATCGGTCTTGGCCGAAGGGTTGGTGACGTCATTGGCTCCGATGACGAAGGCCACATCCGCCTGGCCGAACTCGGAGTTGATATCCTCGAGTTCGAAAACCTCGTCATAGGGCACGTTCGCTTCGGCGAGCAGCACGTTCATGTGGCCGGGCATACGGCCAGCGACCGGGTGGATGGCGTACTTGACCTCGACGCCTTCCTTCTTCAGCGCGTCGGCCATCTCGCGCAGCGCATGCTGGGCTTGCGCCACCGCCATGCCGTAGCCCGGCACGATGATGACCTTGCCGGCATTCTTCATGATGAAGGCCGCATCGTCGGCCGAGCCCTGCTTCACCGGGCGAGCCTCTGTGGCGCCACCGGCAGGGCCAGCGGTCTCGCCGCCGAAGCCACCGAGGATGACCGAGATGAAGCTCCGGTTCATGCCCTTGCACATGATGTAGGACAGGATCGCACCGGAAGAGCCGACCAGCGCACCGGTGATGATCAGCGCCATGTTGCCGAGCGTGAAACCGATGCCCGCAGCCGCCCAGCCCGAATAGGAGTTGAGCATGGAGACCACGACCGGCATGTCCGCGCCACCGATCGGTACGATCAGCAGCACGCCGAGCGCGAAGGCGAGGAGCACGATCAGCCAGAAGGCGACGTGGCTCTCGGTCTTCAGGAAGAACAGCAGCAGCACGATGACCGCGATGCCAAGGCCGATATTGATGCCATGGCGCTGCGGCAGCATGATCGGTTTGCCGCTCATCCGCCCGTCGAGTTTCAGGAAGGCGATGATCGAGCCCGTGAAGGTGATCGCGCCGATGGCGCAGCCCAGCGCCATCTCGAACAGGCTTGCGCCCTTGATCTTGCCGACCTGACCGATGCCGAAGGCCTCCGGCGCGTAGAGCGCCGCTGCCGCGACCAGCACTGCCGCCAGACCAACCAGCGAGTGGAAGAAGGCGACGAGCTGCGGCATCTGGGTCATCTGCACGCGCCGGGCCATGTAGGCGCCGATGCCGCCGCCGATAGCGATGCCGAGAACGACCAGGAACCAGCCGGAGAAGCCGGAAGGCGGATAGAAGATCACGGTGGTGGCAATGGCGATGCCCATGCCCACCATGCCGTAGAGATTGCCCTGACGCGAGGTTGTCGGATGCGACAGGCCTCGCAGGGCCATGATGAACAGGACGCCGGAGACGACGTAGAGAAGGGCGGAGAGATTAGCGGCCATGTGCGCTCAGCCCTTCTTCTTGTACATCGAGAGCATGCGCTCGGTGACGAGGAAGCCGCCAAAGATGTTCACGGACGCCAGGACCAGCGCGACGAAGCCAAAAATCTTGGCCCAGATCGGACCATCGCCCAGAGCAGGCGCCGCATTCACGCCAACGGCGAGCAGCGCGCCGACGACGATGACGGAGGAGATCGCGTTGGTCACCGACATCAGCGGCGTGTGCAGTGCCGGCGTCACCGACCAGACGACATAGTAGCCGACGAAGACCGCGAGCACGAAGATCGCAAGCCGATAGACCGTCGGGTCCACGCCGGTAGCGGCACCGGCGGCGGCCGCAGCCTGCTCGGCATAGCGCTCCGCCAGTTCTGCAGCCTGTTTCGCGAGGGCAGCCGCCGAGCGGGCCTGCTCGAGCGCTTGTTCAGGTGTCGGATTAGCCATGGTCGGACACTCCCCCTAGCGATGCTTCAGGCCTTCGGCGCGAAATTCGGATGAACCACCGCGCCGTCCCGGGTCAGCGCAGTCGCCTTCACCAATTCGTCGTCCCAGTTCACCGCGAGCTTCTTCTCGCCCTTGTCGATCAGCGTTTCGACGAAGGCGAAGAGATTCTTGGCGTAGAGGCTGGAGGATGTCGCAGGCAGACGCCCGGGCACATTCAGATGGCCCACGATCTTGACGCCATTCGGCGTGGTCACGATCTCGCCCGGCTTGGCGAGCTCGCAATTGCCGCCGCGCTCGACGGCGAGATCGATGATCACCGAACCCGCCTTCATGCTTTCGACCATCGCGGCGGTGATCAGCTTCGGCGCCGGGCGGCCCGGGATCAGCGCGGTCGTGATGACGATGTCCTGCTTGGCGATGTGGCCGGCGGTGAGCTCGGCCTGCTTTGCCTGGTATTCCGCGGACATTTCCTTGGCGTAGCCGCCGGCGGTCTGCGCCTGCTTGAACTCCTCGTCCTCGACGGCGAGGAATTTCGCACCGAGCGACTCGACCTGTTCCTTCGTGGCGGGGCGCACGTCGGTCGCGGTGACGATGGCGCCCAGACGCCGCGCAGTCGCGATTGCCTGCAGGCCGGCGACGCCGACGCCCATGATGAAGATCTTCGCCGCGGGAACCGTGCCTGCCGCCGTCATCATCATCGGGAGAGCCCGGCCATACTCGGCGGCGCCGTCGATCACGGCCCGATAGCCGGCGAGATTGGCCTGAGAGGACAGGACGTCCATCACCTGCGCACGGGTGATGCGCGGCATGAATTCCATGGCGAAAGCAGCGACATTGGCCTTCGCAAGGCCTTCGACTGCGGCCTCGTTACCGTAAGGATCCATGATGCCGACGACGAGCGCGCCCGCCGGCAGGCCGGCGAGTTCGCTCTCGGCCGGGCGGCGCACCTTGAGAACGATATCGGCGCCCTTCAGCGCCTCCTTGGCGTTCTTGGCGGTGGTCGCGCCGGCAGCCTGGTAGTCCGCGTCGGTAATACCGGAAGCGAGCCCCGCTCCCTTCTCCACTGCGACATCGGCCCCGAGGCCAATGAACTTGCGGACGGTTTCCGGCGTCACGGCGACGCGGGTTTCCGTCCCTTGCGTTTCGGCTGGGACAGCAATGCGCATGGCAGGCGGGGCCTTTCCGGCGTTACATCAGGAGGAGCGCGAGCAGCATCAGAACCAGCGGAACCGCCGGTGCACGCCAGGACAGCGAGGGAGCGGCAATGCCGACGCCTGTGGCGACGAGGGTCAGGAGCGTTCCGACGACCGCAGTACCCCAGGCATGCTTGGTTCCGCCCACGGCGAGCGCCGCGACGATGGCAAGGCAGGCTGCAGTGGTAACTTCGGCCATGTGGACGAAGCCGCGATAGGTCCGCTCGTGTTCCGGATAATCCATCTGCGGAGCATCGGCTGCGCTGTGTCCGTGGTGGGCCATAAAAACTGTTCCCGCATAAAAGGTCTCATTGCCGTGTAGCGCACCAGCGAAGGGTCTGGCAACGCGTCAACACGCCATCGCCGCCTGTTTCAGGGGCATTTCAGGCAGTGAAACCGCTTGCTCTGCAAAGCCCTGGTAACAGCGGGGATGCCGGAACGAACATCCCCGTCAATGCGCAGCGGCCAATCCGGCGCGATCGAGTGCCTTCGCCTGAACGTCAGCCACATGCTCGGTCGAGAAATTCTCGATTTCCTGCTCGAACAGGCGATGGAAATTCAGCTCGGCATCGAGATGCAGGAAGACGCCGCCGAGGCCGATCGCGGCGCGGTCCATGAAGACGAATTCACGCGGCACGGTCACCGGCCCGCGCTTCTTCAGCGCCTGATGCACCTGGAAGGCCTGCTTGCGGCCATACTCCGCCGGGCTGACATCTTCGGCGATGCGCCGGGCCCTGTCCTCCAGCAACGGCCCGTAGATGAAACGCGCCCAGATGTTGAGGGTGTCGACCAACTCCTTGGTCAGCCCCTTGAAGCCCCAGGTCTCATAGGCGTGGATCACGCGCGCCTGGTCATTCTCCAGGAGGCCGCGATAGAGATCGACCACCCCGCCGACGAAGGAGGGTGGGAAGATCCGGATGCAGCCATAATCGAGCAGGTTGATGCCTTGTGGCGCACCATCCTCCGAGAACACCGTGTAGTTTCCGAGATGCGGGTCGCCGTGAATGACGCCGTGATGGCTGAAGGGGCGCCACCAGGCACGGAACATCGCGGTCGAGATCCGATCGCGGGACTCCTGCCCGTCCTGCTTATGGTCGAGGATTCGGTCACCCTCGAGCCAGTGCATGGTCAAGAGCCGGCGGGTCGACAGCCCGGCTTCCAGCGTCGGCACGCGCACGTCCGACGTCTCGGCCAGCATCGCGCGGTAAAGCGCGATATGTTTCGCCTCGCGGACGTAGTCGAGTTCCTCTCGCACCCGCGCGCCGATCTCCTTGGCGATCTCTGTGGTGTCGATCACCGGATCCATGCGTCGATGCAGCGCAAACAGGATGTCGAGCTGGGCGATATCGGCCTCGACCGCTGATTCCATATCCGGATATTGCAGTTTGCAGGCGACCGGCACGCCATCATGCGTCGTCGCCCGGTGCACCTGGCCGAGCGACGCTGCCGCCGCAGGCTTCAGGTCGAACTCGGCGAAGCGCATGCGCCATTGCGGCCCGAGCTCCGCCATCATGCGGCGCTTGACGAAGGCCGGCCCCATCGGCGGCGCCTGCGATTGCAGCTTCTGCAGCTCGGCGGCGTATTCCGGCGGCACGACGTCGGGAATGGTGGCGACGAGCTGCGCCACCTTCATGATCGGCCCCTTCAGCCCACCCAGCGCCTTGGCCAGCGCCTCGGCATTGCTGAGATTGCGGCCTTCCAGTCCGAGCAGCCGCGTCCCGGCAATGCGTGCCGCGACCCCACCGACATTCGCCCCGACGCGGGCGTAACGGGCTGCGCGGGCGGAGAAACGATTGGCTTCGCTGTCGCGTTCGGACATGTCGCTCACAGGATTGGCTGCAGGGTCGCGCCCAGGATGTAGGGCACGATCACGGCAGAACCAATGCTACATCATGCCCCGTCGGCGCGGCACGGTACCGTGCGCGCCCGGCGCCCTTCACTCGAGGAAGGCCGCAAGGTTCGCCAGCGTCGACCTCAAACCCACATCGTGGTCCTCCTGCCGGATGCCCGCGGGCACGTTCTCGCAGAGGATGGTGACCTCTGTGCCGCTCCCGACCGGAGCGAGGCTCCATGACATCGTCATCGTACCCGCGAAAGACGGATCCTCCGACACGAACTCAACCGACTGTACGATCCGCTCGTCCGGAATCAGCTCCAGAAAACGACCCTGAACGATGTCGGTGTTCTCCGAGGTCTTGCCGGCCCCTGAATGCTGCGATGCCTCATAGGTCAGGACCATGCGATAGCGTCCGCTGACCCGCGGTTCGAATGCGAGGATCTCGCCCGTCATGCCGCGTGGCGGGAGCCAGGACGCCAACGACTTGGGGTCAACGAAGGCGCGGTAGATGGCTTGTGGAGACGCTTGGACGATCCTCGAAGCGGAGTCCGTTCTCGTCCTGGCGCCAGGATTGGTCATGGCGTCCCTCCTTTCGGGCAATACACGTTGCTCTTCAACTGCGGCATCGATGCCGTCCAGAGGAGCCCAGCTTCCTCAATGCGACGTTTGCAAACTCCGTTCCGTGCAGGTGGCCAGCACCACTTGAACCTGGATTGACCATCAGTCACCTCCCGTCCAGGTTCGCTGGGTTCTATCCAACCCGCGCCGCCAGGTCGGCCCTGACATCCGCCGCACCGACAACCCGTCCACCGGCGGCTTCGACCCGTTTGACAGCTTCCGCGATCAGCGCGGCATTGTTCCGTGTCTCGCCGAAGGGCGCATCTTCCAGTCCGGCACGAACATGCACACCGCGGGCAACCGCGTGCGGGATCAGGTTGCCAAGTTCCACGCCCAGCCCCGCGATCATCACAGGCGCCTGCGGCGCAACCTCGGCAAGCAGCGCAAGATGGGCCTCGAGCGCATAGGACTTCGGCGGGAAGCCCCAGGCAAAGGCGTCCGAGAACATCAGCCGGTAGATCGGCATCGGCATGCCGGGATAGGCCTTGGCCAGCGCAGCTCCCAGGCGTGTGAAGCCTGGCTCGTAAATGGCATAGCTCGGATGGACCTTATGGCGCTGCGCCACCTCCATGCCCTCGCGAATATGCTCGCCGGGGTTCTGGTAGATGAAGCCTGCCTCGCCTTGTGGGATGCCGGCAAAGGTCGTCCAGTTGCAGGACCCGGGATCGAGCACGCCCCACTCGACCAGGCCGCGCTTCGCCAGCTCCTCCAGATGCCAGTAACGGCCGGAACCGACGATATCGCCGGCATAGCCGGAGCCGACGATCGGGATGGTCGGATAGACGATGGCATCGACCTTGGTGCGGATGCCCTCGATCGCCTGCGCATAGAGTTCCCAGTCGTCGCGCTGGCGGCCGGTCACGAGGTCGTAGACATGAAGATGGACAATGGCCGCCCCGGCCTCGACCGCCGCAATGCCGTCGGCAACAATCTCGGGGATGCTGATCGGAATGCCGGGCTGACGCTCCCTGCCCCAGGGGCCGTTGATCGCGGCTTCGATCCAGATCGGTGTGCTCACGGCGTTTCGTCCTCAGGCCAGGTGTCGGGAACCGAGCGAGCGTCCCCCTCGATATCGATGCAAGAGAGAACCGAACGTCGCCATCAGTGCAACACCACGGTGAGCAAATGAGCTCTGCTTCGGCCTTGCCAGCAGCCCGCGCCAGCACGCTAGAATGCGCAAAAGCCGGGAGGAACGGATGGGGCTCCATTTCGAGGACTTTGACCTCGACAGCAGCATCACGACCCGCGGGCGCACCGTCGGCGAGGGTGACATCACGCTGTTCGCCGGCCTTTCCGGCGATTTCAATCCGCTGCATGTCGACAGCGAGTATTGCGCAGGCACGCCCTTCGGCGAGCGCATCGCCCACGGCCCCCTGACGCTCGCCATGGCGATCGGCCTGATGTCGCAGCAGAACCTGATCGATGCCACCACCATGGGCCTGCTCGATCTGCACTGGACATTTACCGGGCCGGTGAAGGTCGGCGACACGGTCCATGCCGTCGTCACAGCCGTCGAAAGGACACCCAGCCGCAAGCCGGACCGCGGCATCGTCACCCTGCGCCTCGAGGTGCACAACCAGCGCGGCGAGCACATCCAGACCGGCCATCTCAAGCTGCTGATGAAGCGCCGCACTGGGGATCAAGGCTGATGTTGGAACGGCGCCCCAGCTATCGCGAGACCTGTGAGCGGTTCGCCTGGCAGATCCCCGAGCGGTTCAATATCGGCGTCGCAGCCTGCGACCGCCACGCGGACGGCAGTGGCAAGCCGGCGCTGATCTATGAAGACCAGGGGCACGGCGTCGCGACGATGAGTTTCGACGCGCTCAAGCTCGACACGAACCGGCTCGCCAATATGCTGCGTGCCCATGGCGTCAAACCGGGTGAGCGCGTCGGCATCCTGCTGCCGCAACGCCCGGAAACCGCGATGGCCCATCTCGCCATCTACAAGATGGGTGCGATCGCCCTGCCGCTCTTCACCCAGTTCGGACCGGATGCGCTTGAACACCGGCTGCAGCATAGCGGCGCCTGCACGCTGATCACCGATGGCGAGAACATCGTCAAGGTCGAGGCGAGCCGCGGGAGCCTGCCGGAACTCAGGCGGATCGTCCTGATCGACGGCGCAGGCCACCTCGACTTCTGGAGCGAGTTGAACAAGGCGTCCGACAGTTTCACGCCTCTCGACACCACGCCCGACGATCCGGCGCTGATCATCTACACCTCCGGCACCACGGGAAAGCCCAAGGGCGCGCTGCATGCCCACCGTGTGCTGCTCGGCCATCTGCCCGGCGTGCAATTGCCGCAGGAATTCTTCCCGCAGGCCGGCGACCTGTTCTGGACGCCGGCGGACTGGGCCTGGGCCGGCGGATTACTCGATGTTCTGCTGCCGAGCCTCTATTTCGGCGTTCCGGTGCTGGCCTCGCGTGCCCGCAAATTCGATCCCGAGGCAGCCTTCGACCTGATGGCGCGCCACAGCATCCGCAACGCCTTCCTGCCACCGACAGCGCTGAAGCTAATGCGGCAGGTTCACAATCCAAGAGAGCGCTTCGCCTATGCGATGCGCTCGATCGGCACCGGCGGCGAAACACTCGGCGCCGATATGCTAGCCTGGAGCAAGGAAACCTTCGGCTTCGAGGTCAACGAATTCTACGGCCAGACCGAAGCCAATCTGATCGTCTCCAACTGCGCCAGTCTGTTCCCGGTCAAGCCTGGCTCGATGGGGCGCGCCGTTCCCGGCCATCGCGTCGCGGTGATCTCGCCAGAGGGCGCGGTCCTGCCTGCTGGAGAGCAGGGGCTGATTGCGGTCGCGCGACCTGACCCCGTGATGATGCTGGAATACTGGCGCCAACCCGAGGCGACAACGGCGAAGTTCCTCGGCGACTGGCTCGTCACCGGCGATACCGGCGCCTGCGACGAAGACGGCTATTTCTGGTTCCAGGGCCGTGATGACGACATCATTTCCAGCGGCTCCTATCGCATTGGCCCCGGCGATATCGAGGATTGCATCATCCGCCACCCCGCCGTGCTGATGGTTGCCGTGGTCGGCAGTCCGGACCCGCTGCGGACGGAGGTGGTCAAGGCTTTTGTCCTGCCGAAACCGGAGATCACCGCCTCGGCGGCGCTCGCCGCCGAGATCCAGGACTTCGTCAAATCGCGCCTCGCCGCCTACCAGTATCCGCGCGAGATCGAGTTCGTGACGGAATTGCCGATGACCCCGACCGGCAAGATCAGGCGCAAGGATCTGCGGGACCAGGAGATCGCAAGGAAGCGGGGCGGCGAATAACCAGGCGGAGGCGGTTCAAAGCCAAATCTTCATGAGCCTCTCTTCATGAGGAAGGCCCCTGTCGCCTCGAAGAGCCCGGAGCGCGCATGTTCGAGATGCATCAGATGCGTGCCCTCGGGAATGACGACATCTCGGGTTTCACTCGTGCCAAGCCGCCCGCGCAGCCATTGCGCATCGCTGTCCCTGCACAGGCTGTCCCAGGCGCCGCGCACGATCAGGGTCGGCGCCGTGATGTGAGACGGGTCGTAGCCGAGCCGCCCCGACCAGGCCGAGGCGATATCGGCGCGAGGCCCGGAGGGAATCTTGACCGCCGGTTCAGGCCTTCTGCTTGCGGCTTGCGCATCGCTGGCGAGATAGGCTGGACCCCAGTCTGCGAGCGTGGGTTCGATCAGGACCGGGGAGTGGCCATGCGGGACGTCCTCGACGAAGCGCGCGAGCTGGTCGGCAACCGAGACGAGACGCCACGCCCCGATGCTCTCCGGCGCAAGGAAGCCTGGGGTCTTGCGTTGCGCGATAGGCCCGAACAGGACCAGTCGCTCGACACGCTCCGGATGCAGCGAGGCAAGGAGCCCGGCGACGATGCTGCCCCAGGAATGCGCGATGAGCGACACTCGGGCCCGTCCGGTTACGTCCAGCACGTGCTCGATCACCCGCGCCAGCTGTTTTGCGGCCTCTGGCGCGCGCCCGGATGGCGCATTGTCAGGCGCCTGGGCAAGGAAGCTCGCGGGCCTGTCCGAGCCGCCATAGCCCGCGAGATCAAAGCTCCAGACATCGAAACCGCGCTCCTGCAGGTCGTCCATCCAGGAACGCCCGTCGAAGCGGTATGCAACAGAAAGGGCCGACGGAAAGGTCGCGCCATGAACGTAGACGACGCTCGGCCCGGCCCCAGCCGCACGCCGGACCAGCAAGCCGGGCGTCTCGGCCGTTTCCGTCAACCGCATGACCTCGCCCGCGGCGACGGCGCGCGCTGTGTTGATCGAAGCTATGTTCATGGCTGGCTCCCGCCCTTGCTGGGTGGGCGGGAGACTGCGCCTTCGAATACGCGCTGACACCTGGAAACACTTCGGTGCCGACCGAAGGCTTCGGTGGGACTGCCTCTCTGGGCGCCTACAAGGCCTCGAGTACCAGCTCGAAGGTCATCAACACCGGATTGTCGCCGCGTCTCAGACGGCCCTGCGCCATCGCACCGGTGAAATCGACCAGCGCCACATCGATCTCTGCGGCAAGTCGCCCCTGCGCGGGTTCGATGACCCCGGCCTGAATCGCGACTTCGGTCGCGAAATTCTCGACGATCCGGCCATCCTCGAAATGCGCGCCGATGGTGCTGCCGACGCCGCCATGGATGACGGCACGCCGGATGCCGCGTTCGGCACAGAACTCTTCCAGCGCCGTGGTGAAATCGACATTCGGGCCCACACGCAGGGCGAAATAACGCCCTTCGCGCGAAGCGCCGGAGAATGGCACTGCGACCGGGCCGAACAGCTTGAAATTCGTCTCCGGATCGGGCGCGGCGGCAAAACCGGCGCCATCGAGGCCCAGCGCCGGTACGGTGACCGTTTCCGCGAGCACGGTGTCGTCCGGCAGGATATGACCGCCGCTGACCTTGCCGTCCGCTTCCGTCCAGAGCGCGTGGCAGTGGAAGAAGGGCGCTCCATCACGCATACCGAAGGTCATCGCCCCCGTCTCGACGCGCGTCACGCCGGCAGGCCGAAACGTGTCGCTATAGAAGGCGGCATGCTCCGGTGTCTTCGACAGCGCCGGCATCACATAGGCGAAGGGTCCTAGGACGAGCCCATCGACCGTGACCACGCCACTGGTGAAGCCCATTGCCGCAAAGCCGCGGCGCACCGCTTCCAGAAGCGGAAGCCCGGCCGCGAGAGACATCCTGAAGCGTCGGCCATGCGCTTCGATCCATTGAATGCGCTCAGGCGCAGCGGGACCGGGCTGGATGATCTGCCGCATCACCTTTCGCCCCGCATCCGGGCGAGTTCGCCGCGCGCTTCAAGCTCGTCCTTGACCAGCCGCTTCGGCACCTTGCCGTAACCCGACTTCGGCAGCGCCTCCCAGAACAGGAAGCGCTTCGGCATCTTGTAGCGGGCGATCTTGGTTGAGAGGAACTCGGCGAGTTCGGCCTCGCTGGCCTGCGCCCCCGAACATGCGACGCAGACGGCGATACCGATCTCGCCCCAGACCGGATCGGGCACGCCGACCACGGCCACCTCCGCGATTGCCGGATGGGTCAGGATCTTCTCCTCGATCTCGCGCGGGTAGATGTTCGAGCCGCCGGAAATATACATATCGGACGCGCGCCCGGTAATGTAGATAAAGCCCTGTTCGTCCATGTGACCGAGGTCACCCGTACGGAACCAGCCGTCACGGAACGATTTCGCATTGGCCTCGGGGTTGTCGTAGTAGCCCGCGAACACGGCCGGGCCGACGACGCAGATTTCGCCCTGCTCCCCTGCCGCGACCTCACGCCCCTCATCATCCTGGATCTGGACCTGCATTCCCGTGCGCTCGAAGCCGCAGGTCCCGATACGCGCATTCGGGCCATCCTCGGGATCATGCAGGGCTGGCGGCAGCACCGTGATATTGCCGGTGACCTCACCGAGCCCGAAATACTGCACGATCACCTTGCCCAGCTTGGCAAGCGCCGCCTTCTGATCCTCGCGATACATAGGCGCGCCGGCATAGATGACATAGCGCAGCGAGGAGTGGTCATGCGTGTCGACGGCCGGATGCTCGACCAGCATCTTCAGGATCGTCGGCACGGTGAAGATATTGGTGATGCGGTGGCGCGCGATCAGGCGATAGGCCTCGTCGACGTCGAAACGCTCCGACGGCAGCAGGATCGTCGGCGCGCCGCGCGCCGAGATGACGAGCTGGTGCACGCCCGCGCCATGCGAGAGAGGCGCGACCACGAGCGATGCATCCGCCTCCGTCGTTCCCGGCAGCAGGTCGCAGAGATGGTTGGTGACGACGAAACCCATCTGGCCATGGGTGAGCACCGCGGCCTTCGAGCGCCCCGTGGTACCCGAGGTAAAGAAGAACCAGCAGGGATCGTCACGCTCGACCGCGGCATTCGCAACGCTTGCACCAGCATGGCGCGCGATCATCTCGCCGACCTCGGCCTCGCCAAAAGCTCCTGCCCCGATACGCCAGGTAAAGCCGAGCGCGGGTTCAGCAGTGGCGACCGCCGCAGCATGCTCCGGAAAATCGCCATGGCACAGGAAGGCCTTCGCACCGGACGCCGTCGCGAGATAGGCGACCTCGTCCGGCAGCAGCCTGAAATTGGTCGGCACCCAGACGGCACCAAGCCGAAAGGCCGCGAACATCGAGAAGAACATCGCCTCGCAGTTCTTCGAATGAACCAGGATGCGGTCCCCCTTGCCGATGCCTCGCGTCGCCAGCGCCGCGGCCAGCGCCGAAACCTGCGCATCGATCTCGGCCCATTTCCACTGCCTGTCCCCCCAGATGAAGCCAGGGCGCTGGCCGAAGCGGCGCGCATTCTGGGTGACGATATGGGCAAGGTTCATCACGCGGCGCGTCACGGGTGCGACGCCGCCGCGCGGGGCGGCCTGGCTGGCAAGGGCTTCGGTCACGTCAGACGCTCCTCGATTTTGTAATTGGGCGTGCCCCCTGCTGCGGGCTGCCGCCTTGGGATGTCTTTCGGACGAACATCTGCGCGAGCAGGCGCTCCATCCTCTCGGCCTCGGTCGAAAGGTGGCGCGCCAACTCGACCTGGCGCGCGGGAACCATGCGGCTGTCGATCGCCGCCAGGCTGAGTGCGCCGGCGACGCGGCCGTCCGGATAGCGGAAGGCGATGCCGACGCCCCAGGAACTGGCCACCAGCCGGCCGGGATTGAGCGAAAAACCACGCTCGCGGGCCAGCGCCAGATCGGCGCGGATCTCGTCAGGCGGAAAACCGGGATACTGCGTCAGCAGCGCTTTCTCGTTCGCCGCCATGACCCGCTCGACCTCGCCGTCCGGCAGCGCTGCCAACATGGCTAGCGAGCCGGCGCCGACCCCGAGCGGGTGCTGCTGGCCAGTCTGCAGCGCGTGGGTCCGGACCGGATAGGTTCCTTCCTCCCGATGCAGGCAGACCGAGTAATTCTCGCGCCGGATCGAAAGAAAGCTCGTATCCATGGTGATCTCCGACAGGCGCCTCAGGCTCTCCATGGCCAGTTCGAGCAGCCCGTGCCGGCGCGCGGCCAGCACGCCCAGCACGAAAGCCTCCTCGCCGAGGCAGTAATGCCGCGACACAGCCTCCTGCTCGACGAGTCCCGCGCGCATCAGGGCGAGCAGCAGCCGCCGCGCCGTCGGCTTGTTGAGCCCGCTTTCGATGACGATATCGCTCAGCGGCAACCCGCCCGCGGGCTCACGACCGATCAAAGCCAGGAGCCGCAAGGCCCGATCGACACTCTGCGAACCCGAGAGATCACCGGCTGATGCAACGAAATGTTCCATCCTGCGGCCTCAGAGACAGTCCATAATATGGACCCTTTGGTTGTTTTCAGTAGCCTAGTTCGGGCTCAGATAGATTGCAACGCAGGCCTGCTCGTGTATTCTTGGCTAAGTCCGCTGGATCATTCATCCACAGTATGGACCGCGCCGGGCCTCAAGAACGTTCACAAGATCGGCGCGCGGGAGGAAGGGCAGATGTTGTCACGGGATTCCGGCTGGCCGGAGGCCAACGCCATGACTGAAGCGGATATCCGCTGCGGTTCCGTTCCGACATGCGCACGCTCCGGCGTTGCCGTGCGGACGCAGGCTTGAGCCCGGGCATGGCACAGCTCAGCGAGAGCATTGTTCCTTCCGAGAACCCGCTGGATACGGATGCAATCCGCACTGGCTCGGCGATCATGCGGCCGATCGAGATGATCAGCGCCGCACTGCTGCTCCTGATCGTCGGGCTGCTGCTGCTCGGCGTCACCACGCGCTATGTCTTCTCCCTGCCGATTGTCTGGATCGACGAAGCCGCCTCGATCTCTTTCCTCTGGCTCGCCATGCTCGGCTCTGCGATCGCGATCGATCGCAACGAGCATCTCAAGCTGACGCTCTTCATCGGCATGATGCCTGAGCGCATGAGCCAGTTCGTGCAGACGCTGGCCCTGGTCGTGGTTGCCGCCTTCCTCGCGGCCATGATCCACCCGGCGATCGACTACACAATCGAGGAATCCTACGTCACCTCGGCCGCGCTCAACATTCCAAACAGCTGGCGCGTGTCGGCCATCGCATGCGGCATCACCATGATGTTCGTGCTGACGGTTCGCCATGCCATCCGCACCGCGAGGCTGCCGGACCTGATCGTCGCCGTCGCGCTCGTGGCCGGGCTCGCCGCCGCCTGCTGGGGGTTGATGCCGGTCTTCAAGGGTCTCGGCTACACCAACATCCTGATCTTCCTCGTCGTCACGGTGGCACTCTGCCTCGCTGCCGGCGTGCCGATCGCCTTCTGCTTCGGTATGGGTACGCTCGCCTTCCTCGCCTTCAGCACCAATGTCCCGATGATCGTGATGATCGGACGCATGGACGAGGGCATG
The DNA here is from genome assembly GCF_056396065.1 of Allobosea sp. 05T433. Taxonomy (NCBI): domain Bacteria; kingdom Pseudomonadati; phylum Pseudomonadota; class Alphaproteobacteria; order Hyphomicrobiales; family Alloboseaceae; genus Allobosea; species Allobosea sp. 05T433. The sequence goes on along the minus strand of NZ_JBFTKS010000006.1, from coordinate 131,884 downwards.
TCGAGCATCATCCTGCTCTCCGTGCCGATCTTCGTGCTGCTCGGCTGCATTCTCGATGCGACCGGCATGGGCAAGGCGATTGTCGACTTCCTCGCCTCGATGCTCGGCCATGTCCGCGCCGGCATGTCCTATGTGCTGCTCGGCTCGCTCTTCCTGGTCTCGGGCATTTCGGGCTCGAAAGTCTCCGACATGGCAACGGTGGCGCCCGCGCTCTTTCCCGAGATGAAGCGCCGCGGCTACCAGCCCAAGGAGCTCATCGCCCTGCTCTCGACCGGCGCGGCCATGGCCGACACGGTGCCCCCGAGCATCGTCCTGATCGTGCTCGGCTCGGTCGCGGGCGTCTCGATCGCCGGATTGTTCAATGCCGGCTTCGGCATTGCCATGGTGCTCCTCGTCGCACTGGCGCTGCTGGCACGCTGGAAAGCCATCGGCGAAGACATGAAGGGCGTGCGGCGCGCGCCCATGGCCGTGATCGGGCGGACCGCTCTGGTCGCGGGTCCGGCTCTCGTCCTGCCCTTCCTGATCCGCGGCGTGGTCGGCGGCGGCATTGCCACCGCGACCGAGGTCTCGACCATTGCGGTGCTCTACGCCTTCGTCATCGGCATCATCCTCTATGGCGGCATCGGCCTGCGCAAATGCTACGCGATGCTGGTCGAGACGGCGGCGCTCTCGGGCGCGATCCTGATGATCCTCGGCACCGCGCTCGCCATGGCCTGGGCCCTGACCCAGACCGGCTTCGCGCGCGACCTCGCCACTTTCATGGCCGGCCTGCCGGGCGGCTGGCTGACCTTCATGGCAGTGACGATCGTCGTCTTCCTGGTTCTGGGCTGCGTGCTCGAAGGCCTGCCCGCGATCGTGCTGATGGCGCCGCTGATGTTCCCGATAGCCAAGAATCTCGGCATCAACGATGTGCACTATTCGATGGTGGTGGTCACGGCGATGAATATCGGCCTGATGACCCCCCCGATCGGAATCGGCTTCTACATCGCCTGCAAGATCGGCAATGTCTCGCCGGATGAGGCGATGGGCGCGATCTGGCCCTATCTCGTCGCGCTGCTGATCGGCCTTGTCGTCATTGCAGTCGTGCCCGGCCTGTCGACCTGGGTGCTCTGATGCTCCGGCATGGTCGCCACCATCGCAGTGAGGGTTGCAGGGCCGCGGTCCGGAACGCGAGAATTTAGGATAACCGAGATCCCGTCGTCGCGAAGCAAACCAGCGGCGGCGTGAAAGCAACATCGACAGGGAGAGAAACGCTCATGACCATCTCACGCCGCACTCTGCTGCAGGGCACCGCCGCTGCCGCCACCATCGGCTCCTTCCATATCGGCAGGGCCGAGGCACAGACCGCCGAATTCACCTACAAATACGCCAACAACCTGCCCGTCGCGCACCCGATGAATATCCGCGCCAACGAAGCGGCGGAGAAGATCAAGCAGGACACCAAGGGCCGGGTCGTCATCCAGATCTTCCCGAACAATCAGCTCGGTTCCGACACCGACATGCTGAGCCAGGTCCGTTCGGGCGGCGTCGAGTTCTTCACGCTCTCGCCGCTGATCCTCTCGACACTGGTGCCGAACGCCTCGCTCAGCGGCATCGGCTTCGCCTTCCCGAACTACGATGCGGTCTGGAAGGCCCTGGACGGTGAGCTCGGCGCCTATGTCCGCGGCCAGATCGGCAAGGCCAATCTCGTCGTCATGGACAAGATCTGGGACAACGGCTTCCGCCAGATGACGAGCTCGAAGGGCCCGATCAACACACCCGACGATCTCAAGGGCTTCAAGATCCGCGTGCCGGTCAGCCCGCTCTGGACCTCGATGTTCACCGCCTTCCAGTCGGCCCCGGCCAGCATCAACTTCGCCGAGGTCTACACCGCCCTGCAGACCAAGGTGGTCGACGGCCAGGAGAATCCGCTGGCGATCATCGCCACTGCCAAGCTGTTCGAGGTGCAGAAGTACCTCTCCATGACCAACCACATGTGGGACGGCTTCTGGTTCCTGGCGAACCGTCGCGCCTGGGAGAAGCTGCCGGAGGATCTGCGCAAGATCGTCGCCAAGAACCTCGACGACGCCGCGCTGCTCGAGCGCGCCGACGTCGCCAAGCTCAATGCCGGCCTCAAGGACGAACTCGTCTCGAAGGGCATGGTCATCAACGACACCCAGGCAGCTCCCTTCCGTGAGGCGCTTCGCAAGGCCGGCTTCTATGCCGACTGGAAGAAGAAGTATGGCGACGAGGCCTGGGCCATTCTCGAGAAGGCCGTCGGCAGCAGCCTGAGCTGAGCCGGCCCGCTCATCTTTCAAGCCCGGCGGTGCAACAGCGCTGCCGGGCTTTCATTTGAACCACTCGCCACCTGAAGGAAGCACGTCATGGCCGACCGGCTGAAGGGCAAGACCGCGATCGTTTTCGGTGCCGGCTCCTCAGGCCCGGGCTGGGGCAATGGCAAGGCCGCAGCGGTCGCCTATGCGCGGGAGGGCGCCAGGGTCACCTGCATCGACCTCGTCCAGGCTGCTGCCGACGAGACAGCAGCCCTCATCAGCGAGGAGGGCGGCGAAGCGCTCGCGATCGCAGCCGATGTGACTGAGCAGGGCTCGGTCGATGACGCCGTCGCGACCACCATGGCGCGCTTCGGCGGCATCCAGATTCTGCACAACAATGTCGGCGTGACCCATATGGGTGGACCGGTCGAACTCAGCGAGGAGAAGTTTCGGGCGGCGCTCGATCTCAATCTCGGCTCGGTCTATCGCACGGCCAAGGCGGTCATCCCGGCAATGCTTGCGAGCGGCGGCGGCGCGATCGTCAACATCTCCTCGCTCGCCGCGATCCGCTGGACCGGCTACCCCTACTTTGCCTATTACGCCACCAAGGCAGCGGTGAACCAGGCGACGATGGCGCTCGCCATGCAATATGCCCGGCAGAACATCCGGGCGAACTGCATCATGCCGGGCCTGATCGACACGCCGCTGATCTACAAGCAGATCTCGGGTCAGTATGCCTCGGTCGACGAGATGGTCGCTGCCCGCAACGCCGCCGTACCGATGGGCAAGATGGGCACGGCCTGGGATATTGCTGCGGCCGCCGTGTTCCTGGCCTCGGACGAAGCAGCCTTCATCACCGGAGTTTGCCTGCCCGTCGATGGCGGTCAGAGCTGCGCAGTCGCAGCCTTCCCGAGCTGACACCTGGATCATCGGACCGGATACCGTACCGGCTCCGATGATCTGACCTTCTGTGCCTGCATCCGCTTTCCCGAGGACCGCAGCCCACGTTTCGGGCCGATGCTTTAGACGAGCGCCGACTGCATCTCGATCTGATAGCCCTCCGGATCATCGAACACGAATGCCCGGATCCGGAGCGCTTCATGGCTGCGCGGCGGCTTCAGCGCGGAGACGCCGACGCTCTCGACATAGGCATGCCAGCCGTCGACATCAGCGACGCGGATGCAGATCTGCACCGGCTTGACCGGGTGGGCGCGATGACTGCCCGGGCTCTCGTCGACGAGGCCGACATAGCCCCCCTCGGTGATGAGGTAGATCTTCGACCAGCCCTGATCGATCGTAAGTTCGAGCCCGAGCACGTCCTCGTAGAAGCGCATCGCCTGCGGCAGATCGCGATAATAGAGGAAGGTGATCAGCTTCTGGGTCGCGTCATGCGACGGTCTTGCAATCGTCAAGGTTTGCCTCCGAACCACGCTGCCATTTGCCCATCACCAGGTTTGGCAGCGGGCTCGTCAAGCGGCGACCAGAGCGTGGTCGCGACCAGCAGCGCCGGACGCGGTACGAGCCAGGATATGATCGCGCGAGATGGCCACGACAGTGGAGCGGAGCTCACCGGCAGCGCAATCGGCTCGACATCCGCATCCGCTTGATCGGCCCGTAGGAATAGCGCGTCATGATCTCCAGCACATCGCAGAGCGAGTGACGGCCGCTCGGCGAAGAGCGGGACGCGGTCCGTTTTGGCCGCGCCGGCCAATACCGCGTTCTCCGATCGCGATCTTCAGTAGCCCATGCTTCAGTAGCTCATGTTTCAGTAGCTCATGGCCCGGTTGCGGGCGTTCCCGATATGCGCGCTCATCTCGGCTGCCGCCCGTTCGGGGTCGCGCGCCTCGATGGCCGCGATGATCTTCAGGTGGTCCTGCATCACCGGAACCAGGATGTGGTTCTGGATGCGCGTCTCGTACTGGCGGATCAACCTGATCTTCAGCCAGGTGACCCGGAAGGCCTTTGAGACGATGTCGTTGTCGAGGTGATCGATGATCGCCTCGTGCATCAGCCGGTCGACATCCTCGGCGTCCTCGATCAGCGTCTCGTCGCCACCCGCCGCGGCCCTCCGGATGATCGCTTCGTGGCGTTCACGCTGTTCGGCGATCTCTTCGTCCGCCGCCGTTTTCGCGTAGAGCGCAGTCGCTTCCTTTTCGAGGAAGAGCCGGAACTGGAACGCATTGCGGATCAGGTTGAGATCGACATGGGCAACCTGCATGCCGCGCTGCGGCACGGTCTTGATCAGACCTTCCGCCTCGAGGCGCGGGATCAGTTCGCGAATGGCGCCGAGCGGCAGGCCAGTCATCGCCACGAGCTCGCGCTGGGTGACGAACTGACCTGGCTTGATCTCTCGCGCCAGCAGCCGCTCGGTGAAGCTGACATAGGCCTTGTCCCGCAGCTTCAGCGGTTCGCCGTCGCGCTCCTGATCGTTCTCGCCCATGCGCTCCTGTTCCTCTCGTGGCTCCTCAGGCGGCCTTGGCCCGCGTAATCGTGTCGAAGGCTGCGAACAAGCGCTGTCGCTGCGCCTCGCTCAAAGCCTCGAGCGGCGGGCGCATCGCGCTATAGCCCTTGTCGCCATGCAGATGGCCGACCAGGGCCTTGACTGCCGGCAGGACCGGATAGCTGCAGACCTCGTCGACCAGCGCATTCACCACCGGGCTCTCCGTCCCTTCATAAACCATCGGCCGAAGCAGCCCCGGCACCAGATTGGCGACGCCGCAGATCGAGCCCTGAGCCCCGGCCCTCACCGCGCGGGCGAGCAGCCGTTCGTCACCGACCAGGATGGCAAGCTCACCGTGAGCTTTGAGCAGGGCTTCGGTATTCGCATAGCTGCCCGAGGAATCCTTCACCCCGGTGACGATGCCCGGAAACGCCTTCTTCAGCCGCTCGACCAGCCCGACGCTGATGTCGACCGCCGTGACCGAGGGGATGTGGTAGAGGATGGTGTTGCGGGCGGACGGCCCCAGCTTCTCGAAGAACTGCGAGAACCAGACAAAGAGTCCCTCGTCGCTGACGCCCTTGAAATAGAAGGGCGGCGCGACCAGCAGGCCCTTGGCGCCGATATCGAGTGCGACCTTGGCCTGCTCGATCGATTCATGCAGCGAGGCAGCGGCGACGCCGGCATAGATTTGCGTGCCAGGATCGACGCCGGCACCGACCAGCGCGCCCAGCATCGCGGTACGCGCCGGCAGGCCAAGCGCCGCCCCCTCGCCCGTCGTGCCAAACAGCGTGACGGAGTCACAGCCCTCGGCCAGCACGTGGCGCGCATGCTTGACGAGGCGCGGCAGATCGACGGCTCCGCCCTCCCGCATCGGCGTCGTGATGGCGCAGGAAAGGCCGAAGCGGTTCGGGTCGATAGCCATTGGAGGGAGCTTTCCTGAGATATGAATGTCTGACATGTTAGTTTGCAGTCAAAACTGACGCAAGGTCGGGAAGACACGGAAATCGAGGTGCGGCTCAGCCATCCTTCAGCCCTCCGGCCGACAATCCGGCGACGATCTGACGCTGAGCCAGCACCGTCAGCAGCAGCACCGGCAGCGTCACCAGCAGCGCGGCAGCGGCGAGCGGCCCCCAGGAAATCTGCTCGAAGGTCAGGGAGTTGTAGACTGCAGACGGCAAGGTACGGCTGTTCTTGCCGCCGAGCACGACCGAGAAGATGAAGTTGTTCCAGGAGAAGATGAAGGCGAGGATGCCGCCGACCACGATGCCGGGCCGCGCCAGCGGCAGCGCGACATGACGAAAGGCCTGCCAGGTCGTCGCACCGTCGATGCGCGCCGCATCCTCCAGTTCCATCGGCACATTCTCGAAATAGCCGATCATGATCCAGACGATGATCGGAATGGTGATGACGAGATGCGTGATCACCAGCGCCGTGATGCTGCCGACGAGCCCGGTCATCTGGAACAGCAGGAAGAGCGGGATCAGGTAGGACAAGGCCGGTGTCATGCGGGCGACCAGGATCAGGATCGCGAACTTCGTCGCCTTGCCGCGGGCGATGCCGTAGCCCGCTGGCACGCCGACCCCGAGCCCGATCAGCACAGCCCCGCCCGTGACCAGGATCGAATTCCAGAGATAGAGCGCGAAGTTGTTCTTCTCGAAGACGTCGAGATAGTTCGCCAGCGTCGGCGGGTTCGGGATAAAGACCGGCGGGAAAGCGGTGTTGTCGAGTTCGTTCTTGAACGAGAGCGACAGCATCCAGAGGAAGACGAGGACGGCCGGCGAAACCAGTACGAAGACCGAAAGCGCAAAGCCGATCTTGGAGGCGAGCCGCTTCATTCCGCGTTCCACTTCGACTTCTGGCGCGCGTAGAGCAGCAGCAGCGAGAGCATGATGATGATGACGAAGAAGATCACCACCACGGCCGAGGCGTAGCCGATCTTGTAGAACTGGAAGGCCTGCAGATAGAGGAAGATGTTGAGCGTTTCGGACGCCGTACCCGGCCCGCCCTGGGTGATCACGAAGATCGTGTCGAAGGCCTTCAGCGCATCGATGGTGCGGATCACGATCGCCACCATGATGAAGGGCCAGACCAGCGGCAGCGTGATGTGGCGGAACATGTGCCAGGAATTGGCGCCGTCGATCAGCGCGGATTCATAGGGTTCCTTCGGCAAGCCGGCCAGACCGCCGAGCACGATCAGCATGACGAGCGGCGTCCAGTGCCAGACTTCGACCAGGATCAGCGTCGGGATCACGGTATGGGGGTCGTAGACCCAGGGCTGGGGTCCAACCCCGACGAGCGATAGCAGGTAGTTCAGCACGCCAAGCTGCGGGTGGAACATCATCGTCCAGACCAGTGCGACAGCGACGGGCGTCGCCATCATCGGCATCACGAAGATGGTGCGCAGCAGCCCCCGGAACGGGAACTCGCGGTGGAAGACCAGGGCCGCCGCCGTGCCGAAGACGATCGGCAGCACCACGGCGAGGACCGTGAAATAGGCGGTATGCCCCATCGATTCGAGGAAGCGCGTATCGCGCAACAGCTCCGAGAAGTTCTGCAGGCCGACGAATTCGGGGCCTCCGCCGATCTTCCAGTCATGGCCCGACATATAGAGCGTGAACAGCCACGGGAAGACGATCACCCCGAGGATGACCAGCACGGCGGGCAACGAGAACAGCCAGTAGCGCGGCGTAAAATCCGCTGAATGTCTCGCAGGCAGCACCTTGGGCGTCGCGAGATCCGCTGGCATGGCGGTTGAGTTGGTCATGCTCTGCGCTTTGCTGAAAACGGTTTGTCATGCCCGCCCTGTGGCGGGCATTCGCGTCGTGAACATCGCCCTCCCCGAACGGGGAAGGCCATCATGGCCAGGGCATGCCGGGCCATGATGGTGATGGTCGTCAGCCCTGTTCGCTCTTGACCAGGACCGGCGCGAAGGTTTCGGTCGCCTTCTTCAACTCCGCAGCGACATCGGCACCGCCGAGCGCATTGGTCAGCGCCACGCCGAAGACATCGCGGAATTCGGTCACCGGAACGATCTGCGGCAGCGCAGCGCGGGCGACCTTGGCCGAGCCAAGCAGACACTCGAAATATTGCTTGCCGAATTTCGACTGCGAGATGGTCTCGGTGTCGAGATAGGCCGAGGCACGCCCGGGCGCTCCGGCGCCGGCCTTGAGCATCGCGATCTGCTGCGCCTTGCTTGTCATGAACTGGAGATAGAGCCACGCGGCCTGCTTCTTCTGCGAGCCGCGCGAAATGCCCATGCCATCGGCGAACATCCCGGCATGATGCGCCTTCGGCCCGGGCGGCGTGATGCCATAGCCGACCTTGCCGACGATACGCGACTTCGTCGGGTCCTCGAGCGGCGTGGCAAAGCCGATGCCGTCGAGCCACATCGCGGCGCGACCCTGCATGAAGGTGGTCTGGCATTCATTCCAGTTGAAGCCGACCTGACCGGCCGGGCCGGTCTCCTTGTTCAGCTTCTTGTAGAGTTCGCCGGCCCAGGCCGCCTCGGGCGTATCGGTGAGCAGCTTGCCCTGGGGCGAGGTGGTCTCGATGCCCTGGCCCAGCAGCAGGCTGGCCCAGACCGGGACGTTGGCGTTCTTCAAGCCGCGCGAGACGAAGCCTGCGATGCCCTTGGCCGGATCATGCAGCTTGGCCGCGACCGTGGCGATCTCGTCCATCGTCTTGGGATAGGCCACGCCCTTCGCGTCGAAGAGCTCCTTGTTGTAGTAGATCATCCAGTAATCGACGAAGAACGGGATCGTATCGAGCGATCCGTCGGCCTGGCGCGCATAGGCGACCGGTCCCGCGCCAAAATCATCGAAGTTGAAGTCCGGCGAGGTCAGCGAGGCGTCCTTGATGAAGGGCGTCAGATCCTCGAACCACTTGCCCTTGGCGGCCATGCGCTTCTGTACATGCAGCGAGATGCCGCTGACGTCGAAGCTCGGCTTGCCCGAGGCAAACTCGATTACCGCCTTCTGGCGCTGCTGCTGCTCCGGCACCTGTTCGGCCGAGACCTTGATTCCGGTGAGCTCGGTGAACTCCTTCTCGGCCGCCTGCATCAGGTCGGAACGCGGGTTCTTCACCAACAGCACATCGATCGTCGTGCCGGCAAAGCGCTTCCAGTTGAAGGCGGCCTGCGCATGAGCTTCGCGCAGAACCATCGGCGAACCGACGGCGCCCGCCGCGCCCAACGCTGCAGCCCCGCGCAGAAGCGCGCGCCGGCTCGGCTTCAGAATGCTGTCTGTCATGATTGTCCTCCCTGTGGACGCGGATTGCGGCCCGTTCACGAGCCTGCCTGTTTATCCGGCTGTGCGCCGGTCCCGTCGAGACTTTGCCCTTCGGATCCGGCGCTGACGCTAATCGCGTTCCAGGTCGGTTGCAAGCTGACATGTTGGCGTGCACATAGTCGCTGCAGCACATTCCTGGACCCGCATCCATGCCCGCAATTGCGCCGCCCCTCCCCTCGCGAAACCTTGGCCGCACCGGACTGAAGGTCTCGACACTCGGCTTCGGCGGGGCACCCCTCGGCGATCTCTATGCACGGCTCGACGAGGCTCAGGCCGTCGCAACGGTAGAGGCTGCCGTCGCCGGCGGTGTCACCCTGATCGATACCTCGCCACTCTATGGTCACGGATTGTCCGAGCATCGCATCGGTGCGGCATTGCGCCGGGTCGACCGCGAGAATGTGCTGCTCTCCAGCAAGGTCGGCCGCGTCGCACAGCCCTTCATGGGGCGCGGCAACGGCTCGGGCTATCTGGGCGGCCTGCCGCATGGCATGCGTTTCGACTATTCCTATAACGGGACCATGCGCTCGCTCGAACAATCCGCCCTCAGGCTGGGCACGGACCATATCGATATCGTCCTGATCCATGACGTCGACATCTGGACCCATGGCGCGGACGGCATCGAGAACCGGTTCTTCGAGGCAATGGCCGGCGCCTACCGCGCGCTCGACAAATTGCGGGCGGCCGGTACGGTCAAGGCGATCGGAGTCGGGGTCAATGAAGCAGAGATGTGCGAGCGCTTTGCCCATGCCGGCGACTTCGACACGATGCTGCTGGCCGGCCGCTATTCGCTGCTGGAACAGCCGGCGCTCGTATCCTTCATGTCGCTCGCGCAGAAAAAGGGCATCGGCCTGATGCTCGGCGGCGTCTTCAATTCCGGCATCCTGGCCACCGGCCCCGTCGCTGGCGCCAAGTACAATTACAAGCCGGCTCCGCCCGAGATCCTCGCGCGGGTTGCCGCCATCGAGACAATCTGCCGGCGCCATGAGGTGCCACTGCGCCGTGCGGCCCTGCAGTTCCCGCTGGGCCATCCCGCCGTTTCCAGCGTCGTCATGGGGGCGGTCTCACCCGCGGAGGTCGCCGACCAGCTTGCCGAAATCGCCGCGCCGGTTCCGTCCGAGCTCTGGAGCGCGCTCAAGGCCGAAGGCCTGCTCGGCGCTGACGTTCCTGTGCCGGAATAGCCCGATGCGGATCGACGCCCATCAGCATTACTGGCGGCTCTCACGCGGCGACTATGGCTGGCTGACCCCGGCACTGGGCCCGATTCATCGCGACTTCGGTCCACCGGACCTGGCGCCGCTGCTGGCACGGCACGGCATCGCGCGCACCATCCTGGTCCAGGCCGCGCCGACCGAGGCAGAGACGGCATTCCTGCTCGGCATCGCAGAGCACGACCAAAGCGTCGCCGGCGTCGTCGGCTGGTGTGATTTCGATGCGCTCGATGCGTCCGAGCGGATTGCCCGCCTGAGCGGCAATCCGCTGCTGGTCGGGCTCAGGCCCATGGTCCACGACATTCCCGATGAGAACTGGCTGGCCCGCCCTTCCCTTGCGCCCGCCTTCGCAGCGGTGGCAGCCCATGACCTCGTCTTCGACGCGCTGCTGCGACCGCAGCACATTGCGCCACTATTGGCCGTTCTCGATCGACATCCGACGCTCGCCGTCGTTGTCGACCATGCCGCCAAGCCGGATCTCATCAGTGGGGAGATCGCGAATTGGCGCGAGGATATCGCCGCAGTCGCCGCGCGGCCCCAGACCTTCTGCAAGATCTCCGGCCTCGTCACCGAAGCCTCGGCCGGCTGGACGACCGAGACCCTGCGCCCGGCCGTTTCGCATCTGCTCGCCGTCTTCGGTCCCGATCGCCTGATCTGGGGCAGCGACTGGCCCGTCGTCACCTTGCGAGCCGACTATTCCCGCTGGTTCGAAACCGTCGCGGAATTGCTGGCGCCCCTGCCCGAAGCCGATCGCGCCGCGATCATGGGCGGCAATGCCCAGAGGCTCTATCTCTCCCACCGAGGACGCAACTGATATGCTGAAGGGCATCGACCCCGTCTTGAGCGCCGATCTGCTCTGGGTTCTGGCCGCGATGGGCCATGGCGACGATCTGGCCATTGTCGATGCCAATCATCCGGCCGATACCGTTGCCAGCGCGACCGCCAGCGGAAGGCTGATCCGACTGCCCGGCCTTTCGATGGCCCGCGCGACCCGCGCCATCCTCTCCGTCCTGCCAATCGACGATTTCGAGCCCGGCTCGCTGCGTCGCATGGAGGTTGTCGGCAAGCCTGACGAGATCCCGCCGGTCCAGGCCGAGGTTCAGGCCGAAATCGACCGCGCCATGGGAGAGCCCGTGCCATGCCTCGGCATCGAGCGTTTCGCCTTCTATGCCGCGGCGAAGACGAGCTTCGCTGTCGTCCAGGTCGGCGACCCGCGGCCCTATGGCTGCTTCCTGCTGCGCAAGGGCGTCATCGCGGGGCTTCCAGGCTGAGCCCGCACGAGGGTTGGCAAGCGCGCCTGCACCGCTCAGGATCGTGACGCCGTCGGCGCGGCTTCGACAGACTGCGCTGGCGTGCCTGGAGGATGGCTTCATGGCCCGCGCGAACGCCCATATCGGCACGACGAATTTTGCGACGACGATCAGAATGGGCGGCCGTACGCTGGTTGCCGACGAACCGGCCGCCTTGGGCGGAGCCGATGCCGGGCCAGCGCCCTATGACCTGCTGCTCGCCAGCCTCGGCGCCTGCACGGCCATCACCTTGCGGATGTATGCCGAGCGCAAGCAGTGGAGCCTTCAGGCTGTCGATATCGATCTGCACCACGTCAAGGTCGAGAACCGTTCAAAGATCGAACGTGTCATCACGCTGACGGGCGATCTGTCTGAGGATCAGCGGATGCGCCTCGCCGATGTCGCCGAGCGTACACCCGTGACCCTGACGCTGAAGGCCGGCGCCGATATTGCGACAAGACTGTCGGACGGTTGACACCCTCGTGAGTCCGTTTCCGTTCCGGCACCCACGCCGCTAGAAGAACCACGCTGAGCGATCGGTCACGCCCGTGCGCCCTTGGCACGATCCAGTTCAACCGAGCCCCCCTGCTGCGAGCCTGCCCATGCCTGACACTCTCCTCTATCTCGCCGAAGCCGACATCGCCGGGCTCGAACTCGATCCGGCGCTCGCCCGCGCGGCGGTGAGGACGATCTTCAAGGCTCATCACGACGGCCAGACGCTGAGCAAGCCCAAGCTTGCGCTCGAGATCGGCCCCGGCCACGCCTTCCAGTCGCTTTGCGCGGCCTCGCCCGAGATCGGCATGGCAGCGACGAAATGGCTCGGCATGGCGCCCGCCGCGAATGGAGCGGGCACGCCCGGCATCCACGCCATGATTGCACTCAACGACTATGCATCCGGCACGTTGTTGGCCATCCTCGATGGCAACCTCGTCACGGCGATCCGCACGGCGGCCATGTCCGCGGCAGCGGGCGCGTTCCTGGCACGGCCGGAAAGCCGCACCATCGGCTTCATCGGCTGCGGCCTGCAGGCTCGCTCGCATCTTGCCGCGTTCAAGTCCCTGCTGCCCGGCCTGACCGAGCTTCGCGCTTTCGGCCGAAGCCGTCGGATCACCGACGTCTTCATAGAGCACGCCCGCGAGCAGGGCCTTGCGGCGAAGGCCCATGATGACGCCGGCGACGTCGTTCACAGCAGCGACGTGATCATCACCTCCGTGCCCATGCAGCCCGGTTTCGCGCCCTTCCTCGATCCTGCCTGGTTGAAGCCGGGCGCCTTCGTTGCTGCCGTCGACGTCGCCCGCAGCTGGCTGCCGGATGGCTTGCGCAAGCTCGACCTCTTGGCCACCGACGATCACCAGCAACAGGCGGAGAGCCCACCGATCGCTCGGGATGTCGGCCCGCTCGGCAGCTTCGATGCCGACCTGACGGAACTTGCCGGCGGGGTCCGGCCCGGACGCCTCGACGCGGAGCAGCGCGCCATGTTCATTTTCCGCGGCTTCGCGCTCGCCGATCTCGCCGTGGCGGCTACCGTCTATCGCGCGGCCGTGGCCAGGGGAGCCGGCCTGCGCCTCCCGCGCTGAGACTGCGTCTGCAAACAGGAAGACAAGGCAACGGAGCTCTGCTAGCGTCACATATTCATCCATAGGAATATGTGAGATCTTCAATGCTTGACCGGCGCGCCTTTACTCTCGGAGCCAGTCTGACGGCGGCGGCCTCGTTCTGCGGCGGTGCGGCACGAGCCCAGGTCGTGGCGCGGGCCGGGCTCGGCAAGGCCGAGATCCTGGTGCTGAGCGATGGGGGCTTCCAGCTGCCGCTCTCGATGATCGCGCGCGATACGCCGCTGCCCCAGCTCGAGGCGATGACCGGCAGCAAGGGGCCAGCCGAGACCGTGCTGAACGTCACCTGCCTGAAGCGCGGCAGTGAGACGATCCTGTTCGATTGCGGCGCCGGCGCGCACTTTCTTGCCGGCAGCGGCAAGCTCGCGGCAAGCCTCGAGGCCGCCGGTATCGCGCCCGACAGTGTGAGCTATGTCGCCTTCACCCATTTGCACCCGGACCATCTCTGGGGGGCGCTCGACGAGTTCGACAGCCCGGCATTCCCGAATGCGACCTGGCTGGCGGCCCGCGACGAGGTGGCGTTCTGGACTGATGCCAAGGTCTATGAGCGTCTCTCCGAAGACCGGCACGCCTTTGCAGCCGGCGCACAGCGTGTCCTTAAGGGTCTCCAGGACGGGCTGAAGACCTTCGCCGCAGGCGAGGAAGTGCTGCCGGGAATCGCGGCTGTCGCGACGCCCGGCCATACGCCGGGACATGTCTCCTTCGAGATCAAGGACGGCAGCGACAGGCTGCTCGTGCTGGGCGACGCGGCGACGCATCCGGTCGCATCCTTCGCACATCCGGAATGGCGCCCAGCGTCCGATCATGACCCGGATCAGGCGGTCCAGACCCGCAAGACCGTGCTTGGCCGGGCCGCCGACGAGAAGCTGCGGGTGATTGGCTATCATCTGCCAAAGGGCGGGATCGGTACGGTCGAGCGCACCGGGCAGGCCTTCCGCTTCATCCCGTCCGCGGCCTGATCGGCGGAAGAACGCTCAATCGCAGCGACGGCGGCGCCCGAAGCGTTCGGCCAGCATCTCGCTCACCGAGCCCTCGACGAGAATTGCGATACCGATGCGGGCGCCGAGCATCACGCCGGCGACCGCCAGCGGCCAGGACAGCGCCATCAGCGAGCCAGCCGTGACGCCCTGCCCGATGGTGCAGCCGCCGGCGAGAATGCCGCCGAATCCCATCAGCGCACCGCCCGCCAGATGGCGGCGCATCTCGTGGTGATCGTCGAAGGCCTCCCAGCGGAACTCGCGATCGTAGAGCGCCGAGGCAAAGGCTCCGAGCATCACCCCCAGAATGGTGCCGACCCCGAAATCGAGGAACCCGATGGGGTGGGTCAGGACCGCGTAGAGCGCCCGGCCGATTGGCGAGACGAAGGTCAGGCTCTGCGGGCGCGGAAACGCGGCGAATTCGTCGATCGCCACACCTGTCGCCCACCAGCCTGCAACGACGCCGAACCCCAGCGTCAGCCCGGCCAGCAGCAGCCGCGGCGAACGCCGCAACCGAGGGTCAGCGAGCACAGCCAGTATCAGCACCAGGGCGGCGACGAGAACGATGGCAAGCCGCCAGTCGCCGAGACCGAACCAGGCGAGCAGTGAAGGCAGATCACCCTGCACTCCACCAGGTATCGGCAGGGCGACCGTCTCGAGCACATCGATTCGAAAGGAAGCCAGCATGCCGCGGAGCGTGGCATAGGCGACGGCACCGAAGACCATCATCACGATCAGGCTGCGCAGGTCGCCGCTGCCGAGACGAACGAGAGAGCCAAAGCCGCAGGTGCCGACCAGCGCCATGCCGATCCCGAAGACCGTGCTGCCGAGCAGGATCGAGAGCCAGGGCAGGGCCGAAGGCACATAGGTCGAGAGCCGGGGCGAAAGCCAGCCGAAGCCGACCAGAAGCTGCGTGCCCACGAGCGCAACGGCGAGCGCAAGCCCGAAGATGCGCAGGCGGCGCGTATCGCCACCCATCCAGGCGTCCTCGATCGCCCCGAAGGAGCAGAGCCGGGCACGCCGGGCAGTGAAGCCGCAAGCCGCGCCGATGACGACGCCGATCAGCGTCACGGCCCAGGTCGGCAGAGGTTCCATGATCGTCAGACGCCCCTGCCGGCCCCCATTTCAATCACGCAAGCGGTCCGTGCTCTCGGGACGGTTGCAGAAGATGTCGTAGATCACCGAGATGACCTGACGCACATCGTCATTGGCGAGGCTGTAATAGATCGCCTTGCCGTCGCGGCGGGTGGTGACCAACTGGTCGAGCCGCAGCCGCGCCAACTGCTGCGAAACCATCGGCTGGCGCAGCGAGAGGATGTTCTCAAGTTCCGTTACGGTGCGCTCGCGCTCGGCCAGCAGACAGAGCAGCAGGAGCCGGTTTTCGTGGGACAGGGCCTTCAGGAAATCGCTGGCCTTGCGGGCCTTGCGCATCAATTGATCGAGCTCGGCCGAGAATTCGGCACCGTCGCGCAGCTCGGCTTCAAGGGCCTTGGAGACAATCGCGCTCATTTTCGTTCCATTGTCGCGGACTGGCCGCGGGTTCGATGGCTGGGACTGTCCATGCCAGCAAGCATCTTGCCAAGCAAACCCCAGAATGCGTCGTCGCCGATATAGCCGGTGATCCGGCCGACCTCGCGCCCTTCATCCATCAGGACGAAGGTCGGCGTGAAGCGGACCGGTGCAGCAAGTCCAGGCTCATCAGCGCGGGTGGAACCGAGATCGACCCGCCTCAGCGGTGCTGCCTTGCCCTCCGGCGTGTTGGCATAGACAGGCGCGACCTCCCGGTCCCAGCGGGCGCACCAGATGCAGCCGTCGCGTTCAAACATCACCAGCTCTGCCGCCCGCAACGGCAGGGTGACAAGCGCCAGCCCCACCAGTGCTGCGAGGCCGGCATGCCAGCTCAGCCATTTCGCGATTGCTTTCATCCGACAAACATAGTCGTATTCATATGTTTAAACAATTGGCGGGTTGAACCTTGTTCGACATCTCGATCGCAGGGGCTTTCGCAGCAGGTCTGCTCTCCTTCCTGAGCCCCTGCGTGCTGCCCCTGGTGCCGCCGTATCTCTGCTTCCTCGCGGGTGTCGGCATCGGCGAATTGTCCGGCTCGGACGGCGCGCTGACGGCCGCGCAGCGTCGCCGCATCATCGCCATGGCCGCCGTTTTCGTGCTCGGTTTCGCCACCGTCTTCGTCGCACTCGGCGCCACCGCCTCGACCATCGGGACCTGGATCACCGCGCATTTCGACACGCTGTCCATCGCCGCCGGTGCAATCATCCTGGTCATGGGCCTGCATTTTCTCGGATGGCTGCGGATTCCTCTGCTCTACCGGGAGGCCCGTTTCCAGACATCCGCACGTCCCGCCGGCCTGCTCGGCGCCTATCTCGTCGGGCTTGCCTTCGCGTTCGGCTGGACGCCCTGCGTCGGGCCTGTGCTGGCGACGGTGCTGATGGTCGCGGGCGCCGAGGGCAGCGCCTCGCGCGGCGCGCTTCTGCTCGCATCCTATGCGCTCGGCATCGGCCTGCCCTTTCTGCTGGCGGCGGTCTTTGCCGGTCCCTTCCTGACCTGGCTCTCCCGCTTCCGCCGGCACATGGCCGTCATCGAGAAGACGATGGGCGCCGCACTCGTCGTGACAGGCTTGCTGTTCATCACCGGAATGATGCCGGCGCTCGCCGGCTGGCTGCTACAGACCATCCCGATCCTCGGCACGATCGGCTGAAGGGAGAGTTTCCATGCTGACCCGACGCAGGCTTCTCGGCTCTGCCCTCGCCGTCTCCTTCGCGCCTCAGACCCTCGCCGCCGCCAGACTCGGCGAGGACGGGCTCTACCAGCAGGACTGGTATCTCGAGAGCTTCCTCGACCTTTCCGAAGACATCGAGAGCGCGACCCGCAACGGCAAGCTCCTCGCGATCATGTGGGGTCTCAAGGGCTGCCCGGCCTGCCGGCGAATGCATGAGGTACATCTCGCCGATCCCAAGATCGAAGGTTACATCAAGGCCAATTTCGAGGTGCTGCACCTCAACCATATCGGCGCCCGCGAGGTCACCGATTTCGACGGACGCAAACTGGGCGAGAAGGCGCTGGGCGAGGCCTATGGCGTGCGCTTCACTCCGACGATCCAGTTCATGCCCGAGAGCGCGGAAGGACTTGGCCAACGCAAGCCGCAAGCCCGCGAGGTCGCCCGCATGCCGGGACTGCTCGAACCACGCGATTTCCTCGCCATGTTCCGCTTTGTGCGGGAGAAGGGCTATGAGACAGCGCCCTTCCCGGAGTGGCTGAAGCGGCAAGGCGCCTGACGTTGGTCACCTCCAAACGCAATCATCCCGGCCACGGAAGAACCGAGGCCGGGATGACGTTTACTGCCGCTGGGCCTTGCCGCTACTTGTTCACCGGCGATTCCGGGTCGAACAGATAGGCCATCACGTCCTTGATCTGCTGTTCGCTCAGCACCTTGTTGGTGCCGAAGCGGGGCATGTTCGAACAGGGCACCACGGCCTGTGAATTATAGATCTTCGTGTAGGCGTCCTTGATCGCCTCGGCGTCGTATTTCCGGTCCTTGCCATAGGCGGCGAGGCTCGGGCCGAGCGTGCCGTAGCTCAGCTCCTTGGGATCGAGCTGGTGGCAGGCGAAGCAGTTGCCGCCGGCAATAGTGTCCGGTGGATCGGAGAACTGACCGCCGCGGCCGTTATTGGCGACCTTGTAGCCTTCCTTCCAGTTGCCGAGGAATTTGTCGTCGGCGGGATAGCTGACCCTGGCGAGTTCGCGCTTGGTGATGGCCTCCGCATCCGCGGACGAAACCTGATTGCGATGGACGTTGCACGCCGCCAGCGATTCATCCGGCGTGATGCGCGCCTGCCATTCCGCCGGCGCCTTGCCGAAAGTGGACTTCACATAGGCCTCGATCGTCGCCTGGCTGGGCTTGGCCGGCTTGTCCTGCGCAAGGGCTGGCGCACAGAGCACGAAGCTGCCCAGGGCGAGGGAGGCGAAAGCTGATCTGATCATCGGTTCAGTCCCCTCAGCGCTTGATCGAAGGCACATTGAGTTCACCGCCGGCCGCCTGCTTGTTCAGGAAGACGGTGAGCGCGGTCAGACTATCCGAGCCAAAATCCGGCACCGGCCAGCGCTGCTGCCGATAACAGTCCCAAAGGCGGTGCTGCATCGTGCGAAGCGCGCTCTGGGAGACCCGATAGGTCGGCCAGGTCGCCATCGTCGCCTGGGCAGCGGCCCCCGGCACGGACAGGTTGGGCAGGCCCTGAAGGCGGATGCGCTTGCCTTCCTCGGCGTGGCAGGTGGCGCAGGAGAAGTCCATCACGCCGCCGCGGCGATAGAACAGCTCCTCGCCGACAGCCGCCATTTCAAGTTCCTTGGCGTGCTTGAGCTGCGGCTCGAGCTTCATGCCGTTCGACTTGTTGGCGATGAAAGCCGTCAGGTCCTCGAGATCGGATGCCTTTCCCGGAGAGGAGAAGCGTCGCGACAGCACGTCCTTGGTGTCGAGCCCCTGGACCTTGTCCATGCACCAGAGCAGGCGCTGCTCCAGATCCATGACCTTGTCGGCATCCGCGAAATGGCGCGGCAGCCGCGCATAGGCTCCCTCCAGCTTGCCGGCGCCCTCGCCGAGATCGCAACCTTCCAGCGAGACATTCTTGGGGCCGCGCTTCGTCGTCCAGATCTCTTCGCCGCGATCGACTGCGAGATAACCCGGGTTGGAGAATGGGTCCGAGAGCATCTGGCGATAGCGCTCGATCTCCTTCTCGCTATCGTCCTGCGGCGGCGATTGTGCGGTCAGATGCCCGGCCGCGAGCGTCATGGCCGCGGCAAGAACTGCCGCGCCGATCACAGTGAGCTTCATGCCCTGCCCTTTCGTTTCCCCAGCCGGCCGCTTCATGCGACCTTCATTCCCGGCTTTCTTGATTTGAAAGCCTTTACATTCACAAAAAACAATATCACGATATGTCGAAATGATGTGCGACGGACGGTCGCGTCGTCAAGAGCTAACCAGAATAATTCCAGGGAGGATGTCCGAATGGATTTTCAGCAAGCGGGGCTGTCGCGCCGTCACGCTCTCAAGGCGGGTGCCTTCGCCGCCGTGGCCAGCCTTCTCGGCGCCAAGCTCGCCTTCGCGGATGAAAAGACGGTCGCGGACGAACTGAAGAAGCTCTATGGCGACAAGCCCTTCGCCACGGGCAAGATCAAGCTCGATGTTCCCGAAATCGCCGAGAACGGCCTGGTCGTCCCGATCAATATCGAGATCGAAAGCCCGATGACGGACGCCGACTACGTCAAGGCCGTGCATGTCTATGCCGACGGCAACCCGCTTCCCGGCATCGTCAGCTACAGCTTCACGCCAGCCTGCGGCAAGGCCTCGGCCGCGACCCGCATG
Organism: Allobosea sp. 05T433; assembly: GCF_056396065.1. Taxonomy (NCBI): domain Bacteria; kingdom Pseudomonadati; phylum Pseudomonadota; class Alphaproteobacteria; order Hyphomicrobiales; family Alloboseaceae; genus Allobosea; species Allobosea sp. 05T433. The sequence continues at coordinate 112,442 of NZ_JBFTKS010000006.1, read as the reverse complement.
CGCCTCGCCCAGACCCAGAACATCGTCTGCGTCGCCGAGATGTCGAACGGCGCGCTGCATATGGCCAAGGCCAATGTGAAGGTCACGATCGGCGGTTGCGGCGGCTGAGACCTGCGCGTTCCAGCCCCGACAACGACAAGATCACGGTGAGGATACCCCATGAGCACCAAGCCCACCCCGCGGGTCCGCGTTCCCGCCAAGGCCGCCGCAGGCGAGATGATCGAGATCAAGACGCTGATCTCGCACGAGATGGAATCCGGCCAGCGCAAGGACGCCAAGGGCGAGACGATTCCGCGTAAGATCATCAACAAGTTCAGCGCGAGCTTCAACGGCAAGCCGGTTTTCTCCGCCGATTGGCATCCCGCGATTTCGGCCAACCCGTACCAGTCCTTCTTCTTCAAGGCGACGGAATCGGGTGAATTCACCTTCACCTGGAAGGATGATGACGGTTCCGAATACACCGCCAAGAACAAGCTGACGGTCGGCTGATGTCTCGCCGGCCGCGACCCGGCCGGTTGCTCGCATCGAACGGACAAGCGGGGCGAAACGTCCCCGCATGAGGGCGGCTGCGCGCCGCCCAAGGGTGGATCATGATCTCACGGCGCGATTTTCTTCAGGCAACATCGGCTGCTGCGGCCATCACGCTGGCTTCCGGATTGGGCCCGCTCGGCCGCGCAGCCGCGCAGCAGCGCCTGTCCCAGGCCGACATCCTGCGCTTCGACCCGCTCGGCACCGTGACGCTTCTCTACGTCACCGATATCCACGCCCAGCTCGTGCCGCTGCATTTCCGCGAACCCTCGATCAATCTCGGCGTCGGCGAGGCCAAGGGTCAGCCGCCGCACCTGACCGACGCGGAGTTCCGGGAGCATTTCAAGATCGCCACGGGCTCGGCCGACGCCTTTGCCCTGACCTCCGACGACTTCACCTCGCTTGCCCGTCAGTACGGCCGGATGGGCGGGCTCGACCGCATCGCGACGCTGGTCAAGGCGATCCGCGCCGAACGCGGAGACGATAAGGTTCTGCTGCTCGATGGCGGCGACACCTGGCAGGGCAGCTGGAGTTCGCTCCAGACCAGGGGCCAGGACATGGTCGACGTCATGTCGGCCCTGAAGACCGATGCCATGGTCGGCCATTGGGAGTTCACGCTCGGCGCCGAGCGCGTCAAGGAGATCGCGGAGAGCGCATCCTTTGCATTCCTCGCCCAGAACATTCGCGACAAGGAGTGGAACGAACCCGTCTTCAAGCCGCGCAAGGTCTTCGAAAAGGGCGGCGTCAAGGTTGCGGTGATTGGCCAGGCGCTGCCGCGTACCGCCATCGCCAATCCGCGCTGGATGTTCCCTGACTGGGAGTTCGGCATCCGCGAGGAGGAGATCCAGAAACAGGTCGAGGAGGCCCGTGCCGAGGGCGCAGCCATCGTCGTGCTGCTCTCGCATGACGGTTTCGACGTCGATAGGAAACTGGCCGCGCGGGTCAAGGGCCTCGACATCATCCTGACCGCCCACACCCATGACGCGATGCCCGGTGTGGTGCGCGTCGGCAATACCGCCCTCGTCGCCAGCGGCTCGCATGGCAAGTTCCTGTCGCGGCTCGACATCGCGGTGAAGGACGGCAAGGTCGCCGATATCCGCTTCAAGCTGATGCCGGTCTTCTCCGAAGCGATCACCCCCGATACCGAAATGGCGGCGCTGGTCAGGAAGCTCCGCGAGCCCTTCGCCGCCGACCTCGCCCGCGAGATCGGACGGACCGAGTCGCTGCTCTACCGGCGCGGCAACTTCAACGGCACCTTCGACGACCTGATCTGCGACGCCATGATGAGCCAGCGCGACGCCGAGATCGCACTCTCCCCCGGCTTCCGCTGGGGCGGGACGCTGCTTCCCGGCGAGCCGATCACCTGGGAGGCGATCACCAACGCGACCGCGATCACCTATCCCAACTGCTACCGCATGGAGATGACCGGCGCCCAGCTCAAGGAGATCCTCGAGGACGTCGCCGACAATATCTTCCACCCCGATCCCTATTTCCAGGGCGGCGGCGACATGGTCCGCATCGGCGGCATGGGCTACGCCATCGATATCGGCAAGCCGATGGGCAGCCGCATCTCCGGGCTGACGCATCTGAAATCCGGCAAGCCGATCGATGCGTCCCGGAAATACGTCGTCGCCGGCTGGGCCAGCGTCAACGAGGGCACGCAAGGGCCGCCGATCTGGGACGTGGTCCGCGACCATGTCGCCCGCACCAAGACCGTTTCGATCACGCCAAACGACGCCGTCAAGGTGACCGGCGCCTGACCCGCGCCATCCTCCCTGAACCCTCCCAATCCAGAGGAATCTGCCGCCATGACCTCCCCCCGCAACCGCGAAAGCCTGAGCAGGCGCCGCTTCCTCGGCGCGGCCGGAATGGCTGGCGCGGGGCTGGCCGCCTCGGCTACCGGTGCCCGCGCCGGGGCTCCCGACCCGCTGATCACCGACGTCCAGGACTGGAACCGCTATCTCGGCGAAGGCGTCGACAAGCGGCCCTACGGAATGCCCTCGCGCCATGAGAAACATGTCATGCGCCGGGACGTCTCCTGGCTGACGGCATCCCCGGAATCCTCGGTCAACTTCACGCCACTCCATGAACTCGACGGCATCATCACGCCGTCCGGCCTGTGCTTCGAGCGCCATCACGGCGGCATCGCCGATATCGAGCCGGCCAATCACCGCCTGATGATCCACGGCCTGGTCGAAAAGCCGCTGGTCTTCACCATGGAGGACATCCGGCGTATGCCGCGGCAGAACCGCGTTTACTTCCTCGAATGCGCCGCCAATTCCGGCATGGAATGGCGCGGCGCGCAGCTCAATGGCTGCCAGTTCACCCACGGCATGGTCCATAACGTCATGTATACGGGCGTGCCGCTGAAGGCCCTGCTCGAAGAAGCGGGTGTGAAGTCGACCGCCAAATGGCTGATGCTGGAAGGTGCGGATTCCTCCGGCATGAACCGTTCGCTCCCGCTCGAGAAGGCGCTGGGTGACGTGCTCATCGCCTTCGCCATGAACGGCGAGGCGCTGCGGCCCGAGCAGGGCTATCCGCTGCGCGCCGTCATCCCCGGCTGGGAAGGCAATCTCTGGGTCAAGTGGCTGCGCCGCATCGAAGTCGGCGACAAACCCTGGATGGCGCGCGAGGAAACCTCGAAATATACCGACCTTCTTGCGGATGGCCGCTCGCGCCGCTTCACCTTCATCATGGACGCCAAATCCGTGGTGACCAATCCCTCGCCGCAGGCGCCGCTGAAGCACAAGGGGCGCAATGTGCTGTCCGGGCTGGCCTGGTCGGGACGCGGCACGATCAAGCGTGTCGACGTCACGCTCGACGGCGGCAAGAACTGGCAGAGTGCCCGCATCGACGGCCCCGTTCTCGATAAGTCGCTGACCCGCTTCTATGTCGATTTCGACTGGGCCGGCCAGGAACTGCTGATCCAGTCCCGCGCCATGGATTCCACCGGCTATGTCCAGCCGACCAAGGACGAGCTGCGCAAGGTGCGCGGCGTCAATTCCATCTACCACAATAACGGCATTCAGACCTGGCTCGTCCGGGCGAATGGGGAGACCGAGAATGTCGAGATCGCCTAAGCTCGCCCTGCTTGCGGGTTTCGCGGCGCTCGCCGTCGTCGCAGCCGGCCCGTTGATCGCGCAACCTCAGAAGCAGGCCCAGCCCAAGCCCGTGCCGCATGCCGCCGGCCAGCCCGCGCACGCGAAACTCAATCTCGGCCGCCTGGCGCTGCCGGAAGAGATCAAGGCCTGGGACATCGACGTGCGGCCCGACGGCATGGGCCTGCCGCCCGGCAAGGGCACGGTGAAGCAGGGCGACGAGATCTTCCAGACGCAATGCGCGAGCTGCCATGGCGAGTTCGGGCAGGGCAATGGCCGCTGGCCCGTGCTGGCAGGCGGCCAGGGCAGCCTGACCTCGGACCGTCCGGAGAAGACGATCGGCTCGTTCTGGCCCGATCTCTCCACCGTCTACGACTACATCCGCCGCGCCATGCCCTATGGCAATGCGCAGTCGCTCTCACCGGACGAGATCTACGCCCTGACAGCCTATCTGCTCTACCTCAACGACATCGTGAAGGACGAGGAGTTCGAGCTGTCCGATAAGAATTTCACCAGCGTCAAACTTCCGAACGCGTCGACCTTCTATGACGATGACCGCGAAACCACCGAGAAGGCGTTCTGGGGCAAGGAGCCTTGCATGAAGGACTGCAAGGCCGAGGTAAAGATCACCGGGCGGGCCGCCGTGCTGGATGTGACGCCCGATTCCAAGACCGCCCCCAAGGTGGATTGATGGGGACAGGCTGCGCCACCGCAAAGTGCGCATCCCGGGTGGCCCTGGCCGCCCTGGTCGGTTTTGCGGCGCTGATCCCCGTGATGTCCTGCGCACAGGCGGCCGGCGATCGCGCGCTCGGCGAGTATCTTTCGTCGGAATGCACCGCCTGCCACCAGACCAGCGGGCGCCATGATGGAGGAATTCCTGCCATCGTCGGCGTCCCCGTCGACCAGTTCATCGCACTGATGAACAGCTACAGGGACCGGCAGCGAGAGAACCAGGTGATGCGCACCATCGCCGGGCGCCTGAGCCAGGAAGAGGTCGAGGCGCTGGCAAGCTATTACGGCAGCCTCAAACCAGCTCCATAGACCGGAAGCCGGCGAAACCCGAGGGAGGGCCAAATGTCACATTCATTAGCGGACGCCACTCGTCGCAGCATGCTTCTCGCAGCGGCCTCCGGCCTTGCCGCAGCAGCAACACCAGCAGGGGCAGCGCCGCGTGACCTCAAGCTGACCGACCTTCAGAAGGAAGCCGATGTCGCCTGTGTCTATCATTGTGATTTCGGCGATCCGCAGCGCTTCGTTCAGATGCTGACCAACATCGCAAACCATTACTCTGCCTATGGTGCCGATCCGTTCGCCCTGCAGTTGGTCGTCGTCGCGCATGGACAGGGCGTGAAGTTCTTCCTGAACGACCTTACCGACACCAGCTGGCGCGACGAGGCCATGGTGCCCAAGATTTTCGAGCGGATCGAGGATGTCGCAAAGAACGGTCTCAAGGTTCATCTCTGCGAGATCACCTTCGATCGGCTGAAGCTCGACAAGGCCAAGGCGCGCGATGCCGCGTTTATCAGCTTCGTGCCGTCGGGCGTGGCAGCCGTGGCTGCGCTGCAGGCCAAGGGCTTTGGCTACATGAAGGTTGGATAGGCCCGCAGAAGGCCTGCCGGGATCAGGGATCACCGGGTTCACTGACGATAATGGGGAGAGAGAGATGCTGATCGATCGCCGTTCACTGGTTCTGTCCGGGCTGGCGCTCTCCGGAGCGACGACCCTTGGCGCCCCCGCAGTGCTTGGCCAGGCGAAGCCGCGCGTCGTCGTGGTCGGTGGCGGCGCGGGCGGTGCGACTGCAGCCCGCTACATCGCCAAGGACAGCAATGGCGCCATTGCGGTGACGCTGGTCGAGGAGAATGAGCGCTACCAGACCTGCTTTCACTCCAACCTCTTTATCGGCGGGTTCAAGAGCTATGACGAGCTCGTCCATGGCTATGACGCGCTGACGAAGAACAACGGCATCACGCTTGCGCGCGCCCGCGCCACCGCGATCGACCGCGACAAGAAAGAGGTCGTGCTCTCCACCGGCGAGCGCCTGCCCTATGATCGGCTCGTGCTCTCCCCTGGCATCGACCTCAAATATGATTCCGTCCCGGGCTGGTCGAAGGAGGCCGAGGAAGCGATGCCGCATGGCTGGAAGCCCGGCCGCCAGACCCGGCTGATCAAGGAGCGGCTCGATGCGGTGCCGGATGGCGGCCTGATCGTGATGATCACCCCGCCCAATCCCTATCGCTGCCCGCCAGGTCCCTATGAGCGTGCCTCGATGTTCGCCCATGTCCTGATGCAGACCGGGCGCAAGCAGGCGAAGATCGTCATCCTCGATCCGAAGGAGAGCTTCTCCAAGCAGGGCGTCTTCCAACCCGACTGGGAGAAACGCTACGGCACGATGATCGAGTGGCTCGGCCCCAAGGTGCATGACGGCATCAAGTCGGTCGATCCCAAGACCAACACCGTGGTGACCGGCTTCGAAACCTACAAGAACTGTGCCTTCGTCAATGTCATCCCGGCCCAGATGGCGGGCGCGATCGCGCGCGAGGCTGGACTTGCGCCCGCCGGCGGCTATTGCGCCATCGATCCCGCGACGATGAAGTCGGCAGCCGATCCCGCCATCTTCGTCCTCGGCGATGCCTGCATCGCTGGCGACATGCCGAAATCCGCCTTCTCGGCCAACAGCCAGGCCAAGGTCGCGGCCATGGTCATCCGCGGCGAATTGTCCGGGTCGCGCACCTTCCCGCCGCGCTACGTCAACACCTGCTGGAGCCTGGTCGACACCGACGACGCCATCAAGGTTGGCGGTCGATATGAGCCGAAAGACGGCAAAATCGCCGCTGTCGAGACCTTTGTCTCGCAGCCCGACGAGAGCGACGAGCTGCGCAAGCAGACCCAGGCCGAGAACATCGGCTGGTATGCCGGCATCACCGCCGACATGTTCACGTGATTGGCCCAGGCGCCGATTAGAAGCATTCTGAATTTCCCGCCGCGCGATTCCGTGCGGCCCGCTGCCGATGAAGGAACCATGATGAAAGCGATTGCCTGCGCCACGATCCTGATCGCTGCCGCGATCTTCGGGAATTCAGCCCAAGCCCAGGACGTCGCCGCCGGCGAGCGCTCCTGGAACAAGTGCCGCGCCTGCCACCAGCTTGGCGAAAGTGCCAAGAATACGGTGGGGCCCATCCTGAACGGTCTCTTCGGTCGGCATTCCGGCTCCGTCGAGGGCTACAGCTACTCCAACGCCAACAAGAACTCCGGCATCACCTGGGACGAGACCGTCTTCGCCGAGTACATCAAGGATCCGCGGGCCAAGATCCCCGGCACCAAGATGGTCTTCGCCGGCATCAAGAACGAACAGGAGATCAAGGATCTCACCGCCTTCCTCAAGCAGTACGACAAGGACGGCAAGAAGATGTGAGCTGAGGCCAGCCTCGATCAGGCCGGCCCACGCCTGCGCGACGACGGGATCAGCCCTGTCGTCGCGTTGCTTGTTCCGTCAGGCGTATTTTGGCATGAGCGCTCGCAAGCGTTCCGAGCCCGGAACGGATTCTCTGCTCGCAAGCCAAGGCTCCCGCCATGTCGGACACGAAGCGCCCCCGCATTGCCATCACCTACTGCACACAGTGCAACTGGCTGCTGCGATCGGCCTGGATGGCCCAGGAACTGCTCTCGACCTTCGGCCCCGATCTTGGCGAAGTCGCGCTCCTGCCGGGTACAGGCGGGACCTTCCAGATCCATTATGACGACGTGCTGATCTGGGACCGCAAGAATGATGGCGGCTTCCCCGACGTGAAGGCGCTGAAGCAGCGCGTGCGGGATCGCCTCGACCCCGGCCGCGACCTCGGCCATCTCGACCAGAGCCACGGCTGAGCGATCCTGCTCGAGCGAGCCTCACGATCCCGGCGCCCGGCCGGGTATCACCTGTCGGGCGCGCTCTTCCTCTGCCCCGCCCTACCGACCGGAGCCTGGCAAGTTGAAGCTCAGGACCGCGAGCTCTGTCCTGTTATGCGCACCGAGCTTGCGCATGACATTGCGGACATGAACCTTGACGGTGCTTTCCTTCAGGTCGAGCTCATAGGCGATCACCTTGTTCGCCTTTCCATGCTGCACGGCCTCGAGCACTGCCGCCTGCCTGGGTGTGAACATCTGCCGGGGCCCGACCGGGTCTCCCGGCTTGCCGGCGCGACGCGACAACAGACTCCCCGACGGAATGAACACTCCGCCCGAACGCACCAGGCTCATCGCGCCGCGTGCCACGTCGAGGCTAAGCGTTGTCGGGATATAGCCTTTCGCGCCGGTCGCGATGGCCTCCAGCATCTCGTCGACGTCCTCGGTATCCGAAAGCAGAACCAGCGAGACATCGCCATCCGCGGCAAGCTCCTCGATCTCCCGCTCGATCTCCTTGCGGCAGCGCGGACCGCTCACATAGCGCAAAACCACCGTTCCCGGTCTCGGCGGGCTCGACCGCTCGCGACGCCATTCCGCCAGCGACGAAAACGTCTCGACCTCGTAATCACGACTTTGAGAGAGCAGGGATGAAGCCAGGCAATCACGGATCAATTGCCTGGCTTCGATGATGACGATGGCGGCAGGCTGCTCTCGGAGACGCGAAATCTCTTCGGCTCCCGAGCGAGTCAAGGATGGCCGCCGATCGGCCATGAGCGGCAGATTCTCATGTATATTTTCGAATATCATAACAATATCCTCGAATTAAAAGCGCATCGCCCCATAATTTTGCCAGAAATAAGTCTAAAAGGAGAACTGCCGCCGCTTTCTCCATGTATTAAATTTTACATCAATTCTAAGCCGGCCAAAGAAAATTATTCGGCGAACCAAACAAATGTTACCTTTTCAGCTCACCCTCTAGGACAAAAAATCGTGAAGACCTCATCAGAGGACTGTCTCTGCCTCTGCACCATTGACGGAGAGACCAGCCATACGGCGTAGCCGCTCCATGTCGTAAATGCTGAACTGGCCGGTCGCGAAGGACATCACCCGCTCAGCCTGCAGGAATTGCATGACGCGATGCAGGTGAACCCCGGTGACTCCGCAAGCCTCCGCCAGGTGGCGTTTCCCGAGCGGCGTCTTGAAGCCCCCGTCATGCATCAGCCCCCGGATCTGCAGGCGATCGTGCAACGTCACGACGAAATGGGCGAGCGCACGAGACGTCCGCCCCGCACCGAGCGCGGTCAGCGAATCCACGAGGCGGCGGCGCCCGGCAACCGCAGCACGCGTGATACTCCGCATGAAGCTCTCGTGCCGGAACATCTCGTCGACTCTCGCAGCAGCGAAACTGCACAGCATGACGGGGGTCAGGGCAATGATGGTGCTCTCTGAGGGGCCCGCCATCACCGTATCGAGACCGATCAGATCCCCGGGGAGGAGGATGGCGACGAGCTGACGCTCGCCGGACCCCAGAGCCCGGTACTCTGCAGCCCAACCGGAGAACAGCGTGAACAGGCCCGGCCGCGCGCCTCGTTCCAGGATCACGCTACCGGCTTCCGCAAACCTTTGCCCCTGCTTGAACTCTTCCAGGGTCGTAGCATCCGCATCCGACACGCCATGGAGCGCGGGGATCTGCCGCAACGGGCATGTCAGGCACCACACGCGTTCCCGCGCGACGCCCGCATGGTTCGATGCCACGGCCGACTGGATGCGATGCATAACCCCCCTCCGCCAAGGCCGCGCGATGGCCCGAAGGGTTAACTTATGTTAACCGCCAATCCCCGATAAGCTGCATTTGTCGGACCCAGTTTCAAACGTTTCATTGTACTTTGGCGCCCCAAAGGACTCCCCCACCGGGAAACTGCGCGTGGTGACGATCAATGGCTTCACGCATCGGCCGCGTGGACGTGCCGCTCCTCGCAGCACCGGATAAGAGCGGAAGCGACCCGCGCCAGCTGGGGTGCGACAAGTTCCGGGAAGATCGGCAGCGAGAGAAAACGCCGCGCCAGCCGCTCCGAGACTGGAAAGTCGCCGGGCACGTAACCCAACCCGGCATAGGCCGGCTGCAGATGAACCGGGCGGGGATAGTGGATGCCGGTCGAAACCCCCGCCTTGGCGAGTCCCGTCCGCAGCCTGTCCCGCTCTTCGCTCTGGATCGCGTAGACATGAAAGACGTGTTCCGCACGCCGGGCCGGAGCCGGAAGCTGCAGCTCAGTGTCGCCCAGCAGCCGCTCATAGGCCGAAGCGATCCGTCTGCGCTTCTGTGTCCAGCCATCGAGATAGGGCAGCTTGACCTGCAGCGCCACGGCCTGGATCGCGTCGAGGCGCAGATTGAAGCCGGGCCTGACGTGATTGGATCGTCCCTCCTGCCCCCAGTCGCGCAAGCTGCGCAGCAGCTGAGCGGCCTTGGAATCGTGAGTGACCACCGCGCCCCCCTCGCCGCAGGCCCCGAGATTCTTGCCGGGATAGAAGCTGAAGCAGCCATATGAGCCGAAGGCGCCTGCCCGCATGCCATCGCGCTCCGCGCCATGGGCCTGGGAAGCATCCTCGATCACGGTGATGCCGTAGCGATTGGCGATGGCGCCGATCGCCGCCATATCGGCAAGCCTGCCATGGAGATGGACGGGCACGACGGCACGGGTCGCCGGCGTGATGGCAGCCTCGAAGGCTTCCGGCGACATCGTGAAGCTGGTGGGATCGACATCGACCAGAACCGCCTTCGCTCCCGCATAGTGGATCGCGGCCACCGTTGCGACGAAGGTCATTGGTACCGTGATCACCTCGTCCCCGGGCTCGACACCGGCCGCGAGCAGGGCCAGGTGCAGGGCTGCTGTGCCGCTGCTCACGGCCACGGCTTCCCCGACACCGCAATATTCAGCGAACGCGCGCTCGAAGGCCGCGACCGGTTCGCCCAGGACATAGTTGCCGCTGCGCAGGACGGAGAGGACGGCCGCCTCAAGCGGCTCCTGCACCGTCTTGAACTGAGCCTTGAGATCGAGAAATGGGATCATGAGGTTTCCCCCAGTACGGTTTCAAACAACCTGGGCGCAGTGGCGTTGGCTCCGGCATGGCCGATGACGCTGGCCGGGACCCCGGCGACCACCGCGCGGGCCGGCACATCACGCATCACGACTGCGCCGCAGCTGACCACGGCGTAGCTTCCAATCTCGACCCCACAGCCAATGGTGGCATTCGAGCCGATCGACGCCCCTCGGCGCACGACCGTGGCGTCCTGGGCCCATGCCTGCGCCTCTCGCGATCCCCCCGGCCTGACCGCGCGCGGCATGCGGTCATTGGTGAACATCACGCCATGGGCGATCATGACCTCATCCTCGAGCACCACCCCCTCACAGATGAAGGAATGCGAGGATATCTTGCAGCGCCGGCCGATGCGGCTGCCGCGCTGGATCTCGACGAAGGGGCCGATCCGTGTGCCCGAGCCGATCGCACAGCCATAGAGATTGACGAGATCGGGGTGGCTGACGACGACATCATCACCGAAGTCCACATCGATGATGGGCATGGCGCTCCCCTTCCCTGCTCCGGCAGAACGCTAGCGTGCAAAAGCGGAACCGGAACGATGGGAATAGGGCGCGCCTCGTTCGGATGAAGCCTATAGGCGGATCGCCCGGAGCAGTAGGCTCCCTACACCTTCCGACGAATTGCTTCTCCTCCCGTGGCAGCAGGACCTTGCAGGCCGCGCCACCAAGGTCTGCCGCACCCCCGCCCGACGCAGCGCCTGACAATCGCCGGGGAAGACCGGAGGCGCGGCCTTGCGCACTGCCGCGGGCAGGATCCTCTCGATTTTTATTCGTGAATGAGCGGCCCGGCTGGCCGTCGCAGGGCAGATGCGCGCTCTCGCTCAGTGGACCGTTATCGCCAGCGCTCGACCCTGTTGGACAGAGGGGCCTCCGCTTCGGCAGATCGGCCCTTCCGGTTCAGTGAACGTATAGGTGACGGCGACGCATGATCCGGTCGAAGGCAGCGGCGCTCCGACGCGACCGGGTCGCCGCTCTCATGGTCGCCCGGCATCCAGGAAGCTGCGGACCAGAGCGACGGTCGCCGCAGGATTCTCCTCCATGATCCAATGTCCGCTACCGGGCACAACCGCGCCCTGGACGTTCTCGCCTGCGAACTTCATGACCGCAGCCATGCCCAGTCCGAAGGATTTCTCCCCCCCGATCGCCAGCACAGGGATCGTCAGCTTGCCCTTTGCCAGGAAGGCCTTGTTGTCGACAGCATCCTGATCGAAGGCGGCGAACTGGGCAAAGCCCGCGCGCATCGCCCCCGGCCTGGCGTAGAGCGCCGCATAATGCTCTCGCGCAGCTTCGCTGAACCGGCTGGGGGTCGCCGAGAATTCATTCCAGAAGCGATCGAGATAGATGCGCTCGCGGCCGGCGACGAGCCGCTCCATGTCGGGGCCGCCGAAGCGAAAGTGCCAGAGCAGCGGATTCTTCAGGATCTCCTCCCAGGGGCCGACGCCCGGCAAGGGGGCATCGATCAGCACGAACTTCGTCACGCGATCGCGATACCCGGCGGCAAGCGCAAATCCGACCATGTTGCCGATGTCATGGGTCACCAGCTCCGCCCGGTCCACCTTCAGGGCATCGAGGACGCCGGCAATGTCGGCGGCCTGGTTCTTCTTGTCGAAGCCCTTTTCGGGGATGGCCGAAAGGCCCATGCCACGCAGGTCGGGAACGATCACGGTCCGGTCCCGCGCGAGATCGGCCGCCATCTCGCCCCACATGTCGCCGGTTTCACCATAGCCGTGCAGCAGGACGACCGCCGGCCCCTGTCCGCCGACCCGTACGTGCAACGTCGTACCGTTGGTCGGGATCTCCTGCGTGCGGAAACCCGCCGGAAACGGAACAATCTGAGCCAACGCGGGGGCAGCGAAAAGAAGGGCGCCGGTAGCGGCGGCCAGGAAGCGAAGCATCGCGATCTCTCCTCATGTCCGGCCGGGCACTCCAGGGCACGGCCTTGCTCTCGACGAGATGATGGCGCTGCGCCATTGTCTGGAGTAGCCGCCAGAAAGCGAAACTGGTTTCCGGAAATAGCGAACAATGATGAAGCTCGACGGAGTCGCGGCATTCGTGATGGTCGCGGAAGCCGGATCGATCACCGCTGCGGCCCAGCGCATGGGACTGGCCAAATCCGTGGTCAGCGAACGGCTGGCGGAGCTGGAACGGCTGGTGGGCACGCGACTTGTGCAGCGAACCACCCGCAAGCTGTCGCTGACCGAAGGCGGCACCGCCTTCCTGGAGCGCGGCAGGCGCTTGTTGCGCGAGGCCGAGGAGGCCGTGGCAGAACTCGCCGAACGGCGAAGCGAGCTGGTCGGACCACTGCGGATCTCCGGACCCGTCAGCTTCGGGGTCCTGCATCTCGGCCCGGCGATCTTTTCCTTCCTGGCGACCAACCCCAAGATCGAGCTGGCACTGGAGCTGGAGGATCGCTTCGTCGATGCGGCGGCGGATGGCTACGATGCCGTCATCCGCCATGGCCCAATCCATGACACGCGACTTGTCGCGCGGCACATTGCGAGCAGCCGCCGCGTCCTCGTCGCCTCGCCTGCCTATCTGGATGCCTGTGGCAGACCGGGGACGCTGATCGAACTCAGGCAGCATCGCGCGATCCTCTACATGAACCGGGACTCGGACTGGCGGTTTCACAGCGAGAGCGGCGCAGTCGTGGTGCGAGCGCAGCCGGCCGTGCGCGTCAATAACGGGCTGATGATGCGCGACGCCGCCCTGGCAGGGCTTGGCATCACCTTGCTGCCGACCTTTGTCGTCCATGAGCAGGTCGCCCGCGGCGACCTGCAGATCGTCGATGTCGGGATCGAGGCCGAAGGCGCTGAAGTCCACGTCGCCCATCCCCGCGACCGCGCAGCCTCCGTCAAGGTACGCGCCTTGACGGAACATCTGCGCCAGAGTTTCGGGAATCCGCCCTATTGGGAGACAGCGGTCGCCCAGGCCTCGCCGATGTCGTGAACACGACACATTCTCGGCACCGCACTGCGCCGCCGAGGCATTGGATGCATCTGCGCTCAGACCGAGCGGCTGTAGCTGCGCCCCGGCTGAGCGAGATAGGCATCGAAGACCGAGGCCACCTTGCGGACAAGCAGGCGCGAATCCTCCGGCATCAGCACGCGACTGCCGTCGAAGTGAATGACCCCGTCCTGCGCCAGCGCCTTCAGTCGCGGGAAGGATGGCGCCAGATCCTCCGGGTTCGCCTTGTGCTTGGCGCAGACGGCGCCGATATCGACCGTGAGATCGCACATCAGGCGTTCGATCAGCTCGGCACGCAGCCGGTCGTCAGTACTGAGCCGGAAGCCTTTCGCCGTGGCCAACGCCCCGCTCAGCACACGCTCGGCATAGCGGCCGATGACGACCTCGTTCTGGACATATCCGCCGGGAAGGCGGCCGATCGCCGAGGCGCCGAAGCCGATCAGCGCCTCGGCGCCGTCAGTGGTGTAGCCTTGGAAATTGCGACGCAGCACGCCCTCTGCCCCTGCCTGCCCCATGCTATCGTCCGGCAGGGCAAAATGATCGAGGCCGATGCGGACATAGCCGGCGGCGACCAGCGCCTCGGCCATTGCCTCAGCCTGTTCGTGACGTTCCAACCCGTCAGGCAAATCCGCCTCGTCGATCCTGCGCTGATGTTTCTTGAAGCCGGGCACATGAGCATAGCCGAAGACCGAGAGGCGGTCCGGCCGCAACGCGACGCAGCGCTCGACGGTCTCGATGCAAGATCGGACCGTCTGCTTCGGCAGGCCGTAGATCAGGTCGAAATTCAAGCCGCTGATGCCGGCAGCTCTGAGCCCGGCGACGACGCTTGCCGTCTGCTCGACGCTCTGGATGCGGTTGATCGCCTCCTGCACCACCGGATCGAAGCTCTGGACTCCGAGGCTCGCCCGATTGACGCCGGATGCAGCCAAGGCCTCTGTCACCGCCCTTGTCAGCCTGCGGGGGTCGATCTCGACGGCGATCTCGGCCGAGGGGGCGATGACAAAGCGCTCCCGCAACAGCGCAACCAGACGAAGGAAATCGTCCGGCGCGATGATCGTCGGCGTACCACCGCCAAAATGGACATGCTGGACCTGGAGCGGCGCAGCGAGCCGATCGGCAACGAGCGCGATCTCGCGGCGCAGGACTGCGAGATAATCGACGATCGGCTGGTCGCGCAGGGCAACACTGGTGTGGCAGCCGCAATACCAGCACATCGAGCGGCAGAACGGGATGTGGAGATAGAGCGAGGCCTTCGTTCCGGGCCTCAGCGCCCGCAGCCAATCGCCATAACTTTCCGCACCGATCTCGCCCGTGAAATGTGGCGCAGTCGGGTAGCTGGTATAGCGCGGCAGGCGCTCGTCGAAATACCGCGCCCGGACATTGGTCATGACACGTATCCCTGTCTTGCCAGAGTCGATTTCAATGGCATGTGTCTAGCGCGCCCCGGCGAACGATCCTTGATCCAGGACAAATGCCGCCCCGATCGATGGGGCGTGCTACCGACTTGAGAGGATTGGGCTCTGGCGCGACCGCCATGGCTCCCAACGCAGTTCCGCCCATCGCTCAGAGCTCTTGCCAAGCACGGGCTCCTCTTCTGGAATACGCCACGCGCCGCCTGCGCTGTCGTCGCAGGTTGCTGCCGAGGCAAGCCCTCCGGGGTGCCGCGGCAGTTGCGTGCACGAAAATGGGGAACAGACCACACATGACGAAAACGCGGTTCGATATCTGGCTCGACCAGCATCACGCTGAGTTCACGGCGATCCGGCGCGACATCCATGCCCATCCGGAGCTCGGCCTGGAAGAACACCGCACGGCCGCGCTGGTCGCGGGCAAACTCCGGGAATGGGGCGTCGAGGTGACCGAAGGCGTCGGCGGAACCGGCGTAGTCGGTGTCATCCGTGGCCGCCGGCCGGGCCAGGGCGCGATCGGACTGCGCGCCGACATGGACGCGCTTGCGCTCATCGAGGAGACAGGGCTGCCCTATGCCTCGCAGAATCCGGGCCGCATGCATGCCTGCGGCCATGACGGGCACACGACCATGCTGCTCGGCGCGGCGCGCTACCTCGCCGAGAACCCCGATTTCGCCGGCAGCGTGAATCTGATCTTCCAGCCGGCGGAGGAAGGGCGCGGCGGAGCGCTCGCCATGCTGAAGGACGGGCTATTCGCGCGCTTCCCCTGCGATGCGATCTACGGGCTGCATAACTCACCAGGCATGCTGGCCTCGTCCTTCGGCACGTGCAACGGCCCGATGCTGGCTGCGGCCGATAGCTGGCAGGTGATCTTCCGCGGAGTCGGTGGGCATGGCGGCTCGCAGCCTCACCTCTCGACCGACATCACCTATGCCCAGGCCCATTTCGTGCTCGGATTGCAGGGCATCATCGGGCGCAATGTCGCGCCGCTCGACACCGCCGTGATCAGCGTCGGCTATGTCCATGCCGGCTCGGCGGAAGCCAGCAATGTCATCCCGGCAGAGCTCGTCATCGGCGGTACGGCGCGCACCTACGCGCCGGAAATCCGCGATCTGGTCGAGCGACGGATTGCTGAACTTGCCGCGGCAACCGCGCAAGCCTGGGGCTGCACCGCGGAGGCCTCCTATCGGCGCGGACCGAGCGCCTTGCGGAACCAGCCGGATCAGGTCGCAGTCGCAGTGGCCGCCGCGTCCGCTTCGGTCGGCGCCGCCAATGTCAATGGGGCGATCCGGCCGGGAACCGGGGCCGAGGATTTCGCCGAAATGATGCAGATCAAGCCGGGCGCCTTCATGCGCATCGGCAATGGCGTCGAGGCGGACGGCTCCTTCAAGGGACTTCACACGCCGCTCTTCGACTTCAACGACGAGATCATTCCCGACGGCATTCGCTACTGGGTGAACATCGTCAGCGAAGAGCTTGGCGAGGATCTGCGGGCAGCCGCGGCCTGAGGCTACCTGCACCACTATCCCGCGCCGCCGGAAGCGGCGCGGGACCATACTCTGCTGTCGAAGGGGCGCAGGTCTTGCCGTTACGGTTACAGGCAACAGTTCCAGGCGCGCAAAACTGCGCCACGCTGGCAGTATGCCCTGCAGATGCGGGCCCTCAGTGCTTCGGCCGGAGGCTGCCATGGAGCAGGCGAAAAAGCGTGGATTAACGAGGCTCTTGCTGCGCTGGCCAGAACGGCGCGCGCAGCTGCGGGAAAAATTCGCCCGCGACCCCGGCTTTGCAGAGCTGTGCGAGGCTTATGAGGCAGCCTGCGAGGCCGAGTCCTATTGGACGAAATCGACACTGCCTGTGGGCCCGGCGCGAGCCAGGGAATACGACGCCCTCGTCTCCGCGACAGAACAAGATATCTTGATCCGGCTAGGTCTTTCTTAAGGGAGCCGACCCGGATTCTGGCGGAATTCATCGAATACTGCCTTGATCCATGCTGGCTCGCAGGGCATCATTGGGCTTTCAAGAGCTAATTACGGGCTTTCTTCAGTCCTAGCTGTCGAGGCGAGTGATGGGCGGGCGCATTGCAAGGCTGCATGACGGGAATCCTCCTCCCCAACTCGTCCTTGCAGCGTTGGACACTCTGCTGGCGCACGAGGCCTTGCGCCTTTCCGAGCGCAACCGGCGCTTCCTCTCTTTTGTCGTCACGCAAACCGTTGCGGGCCATTCCGACCGTATCAAGGCCTACTCGATCGGCGTCGATGTCTTCGGCCGCGACGACAGTTTCGACCCTGGCACCGACCCGATCGTGCGGATCGAGGCGACACGCCTGCGCTCGGCGCTGGCAACCTATTACGAGACGGCGGGAGCAAGCGCTCCCGTCAGAATCGCGATGCCACCCGGCAGCTACGTTCCATCCTTTACGTGGCGGCCGTCAGGGAATGGATCCACGAGACCGGCTTTCGCTACCGAGCCAGCGAGGATCGCGTCCGCCGGCGCCAGCCTGCCGACAATCATCATCAAGAACCTGACGGACCGCGCGGCCCGGCTTGCGGCAGTTCATGGCGACCTGCTTATCGAAACCATCATGAAGCGGCTCGTCACAGCCGGCTTCAGACTGTTCGCGATGCCGTCTGCCGAGCGCAGAGCTGCCGCGATCGCGATCAGCAAACTCCTCCTGCACCCCGACGAGACTTACGCGCTCGACATCGCGGTCCATCCGATGTCGACCTGCCAGCGCTTTTCCTGGTGCGCCACCGATCTGCGCAGCGGAGAGATCATCTGCTCCGACTTCGTCGATGAGACCGAACGCGACGTGCCTTGTGCGAGCACCATCGACATGATCGCTGCGCAGGCAGTCCAATCGGTGTCAAAGGCTCTCGCCGGCTGAACTGGTCGCCCGCCGCTCTCTTAGCTTACCGTAACTGTTACAGGCTTAAGCCCTTGCCGCCCCCATGCGACCGTCGCCCGGCGCGCATGGGCCGCGTCCGGCGGCTGTCGGGCTGGCCCGGAGCGTCGATCCGGCACCGGGACTGATTCATGGAACGCCACAAGTTCATGGCCGCCGCAGCCCTGGCACTGACGCTAGGGTTATCCGGCGGAGCAGCGAAGGCCCAGACTGCGCCTCCCGCCAAACCCAATATCCTTGTCATTTTCGGGGATGACGTCGGCCAGGCCAACATCAGCGCCTATACGCATGGGGTGGTCGGTTACAAGACGCCGAACATCGACCGCCTCGCCCGGGAAGGCATGATGTTCACGGACTACTACGCCGAGAACAGCTGCACGGCGGGGAGATCCTCCTTCATCACCGGGCAGACGCCGCTGCGCACCGGGCTTTCGAAGGTTGGTATCCCCGGCGCCCCGGTAGGTCTGCAGAAAGGCGATATTACCATCGCCCAGGCCCTCAAGCCGCTCGGCTACGCCACGGGTCAATTTGGCAAGAACCACCTTGGCGACAAGGACGAGTACCTGCCGACCAATCATGGCTTCGATGAATTCTTCGGCAACCTCTATCATTTGAACGCTGAGGAAGAGCCGGAACGGCCCAACTGGCCGAAGGATGATCCGACATTCGTCAAACTGATGTCGCCGCGGGGCGTTCTGAGGACCTCCGCCGATGGCAAGATCGAAGATACGGGCCCACTGACGCGCAAGCGCATGGAAACTGTCGACGACGAGACTACGGGTTCCGCGATCGACTTCATGCAGAGGCAGGTACGCGCCAACAAGCCGTTCTTCACCTGGATGAATTTCACTCGCATGCATGTTTTCACGCATGTGCGGCCGGAGTTTCGCGGCAAGAGCGGCATGGCGGGTAACGAATACGCCGACGGCATGTGGGAGATGGACCAGAATGTCGGCAAGCTGCTGAAGACGCTGGACGATCTCGGCATTGCCAACAACACCATCGTCGTCTTCACGACCGATAATGGCCCCAACGCCTTCACCTGGCCGGATGCAGCGACGACACCGTTCCGCTCGGAAAAGGATACGAACTGGGAAGGCGCGTTCCGCGTGCCGGCCATGATCCGCTGGCCGGGCCAGGTCAAGCCGGGCGAAATCGCCACTGGCATCGTCTCGGGCCTCGACTGGTTCCCGACGCTGCTCGCTGCGGCTGGTGACACGGCCGTGAAGGATCGCCTCCTCAAGGGCTGGCAGCCGCAGGGCAACCCGACGACCTTCCGCAACCATCTCGATGGTTTCAACCAGATCGACTACCTCACGGGCAAATCCGACAAGAGCGCACGCAACGAGTTCTACTATTTCAACGACGATGGCGCCCTCGTCGCGATGCGCTTCGACAACTGGAAACTCGTCTTCGAAAAGCAGGAGCAGCCTGGCCAGATGGATGTCTGGGCGAATCCCTTCACTCCTTTGCGCCTGCCCAAGATGTTCAATCTGCGCATGGACCCCTACGAGCATGCAGAGATCTCCGGCAGCGGGTACGATCAGTGGCGGACCGAGAACGCCTATCTCGCCGCCCAGGGGGTGATGAAAGCCACGCAATTCCTCGAGAGCTTCGTGGAATATCCCCCGAGCCAGCGGCCCGCGAGCTTCGGCGTCGATCAGGTCCGCAAACAGGTGGACAGGAAGATCGACGAGTCGTTCAGGAAGCGTGGTCTGGAGTGAGCCTGTAACTCAGGTATGGTGCCAGCCGGCGTCGCGAGGCGCCGGCTGGTCTCCTTCAAATGGGCCTTAAGCTGAAAGCCGGCATGAGCGTGGGGACAGAAGCGTCGAGGCGACGTCGCGGCGCTGGGGCGATCCGGGATCGCGCCACGCCGGTTGTCCGTGCTGCGCTCACCCTGCCAGCCGGCTTGCTGTTCCTCTCAGGTACGGCCGCGCTGATCCTCCAGGTGATCTGGATCAGGCAGCTCTCGACCGTGGTCGGGGTCGAGGTCTATGCCGTGACGACCGGCGTCAGCGCCTTCTTCGCCGGCCTCGCGATCGGCGGCCTGATCTTTGGACCGATTGCCGACCGCAACCTTCAGCCCTTGCGTCTCTACGCCGCTCTCGAAGGTGGCGTCGCCATCCTCGCCATGGCTGCGACCATCGGCCTGTCGCAGGCAGCTCCGCTCTTTGCCCGCCTCGAATTGACGACACCGCCGCTCGCCTGGGCGATGGTGTTTGCGCTCGTCGGCTTGCCCGCCGTGCTGATGGGCGGCACGCTGCCGGCACTGACGCGTTTCGCCGCCACCCGGCGCGACGATGTCAGTCAGGTCGGCGGCCGGCTCTATGCGGCCAATACAGCGGGCGCCATCACCGGTGCACTGCTCGCCTCGTTCCTTGTCATTCCCGCGGTCGGCATGCGCGGCTCGGCGCTCGTGGCCGCCGCAATCTGCCTGGTTGCGGCCCTCGCGGCGCTTGCAACGAACGCTAAGGCAGGTGTCGCAAGCGTCGACGCGGTCAAGCCGACCGATAGCGGCTTCTCGCCTTCGGCCGCGCTGGCCATCGCCCTCTACTCGGTCGCAGGCGGCATCGCGCTGGGTTACGAGGTGGTGTGGTCGCAGACGATCGTGCCCTTCATGAGCACGCGCAGCTTCGCCTTCTCCGTCCTGCTCGCAACCTATCTCACCGGGCTCGCGCTGGGGGCTGCCATTTTCGCGCGCTGGGCCGATCGCGTCACGAAGCCATGGAGTGTCTTCGGCCTGCTCATCGCAGGGGCCGGCCTGTCGGCCGCTCTGGCCATCGCCGTGCTCGGCCCCTGGCTGAGCCAGCTCCAGGGCCTGGTCGAGGCAGCAGTGCTGAATCTGACGGGCAGCGCCTTTGCCGGCATGTCCGCCCGATTTGCCGTCGCCGCGATCTGCGTCGTCCTTCCCAGTACCCTGTTCCTAGGCGCGGCCTTTCCAGCGGCGTTGCGCCTGATCGTCGCCCCCCGGCATATCGGCCGCGGTGTCGGCATGATCGTCGCGTTGAATACCCTCGGCGGCATTCTTGGCACGGCCATCACCGGCTTCGTCCTCATTCCGGCGCTCGGGCTCGTCCAGACCCTCGCAGTGCTCGCCGTTGCCGCCGCGCTGGTGGGAGCCGTCGCTGCCTTGCGCGAACGGCGCGCCGGCTCAAAGGCTTGGATCGCGGCGCTCGCCATCAGCGCCGCCACATGCGCGACCGCCATCCTCCTGCCATCCGATCGCCTCGCCACGCTGATGCCCGGCGCCCGCGGCGCGAGCCTTACCTTCTATGACGAGGGCCTGGGCGGCACGGTCGCCGTCGTCGAGCGGAGCTCGGGCCGAAACCGCTTCCGCCGTCTCTACATCCAGGGCGTCTCCAATTCCGGCGATGCGATGCCATCCCTGCGCTACATGCGGATGCAGGCATTGCTGCCGCTGATCATTCACAACCGCGAGCCGAAATCGGCTTTGGTGATCGGCTTCGGTACCGGCATCACGGCGGGAGCCTTGCTGACCTATCCCGGCCTCGACCGGCGCGTCGTTGCCGAATTGCTGCCGAGCGTCATCCGCGCGGCGCCGAATTTCGAGGGTAGCTTCCGGGCCGCAACCGACCCGCGTCTCGAGATCCGCCTGCGCGATGGACGCCGCGAGCTCCTGCGCAACCCGGATCGCTACGACCTGATCACGCTCGAACCGCCGCCACCCTCTGCTGCGGGCGTCGCCAACCTGTATTCGAGCGATTTCTATGCTCTGGCTCAATCGCGCCTTGCCGAGGGGGGCCTCGTCGCGCAGTGGCTGCCCCTGCCGACCCAGAACGACGAAGACACGCGGTCTCTGGTGCGCAGCTTCCTCGACGTCTTCCCGCACGCCACCCTCTGGACCACTGAGCTGCACGAGATGCTGCTGATCGGCTCGCAAGAACCGGTTTCGCTGGATCTGCAGAGGATCGCCGGCCGCTTCGCACAGCCGGAGGTGGCAAAGGCTCTGAGTGATGTCGGCATCGATTCCCCTGCGGCTCTCCTCGCGACCTTCGTCACCGATCGGCAGGGGCTGGAGCGCTATGCAAGCGCTGCTCGCCCCGTGACGGATGACGATCCGCGCATCGAATATGCAGGCTGGGTGCGGCGGCTCGAACTGGCGCGGACCTTGCCCATTCTCCTGGAGATGCAGGGAGAACCGCCGGTCATCGGCGCCGACGATGCATTCCGGGCCGATCTTGCAAATGAGCGCAGCAGACTCGTGACATTCTACGATGCCGGCCTTGCCGCTTATGTCGGCGACCGGGCGCGCTGGGCGCGGCAGATGCGGCGCGTGATCCAGGCCGATCCCACCAACCCCTATTATAACTGGTTCACAGGGGGCCCTCGCGAATGAGCGAGCGCGGAAGCGTTCTGCGGGATGCCCGCCCCCGGAAGCCCGACATTGAGAAGGAGAACCCGGTGCTGAACGTTCGAGCTGCCCTGGCCGCGTTGTTCCTGGTCTCATCCTGGGCGTGGAATGGCGCCGTCCTCGCCCAATCCGACCCTCTGCCATCCTGGAACGACGGCAAGGCAAAGACCGCCATCGTCGAATTCGTCAGAAGGGTAACGCAGGAGGGCGGCCCCAATTACGTCAAGCCGGCGGAGCGCATCGCCACCTTCGACAATGACGGCACGCTCTGGGCCGAGCAGCCGGTCTATTTCCAGCTTCAGTTCGCCTTCGACGAGGTGAAGCGGCTCGCTCCCCTGTATCCGGAGTGGAAGAGCAAGGAACCCTACAGGTCGGTCCTGGCCGGCGACATGAAGGGGCTGGCGGCCTCCGGAGAAAAGGGCCTCCTGCAGATCATGGCGGCTGCCCATTCCGGGATAACGACACGGGAATTCGAGCGATTGGTCGTCAGCTGGCTCAACACCGCGCGGCACCCGACGAAGAAGCGCCCCTATACCGAGATGGTCTACCAGCCGCAGCTGGAGCTGCTGACCTATCTGCGCGCCAACGGCTTCAAGACCTTCATCGTCTCGGGCGGTGGCGTCGAATTCATGCGCGTCTTCGCCGACAAGGTTTATGGCATCCCGCCCGAACAGGTGGTCGGCTCCGCCGGTGCAGTGACATTCAGGCTGAGCCCGAGCGGCAAGCCCGAACTGTTCAAGGACGCCAAGGTCGAGTTCATCGATGACGGTCCCGGAAAGCCTGTCGGGATCAACCGCTTCATCGGCCGGCGACCGATCCTGGCCTTCGGCAATTCCGACGGCGACCTGCAGATGCTGCAATATACGACGGCCGGCGATGGGCCACGCCTGGCCCTCATCATCCATCACACCGATGCCGAGCGCGAATGGGCCTATGACCGCAAGTCGCCTATCGGTAAGCTCGACAAGGCTCTCGATGAGGGCCAAGCCAACGGCTGGACCATTGTCGACATGAAGTCGGACTGGAAGGCTGTCTTTCCGCCGGAGCCGTAGCGATGAACAAGGAAGACGTGGTCAAGCGCTTCAGGATCACGGACGGCGACAAGTTTCGGCTTTCCGACGTCGACCCCGCCGATGTTTGCGGTTTCGACAGTGAGAAGGACGACGCCAAGGAGTTGCTGGCAGCCGGGGTCAAGCGTCTGCACGCGCTGCAGGAGCGGCTCTACGCCGAAGGGCGCTGGTCGCTCCTCGTCATCTTCCAGGCGATGGATGCGGCCGGCAAGGACGGCACGATCGAGCACGTCATGTCGGGCATCAACCCGCAAGGCTGCGAGGTGACGTCCTTCAAGGCTCCAAGCACCATTGAGCTGCGGCACGATTTCCTGTGGCGCACCACCTGCGCACTGCCGGAACGCGGTCATATCGGGATCTTCAACCGTTCCTATTATGAAGAGGTCCTGGTCGCGCGGGTCCATCGCTCGGTCCTCGAAGCGCAGAACCTCCCGCCCAAGCTGATCACAGACGATATCTGGCGCGAGCGTTTCGAGAGCATGCGCGATTTCGAGCAGCACCTTTCGCGCAACGGCGTCGCGATCCTGAAATTCTTCCTCCATGTCTCGAAGGACGAACAGCGGCGCCGTCTCCTCGCCCGGATCGACGAACCGGACAAGAACTGGAAATTCGACTCAAGGGATCTGGCCGAGCGCGGTCATTGGGACGAGTATATGGGTGCCTATGAGGATGCGATCCGGGGCACCGCGACGAAGAGCGCGCCCTGGTACGTCATTCCCGCAGATCACAAATGGTTCACGCGGCTCGCCGTGGCGGCAGCCATTGGCGAAAAGCTCGAACAGCTCGACCCACAGTTTCCGACGGTCGACGACGACATGCGCAAGGCCATGGCACAGGCGCGCAAGGTATTGGCGAGCGAGGAGCGGTCCGAGCGCGCCAAGGCGGATTGAACAGCAGCGGAGGCCCGACGACCATGACGGATGGCGCGGTACTGGACAGGATCGACACGTTGAGCGGCATGATCCGCATTCCCGGCGGAACCTTCCGCATGGGCTCGGACAAGCACTATCCGGAGGAGGCGCCGAGCCATCGCGTCACGGTCGATGGTTTCTGGATCGACGCGACTCCGGTCACCAATGCGCAGTTTCGCGCCTTCGTCGAAGCAACCGGCTACGTCACCTTCGCCGAGATCCCGCCGGACCCAAAGGACTATCCCGGCGCCCTGCCCCATATGCTGCGAGCAGGCTCGCTGATGTTCAACCCGCCGACCCATGCGGTCGACCTGCGCGACTGGTCGCAATGGTGGAAATTCCAGTTCGGCGCGACCTGGCGCAAACCCTATGGGTCGGGGTCGTCGATCAAGGGGCTCGACGACCACCCGGTCGTGCATGTCGCCTATCGCGATGCCGAAGCCTATGCAGCCTGGGCCGGAAAGGCCGTGCCGACCGAGGCCGAATGGGAATTCGCCGCACGTGGCGGGCTTGAGGATGTCGAGTTCGCCTGGGGCGACGAGTTGACGCCTGGCGGACGTCATATGGCCAACACCTGGCAGGGCAATTTCCCCCACGAGAATACGCGGGAAGACGGGTTTGCGCGCACCTCTCCTGTCAGCGCCTTTCCCGCCAACGGCTATGGCGTCCACGACATGATCGGCAATGTCTGGGAGTGGACAACGGATTTCTGGTCGACACGCCATCAAGGCGATGCACCCAAGGCCTGCTGCGTGCCGCAAAATCCCCGCGGCGGCCCCGAGGCCAACAGTTATGATCCGCGTCAGCCTGCGATCCGCATTCCGCGCAGGGTCCTGAAGGGCGGCTCGCATCTCTGCGCACCAAGCTATTGCCGGCGCTATCGCCCGGCCGCCCGCCATGCCGAACCGGTGGATACCTCGACGAGCCATGTCGGCTTCCGTTGCGTGGTCCGGACCGAGCCCATCCCCCCGACCTGAATGCAGCTGTAACGGTTACGTTGCTGACTAGAGCGCCGCTTCGTTCAGAATTCCGGCGAAAGCCCCATTCGCATTCCGGAGGGAACAGGCTGATGAGCGACGGCAGGGGATCGGCGGCTCGGGATGCGGTCGTCGATCTGCAGAAGCGGATCAACCAGGACATCATCGGCCAGGAACGCGTCGTCGAACGGCTCGTCGTCGCACTGCTTGCCAATGGCAATGTCCTGCTCGAGGGCCTGCCGGGCCTCGCCAAGACCCGCGCCATCAAGAGCCTTTCGAATAATCTCGAATCCGACTTCAGCCGCATTCAGTTCACGCCGGACCTTCTCCCCTCGGACGTCACCGGCGGCGAGATCCTGCGCGGCGACGGTCAGTTCGAGTTCCGCAAGGGCCCGATCTTCGGCAATCTTGTCCTGGCTGACGAGATCAATCGCGCCCCGCCCAAGGTCCAGTCGGCGCTCCTCGAAGCGATGGAGGAACGGCATGTGACGGTCGCCGGCAAGCGCTACGACCTGCCCGACCTCTTCATGGTACTCGCGACCCAGAACCCGATCGAGCAGGAGGGAACCTATCCTCTCCCGGAAGCGCAGATGGACCGCTTCCTCATGCATATCCGGATCGACTACCCCACCGATGCCGATGAGGTGAAGGTGATGCGGCTCGTTCGCGGGGAAGCTGCTGAGCCGACGGGTGCTGCCGCGCAGCCTCCGCCGAAGATCCCGCAGAAGCTGATCTTCGAGGCGCGCTCCGAGATCGACCGGGTGACGACGAAAGCGGTCGTCGAGACCTATATGGTCGCCCTTGTCGCCGCGACGCGCAGGCCCGCCGAATTCGGCGACAAGCTGAAGAACTGGATCGCAGTCGGGGCAAGCCCGCGCGGCTCGCTCGCACTCGATCGCTGCTCGCGCGTCTATGCCTGGCTCAACGGACGCGATTATGTCACGCCCGAAGATGTCCAGGCGATTGTCCATGACTGCCTGCGCCATCGCCTGTCGCTCAGCTACGAGGCCGGCGCCGACGGCGTGAATGCGGACGGTGTGCTGGACGAGATCATGAAACTGGTTGCGGTCGCGGCCTAGGGCGGAGCGGCTCATGGCGTTGATGCGGGAAAGACAGGGAGCAGGCAGCGCCGTTCCGGAAACTGGCGCGCGCGTCTTTGTCTCGCTCGATGACCTGCTGCGGCTGAAGCACCGTGCAAAGGGTTTCAGCTTTCTGCCTCGCCAGCCGGTTCACAGCCTGCTTGCCGGCCGGCATGCCTCACGCCTGCGGGGACGCGGCCTGAACTTTGAGGAGTTGCGCCACTATTTCGAGGGGGACGATACCCGTTCGATCGACTGGCTGGCGACGGCTCGTCTCGGCTCTCCTCATGTCCGCGTCTATTCGGAAGAGCGCGATCGGCCGGTCCTTTTGATCATCGACCAGCGCAGCACGATGTTCTTCGGCAGCCAGCGGGCGATGAAGTCAGTCGCAGCCGCCGAAGCCGCGGCACTCAGTGCCTGGCGCGTCACCTCCCTCGGCGATCGCATCGGCGCGGTCGTCTTTGGCGATCGGCAGATCGTCGACATCAAGCCGCAGGGGCGTGATATCGGCGTGATCCGCGTGCTTTCGGAAGTGGTGAAGCAAAATCACGCCCTGGGCCAGCCAGAACCGACGTCGGCGGCGGCCCAGCTCAATGAAGCCCTTCGCCATGCGGTCCGCATGGCGACGCATGACTGGCTGGTCTGCCTGATCTCCGATGCGGCCGGCGAGGATGAGGAAACGGCGCAGCTGATCACCCGCCTTTGTGCTCACAACGATGTTCTGGCCGTCTACGTTCACGATCCGCTCGAGCGTGACCTGCCGGATGTCGGCCCCGCCGTTTTCAGCTCCAGTCTTGGCCAGATCGAAATCGATTCTTCCTCTCAGGATCTGCGTAGCCGGTTCGCGCGCGAGCATGCAGACTGGCGCGCACGACTGGCGGATCTCTCCCGCCATCGGGCGATCCCGATTCTTCCGATCTCGACAAGCCTCGATGTTGCGGCACAGTTCCGCGAACTCATTGGCAGACGCAGCGAACGCCGGGCCGCGGCAGCGCAAGGGCGGCCGCTGCGATGAGCGACGATCCCGGGAGCCTGGCCAATCTTCGCGACCTGGTGCTGCCTCCGGACATTCCGTTCTGGCCGCCCGCGCCGGGTCTCTGGATCGTCGCGGCAACGTGCCTCGCGATGCTCGCGGTTCCGGCCTGGCGCGCGGTCCAACGCTACCGCGCCGCCGCCTATCGTCGCGCGGCGATCGCCGAACTGGAGACCATATCGGCTGGGATAGAGCAGAACGATCCCGACGACGTCGCCCGCATCTCCGCGGTGATGAAGCGCGTCGCCATGGTCGAATACGGCCGCGACAAAATTGCCTCGCTCAGCGGCCCCGCTTGGGCCGATTTCGTTGCACACGAGGCAGGCACGGGCTTCGATCCGGCCACGATACATCGGCTGCTCACCGAGGCCTTCGATGGAAGGACCAAGCCGGATCCGTCTGAACTACGGCTTCTCATCGGGCATGCCGAGCTATGGGTCCGCGCCCACCGCACGCCTACCGTCGCGGAGGCCTGACCATGCTGACCTTCGCCTATCCCTGGCTGGCCCTGATCACCCCCCTGCCGATAGCGGTCTGGCTGCTTCTGCCCGCCCATGCGAGCAATCGGACAGGCTTGCGCGTTCCGTTCTTCGGTCGTCTTGCGGCGCTCAGCGGTCAAACCCCGCATCTCGGAGGAGTGATTGCGCCACGTCGCACTCTTCCCTTGTTCGTCCTGATTCTCTGCTGGCTGCTGGCTGTGGCGGCGCTCGCGCGCCCGCAATGGATCGAACCTCCGTTGCATCAGGACCGTCCTACCAGGGACCTGCTGCTTCTGGTCGACCTGTCCGGGTCGATGGACACGAAGGACTTCGTCGACGCATCGGGCAAGACCGTCGACCGACTGACGGCGGTCAAGCAGGTGCTCGACGAATTCCTGTCGCGACGCAAAGGCGACCGGGTCGGCGTCGTCGTCTTTGGCGATGCGCCATTCGTCCTCGTGCCGTTTACGACCGATCTCGAACTGAGCCGCGCGTTGCTGCGCGACACCGTCGTCGGAATGGCCGGTCCGCGCACGGCCTTCGGTGACGCGATCGGCCTCGGCATCGGGCTCTTCGACCGCAGTACCGTCAAGGCGAAGACGATCATTGCGCTGACCGACGGCAACGACACCGCCAGCAAGGTCCCCCCCGTAGAGGCCGCAGGTGTCGCGAGGGACCGGGGCATCGTCATCCATACAGTCGCCGTCGGCGATCCCACGGCGGCCGGTGAAGACAAGCTTGACGAGGGCGCTCTCAAGGAGGTCGCCAGTACGACGAAGGGAGGCTTCTTCCGCGCGCTCGACCGATCCCAACTCGCCGAGATCTACCAGCGGCTCGACGAGATCGAGACCCGCAAGATCGATACGGTGAGTTTTCGCCCGAAGCGCGATATTTATTGGATGCCCTTGGCCGCGGGCCTGAGCCTGTCGCTGCTGCTGCAGGCGCTGCGAATGCTGCGGCGCCGATACCTGCGTGCTGCGCTTCGGATCAACGATCTCGCGATCTCGAAGGGGGCGCCATGATCGAAACCCTTTCCGCATTCCACTTCCAGCGCCCACTTTGGCTGTTCGCCTTCCTTCCGGCGCTTGTCCTGGTGCTGCTTGAATACCGGGCCGCTGATACAGCCGGCCGGTGGCGCCGCATCATCGATCCCGAGTTGCTGAAATATCTTCTGGTCGACAATGGCCCCGTGTCACGCATCACCCCCAATGCCGTGCTCTTGGCGGCCTGGACGCTCGCAACCATCGCCGTCGCCGGTCCGGCCTGGCAGCGCGAACCCTCGCCCTTCGCCGATGCGAAGCCGCCGGTCATCATTGTCCTCAAGGTCACTCCGTCGATGATGACGGAAGATCTCGCCCCGACCAGGCTGGACCGGGCTCGCCAAAAGCTCTCCGACCTGCTGAGCCTCCGCGAGGGGGCAGCAACCGGTCTCATCGCCTATTCCGGCTCGAGCCATCTTGTCCTGCCACCAACCCAGGACAGCACGGTGGTGCTGGATCTCGCCAAGGCCCTGTCGCCCGCGATCATGCCCAAGGAGGGCGACGACCTTGCCAATGCACTCGCCTTGGCGCAGCGGGTACTGGCCGGCAACGGGCATGGCGGCTCGATCCTGGTGATGGCCGACACGGTCGCGAGTGATCAGCTTGCCCGACTGGGCGAGACCGCCGCAGTAGCCGCGACCACCATCCTGTCTCTACTACCGGCCAATCTGGATGCAGCCAGCACCGGAGAGGCAGCCCGCGCGCTTCGCGCGACCGTCGTCGCGACCACGCCGGATCAGGTGGACATCACCGCGATTGAGCGCAGGCTCGATCGCGTCGGGCGCACCGCCGACGTCGCTGGCGAAGGACAGCATTGGCAGGAGGCAGGATACTGGCTGACGCCCCTCTTTGCCCTGCTCGCGCTGCTCTGGTTCCGCCGTGGATGGGTGCTGACATGACCCGGCCGATCGTCAAAATGTGTGCCCCCTATGCGCTCATCGCGGCCGTCGCCGTCCTCCTGCTAGCGCTCCTCGCCCAACGCATCGGCTGGCCCAACCTGTTCCTGACTCCGGACCAGCGCGGCCGCATCCTGCTCGATAATGGCCGACCTGCCGACGCAGCCAATGCCTTTCGCAATCCGATCTGGCGGGGCGTTGCCCTCTTCCGCGCGGGAGATTTCAAGAGTGCAGCGCAGGCCTTTGCCGCGGTCGACAGCGCCGAGAGCGCCTATGACCAGGGCAATGCCCTCATCATGCTCGGCCAGTACGATGACGCCATGCAGCGCTACGACCGGGCGCTGACCTTTCGGCCCGGCTGGCCGGAGGCCGTTACCAACCGCGAGATCGCCCGCATCCGCGGCGAGCGCAAGAAGGCGGAAGGCGGGGTCAATGACAACACCGAGTCCAAGCCCGATGAAATCGTCTTCGACAAGACGAAGAAGGGCGGCGAGGACACGACAATCGAGGACCCCGCCCAGGCGATGTCCGATGAGGCCGTGCGCTCGCTCTGGCTCAAAAGGGTTCAGACCCGGCCCGCGGATTTCCTGCGCGTGAAGTTCTCCTACCAGCTTCAATCGCCCGCCTCAGGGACGCAGCCATGATGCGCCATGTGGCGGCTGTCGTCGTTGCGCTCGCGATGGCTATGGCCCCGGCACTGGCGCAAGCCCCCGCTGCGACGCCGCTGGTTCGGACGACGATCGCACCCTCGGAAGGTATCGTGATCGGCCAGCCGGTGCAGCTGCATGTCGAGGTGCTGTTTCCCAGCGAGATGCCACGGCCGCCGCTGGTCAAACTCGCGGAGGCTCCAGGAGCCCAGACCCTGCGTTTCGAAACTCAGGCGATCACGATTCGGGATCGCATCGGCGATCAGGATTATGTCGGTCAGAGATTCGAGTTCGTGATTTTCCCAAGGCGCGGCGGCGATATCCAGGTGCCGGCAGCCGATGTCACCCTTCTCGACCGAGCCGGCGATCCCGTCGGATCGGCCAAGGGACAACAGATACATTTCTCGGTCACCGTTCCACCGGGTATCGACCCTTCCGGTCCGGTTCTTGCCGCATCCGACGTCCGCGTCAGCGAGACCTGGTCTCCCGATCCGGTGTCGTCTTCCTTCAGGGCCGGGAGTGCGATCACTCGCGCAATCCAGCGCAAGGCCACGGGCGTGCCGGCGCTCGGCATGGTCGATTTTCGCTTTACCGCGCCCGAGGGCGTGCGTGTCTATGTCGATCCGCCGGTCGTCGACGACAAGGTCGATCGCGGCTCCGTCGAGGGCTCTCGAACCGACAAGGCCACCTATGTCTTCGAGAAGCCTGGCAGCTATGTTCTGCCGGGTCTCTCGCAGCCCTGGTGGGATACCGACGGCAGGCAAGCCCGGACGGAGACGGTGGCCGGGGTCACGTTGAAAGTCGCCGCGACGGCGGCCGCCCCGGCACAGCAGCCGCCCTGGCGCAACGCCATTGCGAACTGGCGCAAATTCGTCATTCCGGTGCTCGGCGCCGCGCTGGTCCTGCTCGCATGCGCCATGCTCTGGCCCTGGCTGAGCTCCCGATGGCGCAGGCGCGAGCAGAGACATCTCGCCTCGGAGACCTTTGCCCGAAAAACTCTGCGCCGGATTGCCAGCACCGGGGATGCTCCGGCGAGCTATCGTGCGCTCGCGACATGGCTGGAGCGATTGCCCCCAGACGGCAAGGACGCCGCGCGACGGGACAGCCGCTTGCAATCGTTGATCACGCAGCTCGAGCACGCCCTGTTCGGAACGGGCGGCAGTTGGTCAAAACAGAACGGAGCGGAGTTGGCAGAACTGGTCGCACACTTCCCTACGCTCAAGAAGGGCGGCCTCGTCCACGTCTCGCCACCCCTCCCTCCGCTCAATCCGCCCCCTCCGTCGCGGCGCCCTGCGTCTCAAGAGAGTGCATGACTGCGCAATGTAGTGCCGATCATGCCAGCGCCCAGCGTCTCATCGGAAATATCTCGCGGCGGCTGGGCTCCACGCAACCGCACGACAATTCGCCCCGACGGTTCGGAGCCATCGCTCCCATGTGAAATTTCCATGCGATTTCAAAGCGAAGACTGACATGCAGCATCCCCTCAAGGCCCGGTTCCAGCACACGGTCGCCCTCATTGCGACGGTGACCCTCCTTCTCCCGCCGCCCACCATCGCCCTGGCCCAAACCCCGCGAACGGCAGCCGCCTCGACAACCGCGCCGCAGGCAAGCCCGACCCAGTCCTGGCCGCGCACCGTCGCGGATGCCGCGGAGGACATCACCATCTATCAACCGCAGATCGAGAGCTGGCGGGGAGATATCCTCGAAGCCCGCTCGGCCGTGTCGATCCAGCGTCCCGGCAGCCAGGCGCCGACGCTGGGCGTGATCTGGATGAAGGCGAGAACCTCGGTCGACAAGGAAAGCGATCTCGTCTCGCTGGATGGCATCGAGCTCACCAGGGCGAATTTTCCCTCGGACACCGCCAATTCCAACGCCTATCTGACGACGTTGCGCGAGCATGTCCCCGGTGGCCTGCGCACGATCTCGCTATCTCGCCTGCAGGCCAGTCTTGCCGTCTCCGAGGCCGAGACCGACCAGACGCAGGCTGTGCGCAACGAGCCCCCCAAAATCGTCTACAGCGAAACACCGGCCCTGCTCGTCCTGATCGACGGCAAGCCCCAGCTACGCCAGGTTGCCGGCAGCAAGCTGCTGCGCGTGATCAACACACCCGCCCTGATCCTGTTCGACGAGGCTGCCGGCGTCTACTACCTGCGCGCGCTGAAGACGTGGTGGAATGGCAAGGCGCCTGAAGGTCCCTGGGCCGTGGCGCCACAGCCTCCGGCCAGTCTGGCCGGCGCGTTGAAGGCAGCCGGGACCCAGGTCAATCTGATGGACACGCCGCCAGTGGACATCGAGGCAGCAGTTGCAGGCCGGGCGATCCCGACCCTGCATGTCAGCCTCGGACCGGCGGAGCTGATCCAGACGGCGGGTCATCCGGAATATCTGCCGATTCCGGATACGCAGCTGCTCTATATCAAGAACACCAGCAGCCATGTCGTCATCGACGTCGCCAGCCAGGAGAACTATGTCCTGATCTCCGGGCGCTGGTTCAGCTCCAAATCGCTTTCCAACGGCCCTTGGAGCTTCGTTGCGGGCGACAAGCTGCCAGCGGATTTCGTCAAGATCCACGACAGCCACCCGAAGGGCGCCGTGCTGGCCTCGGTGAGCGGCACGGTCCAGGCCCAAGACTTCGGTAACGGGGCCGTCTCAGTCAACTGGATTTTGGCGCAGATCATCGTTCGGCCGCTCTGATCGCGCGGTCGCGTGGCGATCCACATTGGCCGACACCGTCCAG
This sequence comes from Allobosea sp. 05T433, assembly GCF_056396065.1. Lineage (NCBI taxonomy): Bacteria > Pseudomonadati > Pseudomonadota > Alphaproteobacteria > Hyphomicrobiales > Alloboseaceae > Allobosea > Allobosea sp. 05T433. Next base: position 79,323 of record NZ_JBFTKS010000006.1, on the reverse strand, counting down.
CCTGGCTGGCTACGCGGCCTCGCCCTGAGATCTCCCCGGGTTCATGCTTCGGTCCGTGGTCAGCGCGACGGCTGCCAACATGATGCTGGTCCAATACGGCGTCCGATGTGCCTATCTCATAGGCGCGCTCGACCGAGGTCGGCGACAGTCCTGACCACGGCATCAATCGGAACCGCGTCCCGGTGGGGACCTCGAAGGCCTGCGCTCAGGCAGGCATCAACGGCAGCTTGCGACCACGCGAACGGCGGTCAGGCCGACATGGCGGCCGGGGGAACGTCGGATTGGAACACCGTGCCATCACTCCACATCCGGTGCAGAATAGACCCTATCCGCCGCGCCAGCGCGACCATTGCACGCTTCGTACCCCTGCGCTTCGCCACCTGTGCCGCCCAGCTTCTCAGCCATGATGAGCGCCCACGGTTCATCATGACGGTGGCCGCCTGGCAAAGTGCTCTTCGGAGATTTGCGTCACCGGCGCGGGTGATGCCGCCCGAGACGTCGCGCTCGCCGGATTGGTTGCGCGATGGCGTCAGGCCGACCCAGGGTCCCACTTTTTTCGATGAAGAGAACCGCGTCGGATCATCAACCGCGGATCGGAAGGTCAAGCCGACGACAGCGCCGATGCCGGGCATCGTCATCAGGAGGCGGCAGATGGGGTCTTCCTGCGCAAGGAGCCGGACCTGTCGCTCGAGCCCGGCGAGTTCGTGGCGCAAGCTGGCGCGCGCCCGGAGCATGGGCGCTGTTGCGGCCTCCAGCATGGCATTGCCTTCGGCAAGTTCACGAATGCGGACGTCGAAGCGACCGCGGGAGATCGCGCCTACCTTCAAGCCGAAGTTCCTCAGCAGACCCCGCAGCGACGGTTCCAGCGCGATCATCCCCTGCTGAATCGCCTTGCGGGCGCCCAGAAGGGCGCGGACTTCCTGCGCCGAGATGGATTTGCAGTGCACCGGGCGGAACCATCCGAGGTGAAGCAGCCGAGCAATCCCCTCGGCGTCACGACGATCGGTTTTGATCGGCATTGCCTTGAGCGCGCCCTTCACCTGGCGGGTCTCCATCAAAACCACATCCAGTCCGACGTCAGTGAGCCCGCGATGCAGCCACTGCGACAAAGGGCCGGCCTCCAGCCCTATCGTTGCAACCGTTCCGCCCAACGCCAGCACATATCCCGCCACGGCCTCTGGGTCACTGGCGACCTGCGCTTCCTTCACGATCTTGCCGTGCTCGGTGATGGCGCAGACCGCAGTCTTCGCCAATGACACATCCAATCCGATGAACAGCCACATCCCGTAATCCTCCACCTTCAGGGTCGGTACGGGAACGGCGACAGCTTGCCCTTCTAGACGCAAGTGGCAATGGGCAGCGCGCGACGCAGGCCCCGTTACAGCATCTCCCTGATCGACAATCAGATCCCGCAGACCGCGACGGTCGACCGCAAGAAGGCGAAGGTGAGCGTTCGCTATGACGGGAAGCCAGACCTGAAACCGATCGAAGGCACCAGCCTCGAATATGTCGCCAATGCCGCGATACCGGTGATCAAGGCCGGCAGTTCCTATTATGCAGTCCAGAACGGTGTCTGGTTCGTCGCGAACAGCGCGGCCGGCCCCTGGACTGTCGCGACCGAAGTCCCGGCAGCGATCTACGCTATTCCGCCGAGTTCGCCCCTGCATTTCGTGACCTATGTCAGGGTCTACAGTTCCACCCCCGAGACCGTCTATGTCGGATATACCCCGGGCTATTACGGCACGGTCACCGCACCGGGCGGCGTCGTCGTCTACGGCACCGGCTATGTCTATCCGGCCTGGATCGGATCGGCCTGGTATCCGGCACCTCTGACCTATGGATATGGCACGGCTTTCGCCTGGGGCGCGGTGTCCGGGTTCACCCTGGGGGCCATTGCCGGCGCGGCCTGGGCCGGTGGCGCCTGGGGCTGGGGCGGCGGCTGGGGTTGGGGCCACAACAATGTGGTGATCAACAACTTCAATACGTTCAACCAGTTCAACTTCAACCACGCCAACATCTACAACCGCTGGACGAACAACTCGGTGCATAGCCGCATCGACACCCGCATCGCCAACCGGGKCGGGCTCACGCCCGGCCAGCGCGCCAATCTCGGCAACGCACGCGCCAATCTGAATGCGCAGGGCGGCCTGGGCGAGCGAGCTGGCAATCTGCGCCTGAATGACGGGAACATCCGTCAGAACGCCGGCTCGCCCGCAACCACCCACGCGCGAATGACCACTACGCGGGTCGCAACGGTGAGGTCTTCCGCCGCGGGAGCAATGGCTGGGAGCAGCATCAGAACGGTCGCTGGGCCAATGCCGGTGGCGGAGAGATCCGTAATCTCGACCGTGAGCAGATCGGCCGGTTCCATGGCGAGCGGATGGAAAACTTCCGAGGAGGCGGTGGATTCGCGGAGGCTGGCGGTTTCCGTGGCGGTGGCGGCTTCCACGGCGGCGGCTTCACCGGCGGCGGTGGGTTCCATGGCGGAGGAGGTTTCCGTGGCGGCGGATTCCATGGTGGTTTCCGTCGCTAGCGGAGACGCTGGTGCGGCCACGGCCGGCCGCATCCGGCCATTGCGCCTTCACCGCATCGCCCCCGGTCCCGTTCGCGGCAAGCTGTTTGCTTGTCGCGTCCGGCATGGCAGGTTGCCATCCGCCGGACAGGGAGATGCGACGCGATGGAGCTGAAGTGGCTGGAGGACTTTGTGAGCCTCTCGACAACCTTGAGTTTCTCGCGCTCGGCCCGTGAGCGCAACGTCACGCAATCTGCCCTGAGCCGCCGCATCCGGCAGCTCGAGAGCTGGCTCGGCCTGTCCTTGTTCGACCGCAGCAGCTACCCGATCGGCATCACGGAGGAGGGCAAAATCTTCCTGCCGCGGGCGCGTGAGATCCTGAAGCTGGTCCAGACCTCGCGACAGGAGGCGCGCCAGCAGCATGAAGACACGGCCGAAGTGCTGGTCTTCGCCACGCTCAACACCTTGTCCCTGACCTATTTCCCCGGCTTCATCAGGCGCATCGAGGAGCGGCTTGGGTCGGTGAAGACCCGTTTCTGCGACCAGTATTCGTCCTATGACGGCAATGTCGCGGTCCTGAACCAGGGCGAATGCGATTTCCTGCTGACCTATGCGCATGAGACCGTGCCGCTGCTGCTCGATCCCGCTCGTTTCATCTATCGCCGCCTTGGCTCCGAGCGCGCGATCCCGGTCTCGATCGCCGGCGCCGATGGCAGGCCGGTGCATGCTCTCCGCCCCACAGGAGAGCCCGTCCGAATGCTCAGCTACGGCAGCTGCTCGTTCTTTGCCCGTCGTCTGGCCAAGCTCTTCGCCGATCGGCCCGCCCCTCACGTCACCGTCTACGAGAACCCGATGTCGGTCGGCCTCAAGGCGATGGTTTTGGCTGGGCGCGGCATGGCCTGGATCCCGGAAAGCCTTATTACCGAGGAGCTGCGCAGCGGCGTGCTCGTGCCGGCGGCCGATCCCTCCTGGGAGCTGACCGCCGAAATCCGCCTCTACCGTGCCGCATCGCCAAGCCGGCACGGTGCCGAGCTTTTCTGGGCCGCCGTCGATGAGAACATGCCCCTGAGTGCGCCGGACGCACCTGTGCGCCCGATGCCGGGCAGGCTCTCCTATGCGCGGCCCGTCGCGACCAATGCGGGGGACAGGAAGTTGAGATTGGCTGCTGCGTCGATGCCGGCGAGCTGATCATAGAGCGTCGCGATCTCGGCCTCGTTCATCGTGGCCGCACAGCAATCGAGGAATTTTGACTCGCGATCCATGTCGTCGAAGGGGTCCGCAATCGAGCCCTTTGCCTCCGAGCGTTCGACGGTCAGCGTTCGCCCGTCCGCAAGCCGCACGGTCACACGATGCGGCAGGCGCCCGGCAGCGGCCTCCTCGCTCTTGTCATAGGCCCTCATGACCGTGCGCGGCAGAAGTTCGCGCACGGCCTGGCGCTGCACCGCCTCGGGCGTGAAATCGGCCAGCGACAAGCGGTCCTGCAGGAGCGCGAGCGCGACGCAGTAATGCATCGAGAAACGGGCCTGCATCTCGTCTTCCGGGTCGGGATAGGCGAGGTTACGCGCATTCGCGATACCGACCAGCGTCTCCACCGCAAGCACGTCCCCGCTCGTGAAGCCATGTTCGGCCTTCAGCCCGAGGATCGCGTCCACCGTGTAATGCGTGGAGCCGCAGCAGGGATGGCGCTTGGGGATGAGGCCCTCGCTCTCGATGACATGCGGCTCGGCAATGGCTATCCCGGCCCATCCCGCCGCGCTCGCGTCGCCGAACAGTTCGGCCACCCCCATCGGGCATTCCAGAATGTCGAGACGACCTGTCATGCCAGCCGCCGCAAGCGCAGCCGCGTCAACGGCATTGCGGGCGGCAAGCCCCGCATGCAGCGGCTTTGCCGGGGTCCCGAACTGCCCCTTGGGCCCGGCCGCCATGCTTGCCGCTACGCTCATGGCGCGCGCGATGCCCGCCGCATCGAGTCCCATCAGCCAGGCCGTGCCTGCTGCAGTTCCGATAGCCCCCACCGTCGAGGTCGCGTGCCACCCGAGCGTGTAATGCGCCGGATTGATGCCTCGCCCGACTATCGCCTGCGCCTCGAGCCCGACGAGATAGGCGTCCACGAAGCTGCGCCCGTTCGCGGCTCGACCATGCGCGACGGCAAGCAGGGCCGGCACGAGCACGGCCGAAGCATGGGTGATGCCCGGCCGGAAATTGTCGTCGTAATCGAGAGCATGCGCCGCCGTGCCGTTCACCAGGGCGGCGACGGCTTCCGATGCCCTGCCGCCACCAATGACGGCGGCTGCACCGGACGGCCCGATGCTGGCGGCGAAAGCCGCACGCACCGACTGCGTCGCCTGATCGTCGGCGCCGGCAATCATGCAGCCGATCGTATCGGCGATCGCATGACGCGCACGCGTCCGCGCCAGAGGAGCGAACCCAGGTCCGGACCGGCTCCAGGCCGCAATGCGTTCGATGGCACTCGACATAGGCTCTCCAGATCTGCGACGAGTACGACGAGAAGGGCCAGCGCGTCCGTCAGCCCACGCGCGCGTTGAGGATGAGGCGCAGCAGGCGCCCGAAGGCGAAGCGGTTGACCTCCTCGCCCTTCTTGTCGGTGTTGACGCGGTGCACGATCACCAGGTCGAGCGAGGGAATGACGAGGCAGTACTGCCCGCCGACGCCCTGGGCGCTGTAGCTGCCATCCGGCAGCACGACGCCCGGAAAACCAGCACCGGACCGCGACACCCACCACATATAGCCATAGCCGCCACGCGGGCCTGCATCCGAGAGCGGCAGGACACTGGTCGCCACCCAGTTGGCCGGCACCACCTGCCGGCTGCGCCAGCGGCCTCGCCGCAGGAACATCAGGCCGAAGCGGGCGAGATCGCGCGTCGACATCCGGAACGGATAGGCCGGGTGCACGGAGCAGTCGTCCGGCTCGATCCAGCCGTCGCGACGTTCCTCGTCGAAGCGGAAATCCTGCATGCCGAGCGGCCCGGCGATGCGCCCCTGGAAGTCATCATGGATGCCGGCACCGGTGAGCGCGCCGAAGATCGTGCCGAGAGCGTTGAAGTCCCAGTTGTTATAGGACCAGAAGGCGCCCGGCGCGTGCGAATGGCGCGGCTCCTTGATCGACTTCATCCAGGCCGATTCATACCCGGCCGGGTGAAAGATGCCCGAGCGCGCAGTTAGCAGGTCGTAGATCGTGGCCGCCTTCTCGCGTTCGCTCAGGCCGTCCTTGTCGTCGACTCCGAGCTGCGCCAGGCTGCGCGACAGGTCGATCGTGCCTTCGTCCTCATGGATACCGATGAGAGCGCTGAGGAAGCTCTTGCGGATCGAATGGCACTGGTAACGATGGGCGAGATCGCCGCGGCTCGCGACAACCCGGCCGCCCTGCACGATCATCAGCGTCGCAGTCGCGATCGTGTCGGCATAGCTCCAGACGCGGTCGAGGCCATCCGCGGACCAGCCCGCATCAGCGGGGTTTACCGCACTCCAGTCCTCATTCGGCCAGGCCGCATCCGCAACCTGTCCGTCCCCCGAAACGTCTTTGCGCATGGAAAAATCGCCTCCCCTGAGGATTGCAGTCACGAGGCCGGCCGGTACCCCGTGCTCGCCTCCAGGAATTCCCGCGTGTAAGGCTCGGCGGCGCGGCCGGCGCGCACGTCCTCGGCGCTCATCTCCTCGATGATGCGTCCTTCGCTCATCATGCCGACGCGCTCGCACAGATGCGTCACCACCGCGAGGTCGTGACTGACCATCAGATAGGTCAGGTCGCGGGCACGCCGGAGCTGCTTCAGCAGGTTGAGGATTTCGGCCTGGACCGAAACATCGAGCGCCGAGGTCGGCTCGTCGAGGAGCAGCAGTTCGGGCTCGATGATGAGTGCGCGTGCGATCGCGACGCGCTGGCGCTGGCCGCCCGAAAGCTCATGCGGGAAGCGATAGCGGAACGACGGCCCGAGCCCGACGGCCGATAGGATTTCGTCGATGCGCTCCTGATGCCGGTCGAACCCGTGAATCCGGAGAGGCTCGGCCAGGACGTATTGCACCATCTTGCGCGGATGAAGCGAGGCATAGGGGTCCTGGAAGACCATCTGCACCCGACGAAAAAAGCTCTTGTCGCGCTGGCGCGGCACCACCGTGTCGCGGAACCTGATCGTGCCCTCGTAATCGCGGTTGAGCCCGACGAGCGCACGCAGGATCGTCGACTTGCCGCAGCCGGACTCGCCGATCAGCCCGAAGGCTTCGCCGTGCCCGAGCGTGAAGGAGACATCGTCGACCGCGGTCATCGCGGCTGCGCCGCTGCCGAAGATGATGTTGAGATGGCTGACTGCGAGGGCGGTCTGCTGCGCAGCCCCAGAAGCGTTCGTGGCCGGAGCACTCATGTCGCCACTCCGCTGCGGATCGTCGGACCGTCGAGCCAGGCCGGGTCGCGGCTCGGGACCTGGAGCATGTCGGTGGCGCGGTCGAGCCGCGGCAGGCTGTCGAGCAGCGCGCGCGTATAGGGGTGGCGCGCATTGCGCAGGTCGCGCGCGGCGATGTCCTCCATGATCCGGCCGGCATACATGACCAACACGCGGTCGCAGAAATCGGCGACGAGGTTGAGGTCATGGCTGATGAACATCAGGCCCGCGCCACGCCGCGTGACGAGCTCGTCGAGAATGGTCAGGACCTGCCTTCGCACCGTCACGTCGAGGGCCGAAGTCGGCTCGTCGGCAATGATCAGGTCCGGCTCGGGAATGAGCATCATGGCAATCATGATGCGCTGCCCCATGCCGCCCGAAACCTCGTGCGGGAAGAGCTGGTAGACGCGGTCGGGATCGCGGATCTTCACCGCCTCGAGCATGGCCAGCGCCCGCGCTTCGGCCTCGCGCCGGCCGACCTTGTGATGCAGGCGGTAGGCTTCGGTGATCTGCTGGCCGACCCGCATCAGCGGGTTGAGCGAGAATTTCGGGTCCTGCAGGATCATCGAGATGCGGTTGCCTCGAATGCTCCGCATCTGCCGCTCGCTGGCGGCGAGCAGGTCGATGCCGTCGAAGGAGAGCCGCCTGGCGTCGATATGTGCGGCCTTCGGCGTCAGCTTCAGCACCGTGCGCCCGGTGAGCGACTTGCCCGAACCGGACTCGCCGACGATACCGACCTTCTCCCGGCCGACGTTGAACGAGATGCCCCGGACCGCCTGGGTGGTGCGATGAGCCCCCTTGAAGGACACGAAGAGGTCCTCGACCTCGAGCAGCGGCTTAGCCATGACGCGGATCCAGGATATCGCGCAGGCCATCCCCGAAGAGGTTGAAGGCGAGGCTGGTGATCAGGATGGCGGTACCGGGAATGGCCGCAATCCAGCCATTGGTCAAAATGAACTCCCGGCCGGAAGCCAGCATGGCGCCCCATTCCGGGCTCGGCGGCTGCGCACCGAGGCCGAGGAAACCGAGCCCCGCAGCGGTGAGGATGATCGCTGCCATGTTGAGCGTGAGGCGCACCACGACAGAGGGAATGCACATCGGCACGACATGGCCAAGGATGATGCGCAACGGCGAGGCTCCCTGCAGCCGCACGGCGGCAATATAGTCCGACTTGCGGATCGACAGGGTTTCCGCGCGGGCAAGCCGGGCGATCGGTGGCCAGGCGGCGAGCGCAATCGCGATGATGGCGTTCTCGATGCCCGGGCCGAGCGCGGCGACGAAGGCGAGCGCCAGCACCAGGCTCGGGAAGGCCAGGAAGACATCGACCACGCGCATCAGCACGATATCGACCCAGCCGCCGAGATAACCGGAGGTGGTGCCGATGATCAAACCGAGCGGCGCGACGATGATCGCCGTCAGCAAGGCAATGTAGAGCGTGATGCGGGCGCCGAAGACGAGCCGGCTGAAGATATCGCGGCCGAGTTCGTCCGTGCCGAGCCAATGCGCCGCCGACGGCCGCATCAGCCGCTTGCCGAGATCCTGGGCATAGATGTCATGCGTCGCGATCAGCGGCGCAAACAAGGCCGCCAGCACGATGAGTACGATGACGGCCAGCCCGAACAGCGCCGACGGGTTGGCCTTGAGCCGCCACCATTTCAGGGACAGCTGCTGCATACGCGCCTGGAATGGCGAGGCCGGAACGGGAGCCGTAAGCCAGGCCTTGAGGCCTGTGCCGGACGTTTCAAGAGGGGGAGCGGACATGGCGTGCCTTCACCGGGTGCGCGGGTCGAAGACCCGGTAGAGCAGGTCGCAGAGCAGATTGAGCGTGACGAAGATGACGCCGACGAGCAGCGTGCAGCCGACCACGGCATTCATGTCGCCCGCGAGCAGGGCATTGGTCAGGTAGCGGCCGAAACCGGGCCAGGCGAAGACCGTCTCCGTGAGCACCGCCCCTTCCAGCAGGAAGGCGTAGGAGAGCGCCACGACGGTCACGACCTGCACGGCGATATTGCGAAAGGCATGGCCCCAAACGGTGCGCGACCAGGACAGCCCCTTGACCCGCGCCGTCACCACATATTCCTGGCTCAGCTGCTCGATCATGAAGCTGCGCGTCATGCGGCTGATATAGGCGAACGCGCCGAAGGCCAGGATCGAGGCCGGCAGGATGATGTGCGAGAAGGCGTTGCCGAACATCTCCCAGTTGCCCGCCATGGCACTGTCGATGAGCAGGAAGCCGGTCACATGCTCGAGGTCGAACTCATAGGTGAAGTCGATGCGCCCCGGCCCCGCCACCCAGCCGAGCGTGGCGTAGAACAGGACGAGCCCCATCAGGCCGAGCCAGAAATTGGGGGCGGAATAACCGATCAGCCCGACGACGCGTGACAGCTGGTCGATCCACGTATCGCGGTACATGGCGGCGAGCACGCCCATCGGAATGCCGAGCCCCGTACCGATGATGATCGCCACGCTGGCGAGCTCGATCGTCGCCGGGAAGACGCGGGCGATGTCTTCCATCACCGGTTTCCCGGTGGTCAGCGCCGTCCCGAAATCGAGATGCAGGATGCCCCAGACATAGCGCGCGAACTGCACCCAGAGCGGCTGGTCGAGACCGAGCTGCCGGTACATCGCGTCATAGGCTTCCTGGGTCGCGTTGTCGCCGAGCACCGCGGCAACGGGATCAAGCGGCAGCAGGCGACCGATGAAGAAGGTGAGCGCCGCGAGCCCGAACAGGGTCACGGCAACGGAAATGATGGTCCTTCCGGTTGCCCAGACCCAGGACGGAAGACCCTTCCGCCCTGGACTCGCAAACCGACGGGAGCCGACCTCGGCGACTTCGGACACCAGCCAGCCTTACTTGCTGGTTCGGGCGTAGTAGGTCTTGAAGCCGGTCCAGCTCCAGTCCTTCAGGTCCTTGCGGACACCCGCGATGTTGTACATCTGGAACATGAAGGCCATCGGCCCCTTGGCCATGACGTCCTTCTGAATCTCGGCGTAGAGCGCGTCGCGCTTGGCCGTGTCGGCTTCCAGCAAGGCTTCGTCGATCTTGGCGTTGAGCGCCAGGTCCTGATACGACGAACGCCAGCTCGGATATTGCGTCTGCTTCGCCTCGGCCCGGTTGTCGGGATTGAAGACGAGGCGCGAGGCATTCCCATGCGCATCCGGCACGCCGGTCTGCCAGGCCAGCATCGCCGACTGGAATTCGCGGCCGCGAACCTTGCTGAACAGCTGGGCATTGGCCATCCGCTCGAGCGACAGCTTCACGCCGATCTTGGAGGCGTTCTGCTGCACGCTTTGGGCGATCGGCGCCGAATGCGGCAAGGTGCCGAAGATCAGGCTGGCTTCGAAACCGTTCGGATAGCCCGCCTCGGTCAGGAGCTGCTTGGCCTTGTCGAGGTCGAGCTTGAAGGGCTGGCCCTCCTTCTCGTCCAATGCGCCGACCGCTCCAAGCTGCGCGAAGCTCGCCCGCGGCACCCCGAGATAGGTCATGATCGTCTTGCCGAGACCGTCATAGTCGATCAGGTAGCGCATCGCGAGGCGCACCTTCTCCTTGGAGAAGGGGCCGTCCGCAACGTTGAAGTTCCAGAAGAACAGCTGCGGCCGCAGAACCTTGAGGATCGAGACATCCTTCGAGGCTTCGAGGTCCTTGACGTCCTCGGGCGTCAGGTCACGCGCGACGTCGACGTCGCCCTGCCCCAGCAGCAGGCGCTGGGTGCCGGCTTCCGCGACATGCCGGATCAGCACGCGCTTCAGCGCCGGAGCCTTGCCCCAATAGCCCTCGTTCGCCTCGAGCACGATGGACTCGCCCGCGTTCCAGCGCGTCAGCTTGTAGGGGCCGACGCAGGCCGTGCGGGTGCCGAGATACTTATTGCCGAGATCACCATTCTGCTCATTGGCCATGATGGTCTTCATGTCCATCACGGCAGCGACGCGGTTGGCGGCGATCGCCTGCAGGATCAGCGTCGTCGGATAGGCCTTGTCGAGCTTGAACACGACCGTATTGGCATCCGGCGCCACGATGCGCTGATCGACCGTGTCCTTGGTGAAGCCGTATTCGGTCAGGGTCGCGGCATTGCCGAAATTGAGTTTGACCACGCGGCGCAGCGACCAGAGGACATCCTCAGCGGTCACCGGATTGCCGGACGGGAACTTGGCGCCCTTGCGCAGGTGGAAGGTGATCTCCTTGCGATCCGGCGAGACGTCCCAGCGCTCGGCGAAGAGCGGGACAACCTTGCGCTCGTCGGCCGGGTCGAAATCGACCAGCGTGTCGCAGGTGTTCTGCAGGATCTCGTTGGTCACGACCTCGCCGACCTGGGCCGGATCGAAAGTGCTGATCGCGTCGATATTCCACGCCATCACCAGGGCGTTCTTCGGCGTGGCGGCGCCGGCCGTCGTGGCAGCAGCGCAAACGGCCGCCGCAGCGGCGACGCTGGAGAGAAGATACCGCGCGGCGCGAGGCGCGCGCGTCTCCGTCGACTGGTCTTGCTTGGCCATGGTCAGTTCCCGCTCTCGTGATTGTTCTTGGTCAAGACTTGCTGTGGTCGCTAGGCCTGCGCTGTGTCTCCCGCGCAGGCCCGGCTGAAAGGCTCAGGCGGCTTCGGGCCGCGGCTGGATCGGCGGCTTCACCTCGGCCGGGATCGGGCAGATATAGGGCGTCCTGGTCGTCCGCTCCTGGTGATCCTTCTTGGCGCGCGCCAGCAGCGTCTCGTCGCTCATCACGTCGACGGCCGTACCGGCCATGATCTTGGCGGCATGAACCATGCCCTTATGCGCGGCCGGGGCCTTGCCTTGCGCCGTGATCTGCCAGGAATGGCCGGGCGTGCCGATGGCATGCGTCGCGACGCGTGCCTGGATGGTCGGCACCTTCCAGCTGACATCCGCGACGTCGGTCGAGCCGACCATCGGCACGCCTCTGGCATCCCTGGGGATCACGAAATCGCAGAGCGGGGTGTTCTCGCGCGGCGCGACGCCGGTGCGGCGATAGTCGTTCAGGATGTCGGCCTCGCTCAGCGTCGCCTGGATCTGGGCGGCGTAGGCGCGGTCGGCATCGTCGAACGGCACGGGCCCGAGGCGCTGGATGTTCTGGAACATCGCCTCTTCGAGCGGCGTATTGCCGAGCATGTTGGAAACCGCGCTCATGATCGAGATCGAGACCTTGGTCTCGGTCATCAGCGCCGCCCCCTCGGCGACTTTCTTGACCCGTTCATTGAGCTCCAGCATGCCCGCGAGATCGCGGGCGCGGATCGCATAACGTACCTTTGCCGAAGCCTGCACGACGTTCGGCGCGATACCCCCGGAATCGAGCATGGCATAGTGGATGCGGGCATCCGACGGCATGTGTTCGCGCATGTAGTTGACGCCGACATTCATCAGCTCGACGGCATCGAGTGCGCTGCGTCCCAGATGCGGCGCCGCCGCCGCGTGCGAGGCGCGGCCGGTGAAGTGGAAGTCCATGCGCGTATTGGCGAGCGACAGCGCCTCGTCGACCCGCGTCATCGACGCCGGGTGCCAGGTGATGGCGACATCGACATCGTCGAAGGCGCCGGCACGCACCATGAAGGCCTTCGCTGCGCCACCCTCTTCCGCCGGGCAGCCGAAATAGCGCACCCGCCCGGGGCGCCCCGTCTCGGCAAGCCAGTCCTTGAGCGCGGTCGCGGCCAGCAGCGCGGCCGAGCCGAGCATGTTGTGGCCGCAGCCATGGCCATGTCCGCCACCCTCGACCGGGCGCGGCTCGGCGATATTCGCCTCCTGGCTCAGGCCGGGCAACGCATCATATTCGCCGAGGAAGGCGATCACCGGGCCGCCCTCGCCCGCTTCGCCCATCACCGCAGTCGGAATGCCGGCGACATTCTCGGTCACGCGGAAGCCCTGTTCCTTCAGCATCGCCGTATGCTCGGCGGCCGAGCGGTACTCGGTATAGGCGATCTCGGGCATGCCCCAGACCCGGTCGCTCAGCGCCTCGAAGGGCTGCCGCTTGGCATCGACCAATTGCCAGATCGTCTCTGAATTACGCATGGCGTCCTCTCGTATTCCAGATGCTGTCACAGATGCTTACGCAGAAAGCGTGCGACGGCCCCGAAGACCGTGCGCCGGTTCTCGATCCGGGCGAAGCCATGGCCCTCATGCGGGATGCGGACATACTCGACCGGATGGCCGCGGCCGCGCAGCACCGAATAGATCATCTCGCTCTCGCCGGGAGGCACACGCGGATCGTCGAGCCCCTGCGCGATAAACAGCGGCGCGCGAATATGGCCTGCCTTGTGGATCGGCGAGAAGCGGATCAGGTCGTCCCGATCGGCAACGAGATCGCCATATTCGACCGCGCGCAGATACTTGCGCCACGGCCCCGTGGTTTCGAGCATCGTCAGGAAATTGGCGATGCCGTAGAACTCGACGCCGACCTTCCACAATTCGGGTTGTTCGGTCAGCGCGGCGAGCACCATGAAGCCGCCATAGGAACGCCCATAGACCGCGACGCGCTCGTCATCGACCTCCGGTTGTTCGCGCAGCCACAACCGCACCGCCTTGAGGTCCGCGACACTGTCCATGCGCAGATGCTTGTCGTCGAGATGCTGGTAGGCGCGGCCATAGCCGGTCGAGCCACGCACATTGGGGGCGACGACCATGATGCCTTGGCTCAGGAAGAACTGCAGGTCGGCCCGGAAGATCGGCGTCCACTGCGCTTCCGGTCCGCCATGCACCACGACCACGGCCGGATAGCCGCCCGCCGGAGCCTTGCTCCGCGGCCGGTAGACGAAGAAGGGCACTTCGAGACCGTCGAAGCTCGCGGCGCGCTCGACGCTCGGCTCGACAAAGCTGCTTGAATCGAGACCTGCCTTGGATGCATCCGTCAGCCGCGTTGCCGTGCGGGTAGCCACATCGAAGCGCCAGATATCCGGAGACGAGGTCGCACCATCGAGCGGGAACACGAGGCCGCTGCCGTCGGGAACCCAGGCCACCGAGCCGATGGTCCCGCGCGGCAAGCCGGCGACCTCGAACTCCTCGGCCGTCGCGAGATCACGAATGAAAACGCGGTTCCAGCCTTCCTCGTTCGCCACATAGGCGAGGCGGCCCTGGTCAGGCGCGAGCGCGATCGCCTCGATATCCTGCTTCTCCCGCTCGACGATCCAGGTGACGCGCCCCTCGGCCAGTGCACAGAAGGCGACACCGAGATGCTCGCGCCCCTGATCGGACACGAAGAAGAAGCCGCTGCCATCCTTCTTCATGCGGCTGACGACATAGCGCGCGCGGCCCTCATGCGGCAGCAATGGCGTGAGGCTGCCAGTCTCGAGATCGAGGCGATGCAGGTCCTGATCGCTCATCGAACGCGTGGCGTTGGCGACGAGCAGCGACTTGCCATCGGGGAAGAAGGCGACCGCCTCACGATAGCCGGAGCCTTGATGGACGCGCTTGGCGGTGCGCGTAGCGAGTTCCATGACGTAGACGTCCATATGCTCGCAATCGCGGGCATTGGAGGTGAATGCGATGCGTTGTCCGTCCGGCGCCCAGGCGCCCCAGGCATGCACGACCGTCGGATCGTCGGTAAGCGGCTCAGGCACTCCGGAGGCGCCCGGCACCAACCAGAGTTGGTGCCGCTCGTCGCCACCGCAATCCATCGTGAAGAGGAGGTCGCGGCCCTTGGGGTTGAAGGAGATCGCGCCGATCGGCTCCGGCATATCGGTCAGGCGCCAGGGCGCTCCGCCCGCGAGCGGCCGCAGCCAGATCTGGTGCGTGCCACTCTCGTCGCTGAGATAGGCCAGCAATTCGCCGTCGGGCGCGATGGCGGGGCTCTTTGCGCTCCGGACCTCGAGATAGGGCTCGATGCCGATGCGAATCTGGTTTGCGGCCTCGTACATGGGCTCTCCCTCAGGCCGCCTGGGCCAGCATCACATCGCGCAACCGGTCCGTTGCCTCGCGCAGGGCTTGCGACAACGCCGGCGCACTCGGCGTCGCTGCGTGGTTCGCTTCGGTCACGATCGTGAACCGGGCTTCGGGCCAGGCCTTTTTCAGCTGCCAGGCCGTGCTCATCGGCGTCACCGTATCGTAGCGCCCCTGCACGATCTCGGCCGGCAAATGGCGGATGCGACCGATGTCGCTCAGCAATTGGCCGGAGGGAAGGAAGGCCCCGTTCATGCAGTAATGCGTGAAGATCCGGGAGATCGCGAGCGCGGCGTCGGTGTCGGTCAGCGTCGCGACATGGTCCGGGTCGGGCAGGAACGTCTGGGTCTGCGCCGAAAAGGTCCTGAGGCTGACCGCCGCTGCAGCACGCAACCCGGCATCGTCGCTGGTCAGGCGCTTGTAATAGGCCAAGAGCAGATCATGACGCTCCGCCGCCGGCACGAATTCGGCAAAAGCCTCCCAATGATCCGGGAAGATCATACGCGAGCCCTGGAACCACCAGTCGATCTCCGAGCGCTGCGCCATGAAGATGCCATGCAGACGGAAGCCGAGACAGCGCTCGGGATGGCTCTGGCCGTAGGCGAGCCCAAGACAGCTGCCCCAGGACCCGCCGGTGACGAGCCAGCGCTCGATGCCAAGATGGCTGCGGATACGCTCCAGATCGGCGATCAGGTCCTGCGTCGTGTTGCCGTCGAGTTCCGCATGCGGGGTCGATTTCCCGGCACCGCGCTGGTCGAAGGTCACGATATTGAAGACGGCAGGGTCGAAGGTCCGGCGCTGGGCCGGCTTGGTGCCGCCGCCCGGACCGCCATGCAGAAAAACGACCGGAATGCCGTCCGGATTGCCGCTGGTCTCAACATGGAGTTCATGCGCGCCCCCCACCGCAAGCCGAAAAGCGCGGTAAGGCTCAAGCGCGGGGTAAAGAACGTCATCGTAGGCCGACACGCCTTGCTCCAACGAAAAACGCGCTGAAGCCAGCGCTCAACCATCTCGATGACCTAACGATGCCACGCTCGGCCCGATGCTGGCTAATGCAATTTGGGTTCGATGTTATGCGCCTGTGGAATAGTTTTGCAGCATACCCGTCCCCGACCTCCTGTTGCCTTGGGCGCCGCGGCCAGCCGCGCGGGCAGGCTCTTATTTCCGCTGAGGCAAAGGCCCTCGCCATGTCCCCAGCAGCATATCGAGAAAGCGCTCCGCAGCCGGAGCAAGGCGAACGCCGCGGCGACGCACCACGCCAATGGTCCGCGAGACCTCCGGATCGCGGATCGGGCGCGTCACGATGATGGGATGCTCTCCGGTCGGCGTTGCAAGGCGCGGCAAAACCGAGATGCCAAGCCCGGCTTCGACCAGCCCCAGCGAGGTCGACAGATGCGTGACTTCGAAGGACCAGTCCAGCCGCACGCCGACCCGTACCAGGGCCGCGTCGAGGATGGCGCGATTGCCGCTCGCCCGGCTGACGGTGACCAGTGGATGCCCTTCGAGATCGGCCCAGCCGAGCGATGGCTTGCTCGCCAGGATATGGTCGCGCCGGCAGGCGAGGACGAACGGGTCTTCGAGCAGCGGCTCGAAGCTCAGATCGGGATCGGAGCCGCCGAGCAGATTGATGCCGAATTCGACCTCGCCGCGCGCCACGCTCTCCAGGCCATCATTGGCCGAGAGGTCGAGGATCCGGAACCGAATATTGGGATACTGCTCCGAGAAGCGCGCGATCACCGAGGGCAGGAAGTAAAACGCGGCCGTCGGCACACAGGCGAGCGCGATCTGCCCTGCTCGCCTCGTGCCAAGATCGCGCATCGCGAAGATCGATGAATCGAACTCGTCCAGCATGCGCCGCACCAGCGGCAGCATCTCGCGCCCGACCATGGTCAGCGCCACGCGCCGCGTCGTGCGTTCGAGCAGGGCCGCGCCGACCGCTGCCTCGAGCCGCTGGATGCGCCGGCTCAGCGCCGGCTGCGACATGTTGAGGGCCTCTGCGGCGCGGTGGAACCCCTCCAGTTCAACCACCGCGATGAACGCGCGCAGATCAAGCGCTTCGAAATTGATGCTCATGGCGCATCAATAACACCGATCTCTGCATTTCACAGAGGTTTCACGATCTGGGATGAGAGCCCGTCACTCACCGCTGGACGCCGCCCTTGCCCGATCCGCTCAAGCCCACTCATGCACGTGCCCTGCGCATTCCCTGCGTGCTGATGCGCGGCGGCACATCCCGCGGCCCGTTCTTCCTGGAAACCGATCTGCCGGCTGACCCGGAGGCGCGCGACCGCGTGCTGCTCGCAGCAATGGGGTCGCCTCACACGCTGCAACTCGACGGGATCGGGGGCGGCAATTCGCTGACCAGCAAGGTCGCCATCGTCGGCAACGCGTCACGCCCGGATGCCGATATCGATTACCTCTTCGCCCAGGTCGCAGTCGACCGGGCTCATGTCGATCTCGGTCCGAACTGCGGCAACATGCTCTCCGCCATCGGCCCCTTCGCCATCGAGGCCGGCCTCGTGCCGGCATGCGATGGTGAGACGATGGTTCGGATCTACAACCGCAATACCGCCTCGCTGATCGAGGCGGTGGTGCAGACCCCCGGCAAACGTGTCGAGTATGACGGCACAACCGCGATCGACGGCGTTTCAGGCACTGCAGCCCCGATCAAGCTGACCTTCCTCGAAGCCGTCGGTTCCAAGACCGGCTCCCTGCTGCCGACCGGCAAGCCGCGCGAGTTGATCGATGGTGTGCCGGTCACGTTGATCGACTATGCCACGCCGATGCTGCTCGTCCGCGCTACCGATTTCGGCCTTGCCGGTGACGAGATGCCGGCGGAGCTCGACGCGAATACGGCCCTGCTGGCGCGGCTGGAGGAGATACGGCGCGAGGCGGGCAGGCGCATGGGTCTTGGCGACGTCGCCGGCCGGGTCATTCCCAAGATCGGACTGCTTTCGACGGCCCGCCAGGGCGGCAGCCTGACCTCACGCTATTTCACGCCGGACCGCTGCCATCGCAGCCATGCCGTCACCGGCGCACTCTGCATCGCCGTCGCCAGTCAGGTCGCCGGCAGCGTTGCGCAAGAGGTAGGTCTCGCGGACGCCGCCTCGCTGGTGACGATCGAACATCCGAGCGGCCGTATCCAGGTCGACCTCGCTCTCGACGCATCTGGCCAGGTTGCCAGAGCCAGCCTGGTGCGCACCGCGCGCCGTATCTTTGAAGGCCATGTCATCGTCCCCGCCAGCGCGATTGGCGCGCTGCCAGAAGGGACTGCAATCGGAGGAAATTCCCATCATGACACCGACGCGTCGCCACTTCTGCAGCCTGCTGACGACTGCAGCCGCCAGCGCCTGTCTGCCTGAGCTGGCATTCGCTCAGGCAGCATTTCCCGAGCGGCCGATGCGCCTGCTGGTGCCTTACGCGGCCGGCGGCGGAACGGACGCGATCGCGCGTCTGGTCGCCCAGGGCGTTGGAGAAAAGCTCGGCCAGTCACTGGTCGTGGAGAATAACGGATCGGCCGGCGGCAACCTGATCACCGCACAGGCCGCCACCTCTCCCGCGGATGGCTACACGGTGCTGATGGCCAATCAGGGCCCGATGGTGGTCAACCCGCACCTGTTCAAGAACGTCAAGGTCGATCCGCTGACGGCCTTCGACCCGATCACCCTGATTTCCGCAGCTCCGCTGGTCGTCGTCGTGGCGCAGAATTCGCCCCACAAGACGATCAAGGACCTGATCAGCTTCGGCGAGAAGAATCCGGGCAAACTGACCTACGGCTCTGCCGGCAACGGTTCGGCCAGCCACCTGGCCACCGTTCTGCTGGCGCAGATGGCGCAGTTCACAGCCGTGCACGTGCCCTATCGTGGCGCAGGCCCGGCCCTGACCGACCTCCTCGCCGGCCAGTCCGATTTCATGATCACCACCGTGCCGTCGGTTCTCGGGCTGATCGAAGGCAGCAAGGTGCGCGCGCTGGCGGTGACCGGCAAGGAGCGGGCCAAGCTCTTCCCGGAGGTGCCCTCGGTCGCAGAAAGCGGCTGGGCCGGTTACGAGGCGACAGCCTGGTATGGTTTCGTCGTGCCGAAGGGGACGCCGAAGGATGTCGCTGCAAAGCTCCGCACCGCCACGGTGGAGGCCATCAACGACGCGACCATCCGCGAACGGCTGAAGAACGAAGGCGCCGAGCCGATCGGCAATACGCCGGCCGAGTTCGCTGCGATGATGGAAGCGGAGTCGAAGCGCTGGGCCGGCATCATCAAGCAGGCCCAGATCGCGGTAAACTAGGCCCGAGACGGGCCAATCCATACAAAGACCTGCGTCACGGCCCGCCAGCGGCAGGCCGTGACGCAGCGTACTTATCCAGCCTGAGCGATTCCGGGCCTAGCTCTCGCCTCTTTGCGGCAGGCGAGGCAGCAGGATCGTAAGCAGCCCCAGCAGCGGCAGGTAGGAGCAGACGCGGTAGACGAAGGCGATACCGTGCGTATCGGCGAAGTTGCCAAGCAGGGCCGCTCCAAGTCCACCCGCGCCAAAGGCAAAGCCGAAAAACACGCCGGCGATCAGGCCGACACGGCCGGGCACGAGTTCCTGTGCGAAGACGACAATCGCAGAGAATGCCGAGGCGAAGATCAAGCCGATCACGACGCTCAGCACGCCGGTCCAGAACAGGCTCGCATAAGGCAGCAGCAGCGCGAACGGGATCACACCCAGGATCGAGAACCAGATCACGAAACGCGCTCCGAACCGGTCCCCGATCGGCCCACCCAGAAAGGTCCCGACTGCGGCTGCACCGAGGAAGAGAAACAGCATCAGCTGCGCATCGCGCATGCCGAGCTGGAACTGGTCGATCACGTAAAAGGTGAAATAGCTCGAGATGCTGGCCATGTAGACATTCTTGGTCGCGGTCAGCAGCACGAGGATGAGGAACGCCAGTGCGACGCGCCCCTGCGGCAACGGCAGCGTGCGACTGACGGCAGGACGGCTGGCATTCTGGCGGCGATGACCGGCATACCAGGCCCCGACCCAGCCGAGCACGATCATGCCCAGCATCGCTATGGCCGAGAACCACGCCACACTGCCCTGGCCGAATGGCAACACCACGAAGGCCGCGAGCAGCGGTCCGATGGCCGAGCCCATATTGCCGCCAACCTGGAAAAGCGATTGCGCCAGGCCGTGGCGGCCGCCGGAGGCAAGGCGAGCCACCCGTGACGCCTCCGGGTGGAAGATTGCGGAACCGAAGCCGATCAGGCTCGCCGCCATGAGCAGCATCGCAAAGCTATGCGCATTGCCCAGCAGGATCAGTCCGGCGCAGGTGCAGGCCATCCCGGCCGGCAGCGAATAGGGCATCGGCCAACGATCGGTCACCATCCCGACGACCGGCTGCAGCAGCGAGGCCGTGACCTGGAAGGTCATGGTCAGCAGTCCGATCTGGACGAAATCGAGAGCGTAGTTTGCCTTGAACAGCGGGTAGAGCGAGGCAAGAAGCGATTGCATCACATCGTTGAGCAGGTGGCAGAAGCTCACCGCCAGCAGGATCGATGTCGTCGTCTTCTCGAAACGGGACCTGGTCCCGGGGAACGCTGCAACCATCTCAATTCGTCTCCAGCGCGGGCCGCAAACACCGGCTTATCGCCGCCATGCCTCTTTACAGAGCGCCTCCTTGACCTGCATTCGTGTTTCGGTCGAATTCTTTTGCGTTTGGGCCAAAGATGAGAAAACTGCCGCAGCATCTGCTCGAGGCGCGCGACGAGGCTCACCGCCGTAACCTCGGATGGATTGCCTATGCCGAGGCCGACATCCTGGTGCACAGCAACGAGGATCCGGCGGGCTACACCATCCCTCTCCACAGCCACCAGCGCATCCAGTTGCTCTGCGTCTTCTCCGGCGTGGTGGCAGTCGCGACCGAGCGCGGCCGCTGGATGATTCCGCAAGGCCACGCGCTGCTGATCCCTCACCATCTCGAGCATTCCGTGGAAATGCTGAGCGATGTCAGCATGCGATCGGTCTATCTTCTGCCCCGGGAGGGCGTCCTGGCCGATCCCGAGCCGGTGGTGCTCGAGGTAACGGATCTTGCGCGCAGCCTCATCATCGAAGCGATCCGCCTGCGCGAGGCGCCCGCCGGAAGCCGCAAGCTCACATTGAGCCTTCAGCTCCTGATGGAAGAGATCGCCTCCCTCGAATCCCGTCCTCTCGGCCTTCCCTTCCCGGCCGACAGGAGACTCGCGGCGCTATGCCGGGCCTATATGGCAGCGCCGTCGGCGAATGCCCGGCTCGACACCTGGGCGGAAGCGCTTGCGATGAGCCGCCGAACTTTCACACGCTTCTTCCTCAGGGAGACGGGCGTCAGCTTCGCGACCTGGCGGCAACAGGCCAGCCTGTTCGCCTGTCTGCCGAAACTCGCGGAAGGCGCGCCGGTGACGCAGATCGCCATGCTGGCGGGCTACGAGAACGTCGCCGCCTTCACCACGATGTTCCGCCGCCTGCTTGGGACCTCGCCGCGCAGCTACATGAAGGCCTCGATCACCGGCTAGGCCCGCGCCGGCTCGCCAGGGCCGCTATGTCCGGTTTCCTTCCGGCAGTGGCGACCTCCAGGACGAGCTGGTGTCGATCCGGGTCGTGGCGAAGCGCTCGCGGAGCCACTTGGCTGCCGGACCGCATGGCCGCTGCTTGTGCCAGATCATCTCGAGCGCGATCGGCCAATCCGCGTCGTCGAATTGAAGATCCGGCGTGATCAGACCGGGGGCGGCCGGCGAATTCGCGATGACATGGTCGGACACGAAGGCCCAGCCGATGCCGTGCTTCACCATTTCCAGAATGACCCAGTGGCTTTCCACCCACCAGACCTCGGCGGCAACGCGCAGGCGCCGCTTCTCCGGCCCGTCGCTTCTGGCGGCGACGAGGATCTGCCTGTAGCGCTTCAGCTCTTCCCAATCGACGCGGGCCTTGGCAAGCGGATGGTCCTTGCCGCAAACCAGCTTGAGCGGGACCCATCCGATCGTCTGGAAGCCAAGCTCCGTCGGCAAGACCTCCTGACGCCACATCACCCCGATATCGGCTTTCCCCGCGAGGACCAGCCGGCTCACATCCTCCATCAGCGGAAACAGGATTTCGAGCTCAACATGGGGGAAGTGCCGCGCGAAATCGGCAAAGAGCGCCCCCAGAGCGTGCTCCGGGTAAAGTTCGTCGATCGCGATGACAAGCCGCTTCTCGAC
The DNA here is from genome assembly GCF_056396065.1 of Allobosea sp. 05T433. NCBI lineage: Bacteria > Pseudomonadati > Pseudomonadota > Alphaproteobacteria > Hyphomicrobiales > Alloboseaceae > Allobosea > Allobosea sp. 05T433. The sequence goes on along the minus strand of NZ_JBFTKS010000006.1, from coordinate 57,337 downwards.
ATGAGCCTCGAAGCTGCGCGCGACGCCGATGAGGTGTTCGCTGCGATCGAGCACGACCTTGGCCTCGCGCAGCAATCTTTCGCCCGCCGGAGTGAGCACGGGATTGCGCCCAGCCCTGCTGAACAGAGCGACGCCGAGATCCTCCTCGAGATTCGAGACCTGCGTGCTCACGGCTGATTGCGCTTTGCGAAGCGCGCGCGCTGCCCCGGAGAACGAGCCATGCTCCGCTGCCGCGACGAAGGCCCGAAGTTGGTCCAGCGAAACCGTCATCTATCTGATTATCAGATACGATCCAACTTGATGCAATCGAAATGACAGATAGAGAACGCGGCCATCAATCCTAGTGAAGGCCCCTTAGCACATGCGCTCCGTTCGAGACCGAATCCGCCACGCACTCATGTTCGAGGCGATCGGATTAGCCATTGTCATTCCAGCGGGAGCCTATCTGTTCGGCCTGCCGGCGGGCCATATGGGCGTCATCGGCGTCGGCAGCGCAACCGTCGCTACGATCTGGAACTTCCTCTTCAACCTGGGCTTTGACCATGCGATGCAGCGTATGGTCGGCCATACCCATAAGGGTATCGGCACGCGCATCCTCCATGTCGCGTTGTTCGAGGGCGGACTTCTGATGATCCTGCTGCCCCCGATCGCCTGGTATCTCGGCATTACCCTGATGCAGGCCTTTGTGATGGATATCGCGATCGTCGTCTTCTACGTCGTCTACGCCTTCAGCTTCAACCTGGCCTATGATCGGGTCTTCCCGATCCCGGCGAGCCCGGCCTATGCCATGTGACGCTGAGACTGTCGTCGCGGCGTCAGCTCATCATGGCGGCCGCGCGCTGGACCGCGGGCCTCATCTCCAGCCGGAGACGAAGCCCGCCCGATGACGAGTGCGAGGACCCGTATCGCTGATAAATCCGCTGCTGCGGGCGAGCCGGATCGGGGTGCCGTTCAGGCTGCTTCCGGCCCGGCTCGAACAGCCCCTTCACTTGGCTCTGTGCCTGAGGGTTGGCGCTAACCGCCAATCTTGAAGGAATAGGTCGTGCTCAATCCGAACGAGAACTGGTCGCGCGCGCCAATGGTGCGGACGATCGGCGAGCGCGCGGCATCCTGGAGCAGGCGGTCATAGCGGGCATAGGCCGTGGTCTTCCAGACGTCCGACCATGCATATTCGAGTGCCGCCGCGAGGCCCGCCGATTTGACGCCTCCCGACGGGCTGTAGGCGGCGAGGATGCCGTTAGCCTGCGATTCCTCCGGCGTCACACCGAAATTCCTGCGCATGTACGCCTGGTTGCCGAAGGACAGGCGCGGACCACCCGAGAGCGTGAAGCGGCCGATCGGTTGAACCCAGTCGACGAAGATATCGGCGACGATGCCATGATGGCCGTGGAAGCCCTGCCGTACCTCGATACGAGTCCGTAGCCGGTCCTCGATCGGCCAGAACTCGGCGAAGGCGCCAGCCTCGATCGTCCAGGGCACGTCTCGCATGCCGAACAGTTTTCGATCCGAGCCGGAATAGCGACCCGACTTCAGGTCGCCGACGACGCCCATGCTGAAGCGGCTCGTCTCATACAGGGCGAAGTCCAGCCCCTCGTCGGGTGCGCTGAACCCTTCCGGCTCGCCAACCCGCCGCCAGCTCAGCGACGGCGTGCCCGACGGTCCGTAGGCCTTTGCGCCGTCATATTTGGGACCGATCTGACCCGAGCCGCCGAGCGTCACGATCCAGCCGGAGGCCGGAGTGGGGTTCAGCAGCGCCGGAGCCGGATCGGCCGCGACAGCAACCTGGGATCCAGCGACCAGGCACAGACCGGCGACGGCAAGCTTAGGGTAGGCGGGCACAATCGTCGCTCCTGCAGGACACCCAATCGCTTGCCATATCTGAACTCTGTCGCAAACCGGTAAAGATCGAACCCAGCGTCACTCGACGATTTTTCTGCCGAGTTTCACGTCCAGTTTCTTAATGCGGTGCCACAGGCTGCGCTCGGCAATGCCGAGGAGCCGCGCGGCCTGGACCTGGACGCCGTCCGTACGCCGCAGCGCCTCGATGATGAAGCCGCGCTCGAGCCGCTCGAGTTCGGCATCGAGATCGTTCGGGAGGCGATCGCGCTCGGCGCGCCGCGCGCCACCTTCAAACAAGTCGCGAGGCAGATCCGGGACGTCGATGGTCGGGGACTTCGCGACGATCACGGCGCGCTCGACGCAATTATGCAGCTCACGGATATTACCGGGCCAGTCATGGCCGTCCATCGCCGAGAGAGCGGCCGGGGTAAAGCCGGTCACGCGCTTGCCCATCGCCTCGGCCAGCGTCGCGAGGAAATGGGCGGCGAGGATCGGGATGTCCTCGCGCCGCTCACGCAGGGCAGGCAACTGGATCGGGAAGACGTTGAGCCGATAGAACAGGTCCTCCCGGAACTCGCCGGACGCAACCGCCTGGCGCATGTCCCTATGGGTTGCCGCGATCAGCCGGACATCCACCGTCTGGCTGCGGGTGCCGCCGACAGGTTCGAAGCTGCGCTCCTGAACCGCACGCAACAGCTTCGCCTGAACGGCGATCGGCATATCGCCGATCTCGTCGAGGAAGAGCGTTCCGCCATCGGCGGCGGCGAAGCGGCCGACGCGGTTGGCCAGCGCTCCGGTAAAGGCACCTTTCACATGACCGAAGAGCTCGCTTTCGAGCAATGTCTCGGGGATGGCAGCGCAATTGATCGCGACAAAGGGCTTGTTCCGGCGCGGACTGTTGAAATGGATCGCGCGTGCGACGACCTCCTTGCCGGTGCCGCTTTCTCCGTTGAGCATAACCGTGGCGCGCGTCTCACAGACCTCGGTGACCTGCTCGATCACCCTTCTGAAGGGCGGGCTTGTTCCGATCAGATTTTCGAAGCTGTAACGGCCCTCGAGTTCGCCCCGCAGCCGCTCATTGTCGCGCACCACCTCGGCCAGCCGCAAGGCGCGGCGAATGACGGCTGCGACATCCTCCATCTCGAACGGCTTGGCGATGTAGTCGAAGGCGCCCTCCTTCACGAGTTCGACAGCATCGCGAACCGTGGCAAAGGCAGTGATGACCACGACCGGAACATCCGGCCAGCGCTTGCGCACCTCCTGTAGCAGGGCGCGCCCATCCATCCCGGGCAGGCGCAGATCAGTCAACACGAGGTCGAACCGTTCCTGCTCCAGACTGGAAAGCGCCTCGCGGGCGTTTTCGACGGCGGTCGCGCGATAGCCGAGATCATCCAGCGCAGCCGCCAGAACATCGGCCAGTCGGGTTTCGTCATCGACGACCAGGATGCTGTGGGTCATCCGGGTGCTCCACGCTCCAGCAAAGGCAATGTAATTGTGAACGAGGCGCCCTGCCCCGGCGGGCTCGCATAATGGGCGCGGCCACCATGCGCAGCAGCGACGGATTGCACCTTCGCGAGGCCAAGCCCCGTGCCCTTCGTCTTGGTGGTGAAGAAGGGATTGAAGATCTCGCCCCTGATCTCGTCCGCCACGCCATCCCCCTGATCGCTGATTGTCAGCGAAATCTCTCCATCGGCCGATGTGAGCTCCGCCGTGATCATTCCGCCGGCGGGCATCGCATCGATCGCGTTCAGGACGAGATTCAGGCCCGCCTGATGGAGCTGGTCCGGGTCGCCCGAGATCAGCCCACCCCCGCTATGATCCCTGATGTCGAGGACGACGTCATGACGGTCAAGCTCCGGCATGGCGATCGAGGCCACCCGATCGATCACCGCGCGGAATGGAAAGACCGTCTTGCTCGGCGCCTTGGGCTGAGCGAAGTCGAGAAAGTCCCGCACCAGCGTCTCGATGCGGCGTACCTCCTCGATCACATAACCAAGCATGCGGTCCTCGGCGGCCCCGAGCTTGGCGCGATTGCGCACCACCTCGGTCGAGGTCTTGATGATACCGAGCGGGTTGCGGACTTCATGGGCAATCACCATCGCCGCTTGCCCAAGGGCCGAGAGCCTGTCGCGACGCCGGAGCTCGGTCTCCAGAGCATGCAGCTTGCCGAGCTGCTCCGCCATACCGTTGAAGCCTGCGGCGAGCTGCGCAATCTCGCGCCCGCCGGTTTCAGGAACCCGTTGCTTGAAATCGCCGGCTGCAATCGCCCGGACGCCGCGCGTCAACGCACGCAGCGGCTTGACCAGGATACCCGACATCGCAGCGCCGACGATGATCGAGATGAGGCTACCTAGCAGGAAGATGCCGATGAAGAGCTGGGATGGTCCAAGCTGCTCGAAGAAGTCGGCACCGCTCGGCAGCCCGATGAATGCGACAGCCGCCAGCTTGCCATCGATACCGCGGAAGGCGGTGTAGACCGCACGATAGGCGCCGCCATCGGCCTCGCGGTCGAAGATCGTATCCTCGCCCTTCGCCAGGCGCTCACGGATCGCATCGGGTACCGTGCGCGTATCGTCCGGATGGGTCAGCATGACGGATTCGAGGCCCGCGCTGGTCTCGGCGAAGAGCCGGACATCCAGCGAGGTCACCACCTTGATGCTGCCGAGATAAGAATCATCGAGCCAGGTGCCGACAAGAACGTAAGCCGGCTTGTCATTGACCTGGACGCTCTGCACGGCGCCGGCCATGAGGTGCTTTTCATCCCCGGTCGTGATCTTGAAGATGCCCTGGCTCGTTTCGGTGGGCAGGACAGCCGAGGACGTGAAGTCGCGCGAGTTGAACAGCATTTCGCGCCGATCGTCATAGATCGCGATCAGGTCATAGCCGACCGAACTGAGCAGCGCGAACTCCCGCTCGATGGCCTTGGGGCGGCGAAGATCGCCATGGACCGAAGTCTCCAGGCGGTGGCCGATGACGCTGGAGACGCGCTGCGCCTCCTGAGTCGCTTCGGTCACCTCGAGCATGAAGAAGCGCGAGGTCTCGCCGAGCCATTGCTCGACATTCGCCTCAAAGGCGGAGGAGATCAGCCGTGCCGCGACATAGGCAGAGGTCAGCATCGCCGGGACGCTGACGAGCAGGAAGCCGATCACAAGCCTCAACCGCAGCGACGTCTTGCGAATTGGCATCAAGCCGTCTCCAGGACAATGGAAGGCTGCGTTCTGCCCAAGCAGGACGTCCGCTCAGGGTCGCCTCGTCCAGGTGTCGTCATCGCAGATAAAACCACCCAGCACGCACCCCTTTACGACGAGTGTCCTCTGTGACTGCAAGCGGATCGTGGTCTTGTAAGTGCGACCATCCTCCGGATTATACCCCTCCCCTGCAAGCAGCCCCGCCGTACCCTCAGGCCTGAAGCCAGTCAGGACCTGGACACCGAGCAGCGAGCGCCCGCGCAAATTGCTGTCGGGGTTTGATCGATCGACCCGCTCCTGCTTGAGCCAGACGATCTTGCCGCAGAGCGCCTGCCCGCAGCGCGCGATCGCAATCTCGGACTCGCCATCGGAATCGCGCCAGCGCCCGACGACCTCGCTCATCGGGTCCGCAGCGGCGGCATGCAGCGACGGCATCGCCACCAATGCGGCGAGAACAAGCATTCTAGCGCTAAGTCTGGCCATCGCCATCCTCCTCATCCTCCCAACCCAAAGCAATGACGCCGGCGACGATCAGGGCGATGCCACCGGCTTGAACGGCATCGATCCGTTCGCCGAGCGCAAGCCAGGCGAGCAGAGGCACCGTGACATAGGCGAGCCCGGTCATCGGAAAGGCGCGGCTGAGCGGCATGTCACGCAGGATCAGCATCCACACGATGAACGTTGCGGCATAGCCGAGCGCCGCCAGCCAGACGCCCGGCAGCGTCGATGCCCTGATCATCATCTGCAGCCCGAAATCCATGTCGGCGAGCCCGTCCGCCCCCCATTTGAAGGCAAGCTGGGTCGCGGTATCGAGCGTAATGAAGACCGTCCAGATCCAAAGCTGGCGCCATGGCACGGGCTGCCGCGAGGTCTCGATCGTGCTCATGCCGCCTGCTCCCTTGCCGCCTGCTCCCTTGCCGGTGTCCGGGGCAGCGCCCGCAGGTCCGGATCGAACCTGTCGAAGGCGAACCAGGGACTGGCCGATTTCAGGGCCCATTGCAGCGCGGCATTCCGGTGCCTGAAGAAGACCGTTGAAGGCACCAGCCGGCTGCCGAAGCGCAGTTTCGACGCATAGGCTGTCTGGCCGGTCTGCAGCCGGGCGATGCCGCGTTCGAGACAGAAACGAACATTCGTCATCCAGCTCACCACATAGAGGTTGTGCTGACGGGCGAGCGGGTAGCGCATGCCGAGGAACTTATCGATCACCCTGTCATTCTCGATCAGCAGCAGATTGAAGGCGGCGAGCGTCTGGCCCACCCAATAGAGAGCAAAGACGGCGCGCTCGCCGAGCGCCGCCGAGACAGCCTTGAAGTAACCCGGGGGGAGCACCTCCAGATCACCGTAGTCGAGGTCGCTCTCGGCCCGCGTCGACTCGTAGAGCTCGGCGATCTCGCTCTCGATACCCTCGAGCCCATGCCGCATCTCGACCCGGATCTCGCCGGCCTTCGCCAGCTTGCGCCGGATATCCTTGCGCGTGGCAGCCGAGAGCGAGGCGAGATAGTCCGCCTCGCCAGCGAAGGGCAGATCGAGGACCGCGAACGGCAGGCTGCCGACACCAGCAAATCCCCGCGACAGCAGCGCATCACGCAGATCCGACGCACCCTGCGCGGCAACATCCTTCCAGGCCACGACATCGGCCCCCACGCTTCGGGCGTGCTGGTCGAGAATTTCGCCCAGCGCGGCGAATGCGGACGCGGATTGATCCGATTCAAGCCCATTGCGCACGCAGGCATGACAGCGTTCGGCATAGGGCGAGCCGACACAGAGCACCTTGAGGCAGACGAGACGCGGCGCCAGCCTGAACACCGCATCTCCGAAGCGCCGGAGCCCACCCTGAAATGGCGTATCAAGCCGATAGGTGAACAGGAAGAACGGCGCGATGGCACTGACGCCAAGGGCATCCTCGACACAGGCCGCGCCCATGGCGATCCCGCTGCCGCTTCCGGCCAGCGCCTGCTCACAGGCGCTGTAATAGGCATGGTTTTCGGCTTCGCCGGGGCAGCAGCGATCCCACGCCTCGGGCGCAATCTCGGCGATCCGTTCGACGATGCGGGCGCGCGGCGCGTTCATTCCGCCGCAACGGCGCAGAGGCTCGCCGGCTCCCGTCGGACCTTGTCTGGAACGGACAGCCGCGCCGCCAGGGCAAGCGAGCGGTCGATCACGACATCGCGCTGCTGGTCGATGGTCACGAGATGATAGCTGTCATTCAGCACGACGGTATCGACGATTCCGCCAAGGCGCCGCTGGATATAGGCCGCATTGGAGAGACCGGAGATGTCGTCCTCGCGCGCCTGCACGACGAGCGCGGGACAGGTGATCTCGCCCATCCGGCGGCGCGTGTCCTTGATCAGCGCCCACATCTGCTGAAGCGAGCCCGCGGGCGTGCCCAGGAGGCCGGCCTGCGAGCTGTCCCCGCCGCCCATCGCCCCCACGATCATCGCGCGGGTGCGCTCATCCTTGACGCCATAGGGCTCGCGCTCGACAAAGCGATAGCGGCGGCCCATGGGCGTGTTGATCAGCAGCTTCAGCAGAAAGCTGTACCAGGGGATCGACCAACCATCATACCAGAGCGTCGGGGCGTAGAGGGCAAGCCCCTGTACGTCGTCGCGGTGGCGTGCCGCGATATGCATCGCCATTACCGCCCCCATCGACAGTCCCCCGACGATGACCGTGTCGCAAATCAGCTTCATCCGTGCGAGCTCGGCTTCTACGCTGGCTGTCCAGTCGCGCCAGCCCGTCGCCAGGAGATCGCCCTCGCTGCCGCAATGCCCCGCCAACTGGGGGCAATGAACGGTGTGACCGGCCCGCGCCAGCGCGCGCGCGACGAGCCGCAGCTCGACTGGCGTGCCCCCCAGGCCATGGATCAGGAGGAACCCGGTCCGGCCACCGGCGAAGCGAAGGCTGTTGTCTTTTGCTGCCACGGAAACGAATCCCTCAGGCGGTGCGGGCGACGATGACGACGCCAAGAGTGATGAGACAGGCGCCGAGCCATTGCCGACGCACGACGCGCTCCTTGAGGAACACGGCGCTGGCAAGCGTGACGCCAAGGAAATTCAGGCTGGCGATCGGGAACGCGATCGAAAGCGGCACTTCGGCAAGAATCCGCAACCAAACCACGACCTCGACGAGGTAGATCAGGATTCCCCAACAGATCCAGCTGTCCCGCAGCGCGGCCAGGACGAGCGCCCGTCCGTGTACGTCGGGCAAACGATCAGCCCCAAGCTTGAAGCAGAGCTGGCCTGCGACATCGCAGATCACCGACAAGGCGAACCAGAGCACGAGCGTCATGGCAGCACCCGGTCGAAGCAATCCAGCAAGACACCGTTCACGCGCGCATTGACCGCCAGCTCGGCGTCCGTGACCGGGCGTCGCGGCGGATGATCGAAATAGGCGAGCGTCGCCCGGAACGGATCGGCGAAGCGTGGCTCGGAATAGTCGCCGCAGATATCGACGCCGACGATCTCGCACTGCTCCGCCAGCCGTTCGATCGCAAGCAGCAGATTCTCGAGCGGCAGCTCGCCCTGATCCCAGTTGGTCGCGGCATCGCCCGGGCCAAGAACATCCTTGTCAATCGTCAACCAGATCCGACGGGTCGGCAGGTTGCGGATCAGCTCATCGAGGAAGTCGCCCCAGTTCTCATTCGCGAGATTGCGCCAGTGCAGTGCCCCGGCCTTCTGCGTGTGCCCGCGTCCATCACGATAGCGGCGCCAGACGCGAGAGGGCGCATGCCGCCATGGGTAGAGTTCAATCCGCCCGTCGGAGACCGCGTCCAGATTGGCGAATTGCCATTCCGGCCTGACCAGGTCGCTGCTGCACGGGCCGATCGTCACGACCCGTTTGACGTGTTCGAGTTCGAGGGCGCGGTTGACCCAGGCGCCGCAATTCACGGTCGCCGGAAACCGCACCCAGTCGGGGTGATTGTCGAAATGCACGACCGTCAGCGGCCGACCGGTCTGCGCAAGCAGGCCGGCCGTCAGATGATGGAAGTCGCCTGATCCGTAGAATGTCACGGAAGCCTCGCCTTCGCGCATGGGTTTCGCGCGCAGTCGCTCGTGCAGCAGGCTCAGCGCCCGCCTGCTTGCGACGATACGCAATGCGCTTCCAAGATCGGTCGCATCGATGCGGGTGGCGGCTCCCGCATCGATGCGCCGGTGCAGCGGCTCCTGAACCGCCGCACTGCCGTCGAGGTCGATCACACGCAACTGCACGTCCGACCTCGCCGTTTTCAAACCCTGGCGACGCGCGTGAACAACTGATCGAGCAGCGCGAGCGCCAGATCGATCTCCGCGTGGGTCATTGTCAGCGCCGGAGCCAGTGTAATGACGTTCTTGTGGTAGCCGCCAATGTCGAGGACGAGCCCGTAGCGCTGGCCGTCGACCACCAGATCGGCCTTCATGCCTTCGTCGCACATCAGGTCGACCAACCGCTTCGACGGGGTGTAGCTGTCATGCGGCTCGCAGATCTCGATGCGCAGCGCCATGCCGAGACCATCGACGTCGCCAACGATCCGGTGCCGGCGCTTCAGTTCCTGGAGGCCTTCGAGGAAATAGGCCCCCTTCTCCATCACCATGGTCTCGTAGTCGTCCTCCTCCATCATCTTCATCGCCTCGAGCGCGACGGCGGTGCCGAGCGGGTTCGCGTTGAAGGTCGAGTGGGTCGAACCTGGCGGGAAGATGGTGGGGTTGATCAGCTCTTCCTTGGCCCAGATGCCGGAGAGCGGGTTCAGCCCGTTGGTGACCGCCTTGCCGAAGACGATCACATCCGGCTGCACGCCGAAATGCTCGATCGACCACAGCTTTCCGGTCCGGTAGAAGCCCATCTGGATCTCGTCGACGACGAGCAGGATGCCGTGCTGATCGAGGACCTTCTTCAGCTCGATGAAGAAATTCGGAGGCGGAATGACGTAGCCGCCGGTGCCCTGAAGCGGCTCGACATAGAAGGCCGCATATTCCGACTGGCCGGCCTTGGGATCCCAGACGCCGTTATACTCGCTCTCGAACAGGCGCGCGAACTGCTTCACGCAATGCACGCCGTATTCTTCCTTGCTCATGCCCTTGGGCGCGCGGAAATGGTAGGGAAACGGCACGAACTGGGCCCGCTCGCCGAAATGGCCGAAGCGCCGGCGGTAACGGTAGGACGAGGTGATGGCGGAGGCACCGAGCGTGCGGCCGTGATAGCCGCCCTCGAAGGCGAACATCAGGCTCTTGCCGTTGCTCGCATTGCGCACGAGCTTCAGTGAATCCTCGACCGCCTGTGCGCCGCCGACATTGAAATGCACCCGGCCCTTGCTGCCGAATTTCGCCTGCGCATCACGGGCGATCATCGCGGCGAGTTCGATCTTCTCGCGGTGGAGATACTGGCTCGCAACTTGCGGCAGAGTGTCGATCTGGCGCTTCAGCGCCGCGTTCAGGCGCGGATTGGCGTAGCCGAAATTGACCGCCGAATACCACATCTGCAGATCGAGGAAGCGATTGCCCTCGGCATCGAACATGTAGGAGCCGTCGCAGCCCGAGAAGATCTTCGGGAACTGCGTGTAATGGACCGTGTCGCCATGGGAGCAGTATTCCGCTTCGAGGGCGAGCAGGCGCGCCTCCTCCTCGGCATGGAGGCTCGTCGGCCGGGATTGCAGACCAGCCAGTACCGGGGAAGCCGGCTCAAGCAAGGCGTATCCGTCATCCATCGATCATATCCTTGAGTTGGTTCTGGGCTCCGCTCGTCACCGGGCTGGCCAGCAGTTCTTCCAGCAGGCCGACGGCCTCGGAAAAATCGGAGAAGGGGTGATGAGGCAGAGCGTTGTCGTGGCAATGCCCGATGAGGCTTTTCTTGGCGAAGACGAGATCCGCCTGGCCGGCGAGACAGAAATCCGAGCGGCCGTCACCGACGAGCAGGGTCAGCGGTCGTCCGAAGCCGTCGGCCACTCGGCATTTGCAGGTGCCGCTCGCGCAATCGCCGGATAGTGCGGCATGCGGCGACGTCAACTGCCAGCGCTCGCCGCCGACCGCAGCGAGGTGATTGGCGATGACGGGCAGTGCGCCGAGCCCGATCCGGCCCAGCACCGCGCGGATCGTGCGGTCAAGGCCGTCGGAGACGACCGTAACCGGGATATCGTGCCGCCGGCAGAGTGCGACGAAGGCGCTGAAGCCGCTATCGATCGCAATCGTCTCGGTGAAGCCGTCGAGCACGGCCGGCAGCACGCGCAGCAATTCGACCTGCCTGGCCATGCATTCGCGGGAGCCGATCCGGCCGGAAACCCAGTCGTCCTCGATAGCCTCCCAGCCCGGTTCCGCGAAACGGGCCAGGATCTGGTCGGTCGTGTCTTCACACGTTATCGTTCCGTCGAAATCGACGATGGCCTGCCACAGCATGCTCGGCGCTCATTTGTAGCTCTCGGTGAATGCCGGTAGCGCAAGCGCTGTGCCATCTCGCAATCAATTGATATTGCTACAAATTCGGACGAATTGTCTGCGCCGTCCGCCCCCCATTCGCGGAGCTTCCATCAAAAATTGGAGCCAAACCGTGCGTCGGCTCATCGGACAGGTAGGCCGATGGCGGCGACCTCATGCAGCGCCGCAACGACGCGGCGTTGCCCGCTTTCTTCACATGAGAAGCCGAGAGGTCCGTCTGGCGGAGGAGGTCATTGCCCCGTCAGCGCGGGGGAGGCCGACATCTCTGCAAGCCCGGAACCGCCCAGTGGTCAGGCGCACGAGGCCGCGCATCGTTACACGGCAGTGCGCGCCATCTGGAGCCCGCTGGCCATCGCTGCCTGCTGCTCCGCGACCACCAGGAGTGACGCGCCGTGTTCCCCGGCGAAGGCTCGTTCTGCTGCGGACCATGCCGGCATGATCCAGGGCTTTTCCGCTGCAGCGCAGGCTGAAGCGATCCGGCCGATATCGCCCCTGTCGGCATCACTGAAGCGATAGCGACCTCTCCCCCGCGTCAGCGAAAGGTCCGAGGGGCCAACGAAAACGCCATCCACGGTCGGCAGGGCGAGAATGGCTTCGACATCGGCAAGCGCCTCGGCCGTCTCGACCATCGGGTAACAGGCGGTTTCGCGGTTATCGTCCTCGAAATAGCTGGCGGACGGCGCGCCATAGCGGACGCTGCGGGCTCCGGCATAACTCCGGGTTCCCAGCATCGGGTATTTCGCCGAACGGCAGATTGCCGTTGCATGCGCCACCGAACCGACATGCGGGATCACGACGCCATTCGCGCCGAAATCGAGCGCCTGCTGGATCGGCTCGGCCTGCGGCCCGGCAACCTTGACCAGAACTTCGAGCTTCAGGGCGCGAGCAAGTGGAATGAGCTTGTCGAGATCCCCAAGCGACAGCGTCCCGTGCTCGACATCGAGAACGAGCGTATCGAATGCCAGGTCCGCCGCGATTTCGACGAAGACCACGTCGGGCGCTGCAAGCCAGCAGCCGATCTTGGGCTGTTTCCGCGTCATCGGATGCTCACCTGACAGAGGCAAAGGGCAGACGGCGGTGGCGCGCCAGCGGGATGCGCGTGCGGGCGAGATCGATCGCGGCAAGATCCAGCCGAGCTGCAACGATGCCTTCGCCCAGGGCGCGCTTGGCGATGACCGCGCCCCATGGTTCGGCGATGAGCGAGTGCCCGTAATTGTAGAGTATCTGCCCATCTTCCTCGAAGGGCCCCTCCTGCCCGGGCGCGAGAATGAAGCACTGGCTCTCGATGGCACGGGCCCGCAGCAGCGGCTCCCAATGCTCCTTGCCGGTGTGCAGGGTAAAGGCTGCCGGCACCGCGATCATGCGGGCGCCAGCGTCGACAAGCGCGCGAAACAATTCGGGGAAACGCAGATCATAGCAGATCGTGCAGCCGACAGTGACGCCGTCGAGATCGAAGGTCACCAGCTCGGATCCCGCGCCGTAGATCTTGCCTTCGTCATAGACCGTGCCATCCGGCGCGGTGATCGCGAAGAGGTGGATCTTGCGATAGCGGGCGACCTCGCGCCCCATGCGGTCGAAGACGAGACTGGTGTTGAAGATGCGGTCTCCGTCACGCTCGTTCAACGAGCCGCCATGGATGTAGACGGCGTGGCGGGCGGCAGCCTCTCGCAGCATGGCATAGGCTTCGCCGCCCGGGCACGGCTCGGCCGCGGCGCGCTGGGCGTCGGCATCGCCGCCATAGAGCGTGAAGCACTCCGGCAGCATGACGAGATCGGGTTTCTCTTCTCGGCAGGCCTGTTCGATCAGGCGCTGTGCGATGGCGATATTGGCGGCCTTGTCCTGGCCGGCATTCATCTGGATCAACGCGACTTTCATCATGTCTCGCTTGTTGGGGACACCTGGCGGACGACAGCGCAGGCGGCCCGCTGGAGGGCGGTTTGCCTGCGCGCCCATCGGTCACTTCTTGAGGCTGACGGCCCAGAGTCTCGGCTTCGGCATGATGGTCGCGGCATAGCCCTGGACGCTCGAGCGCGCCGCGGCGACTTCGACACCGTTATAGAGCATCAGAAACGGCGCCTGCTCGATGAAGAGAGCATGGAGCTTGTCGAACAGGGCCTGACGTTCGCCATCCTTGGTCGACGCCAGGATATCGCGCAGGAGTTCCTCCGCCTGCGGATCGTCCCAGATCCGGTTCGGCCGCTTGTCTTTCGAGCCCATCACCGCGCCATAGGCCAGGGCGGGGTCATAGCGGGCCGAATAGGAGAAGGACTGCATCTGGTAGTTGCCCTTGCTGTAACGATCGAGCTGCGTCGCCCATTCCAGCACCTCGAGCGTCGCGTTGATTCCGGCCGATTGCAGCATCGCCTGGGCGATGACAGCGCTCTCATAAGTGTCGCGCTCGTTCTTGTTCGCCATCAGCACGATCGGCTGGCCGGCATAACCCGCCTCCTTCAGCAGGCGGGCAGCCTTGGCCGGGTCATAGCTATGGAGGCGGGCCTGCTCCTTCGAGTAGAAGCGCGATTCCGTCGGGACGACCGAAGCGTTTGGTTGCCCCAGCCCCTCCGATACGGCCTTGACGAGTTCGCGCGTGTCGATCGCGGCGGCGATGGCCTGACGCATCTTGACGTTGGCCAGCAGCGGATCGCGGGTCTGCAGCAGGATCGTGTTGAGCATCATGGTCGGCGAGGACGAGACCTTGATCTCCGGCCGCGCCTTCAGCTCTGGAATATCGGCTGCCGCCAGCGAAGGCAGGATGTCGATATTGCCACGCAGCAGCGCGGCCTTGGCCGTGGCGTTGTCGGGGATCACCATGAAATTGACGGTATCGACGAGCGCGCGCTTGCCCCCGACATAACCATCCGGCTCGCCGCCGCGATCGGTATAGCCGTCGAACCTGTCAAGGCGGACATATTCACCGCGCTTCCATTCCCCGAACTTGAATGGCCCGGTCCCGACCGGCGCCTTGAACGAGCCGTCAGGGTTGAAGGACGAGCGGGCGACGATCGCAGTCTGCCCGCACTGGTTCCGCGCGATGCCCGCGAGAAAGACAGAACTCGGCCGGTTCAGGGTGAAGACGACGGTGTCCGCATCGGGAGCGGCGATCTCGACCTTGAGTATGTCCGATCCGTTGTACTCTCCCGTGCAGAGCCAGCCCGTCTTCGGGTCCATGTAGCGCTGCCAGTTCCAGACGACATCCGCGGATGTCAGCGTCGTGCCATCGTGGAACTTCACGCCCTTGCGCAGCCTGAGCGTATAGGTCAGCCCATCCGGAGACACCTCGATGCTGTCTGCGAGCAGCGGCTTCGGGGTGCCGTTGGCGGAGTAGCCGACGAGGCCCTCGACCATGTGAAGCACCACGCCATCCGTCGTGTCGTCCCGGTTCACCCCGGGATTGACGCTCCGGATATCGGCATTGAGACGCACGCGCAGAGTGTCGGCCCTCAGCCGTCGACGCCTGAAAACAGGCAGCACCCATCATCAATGCGAGTGCCGTGAAACGCATTCTCATTCATTCCTCCCGTGGATAGAAATGTCAGGCCGCGAGCATCTTCGGCTCGTCGGCGAGGCTGTATTGGGTGAAGCGGCGATCGAGGGCGGGAAGAGCAGCCACCTCCATCACGCCGCTCGCCGGCTCCATCACCACCATCGCGACGGTCGCCGAGAGGTGAGCGTCGCGCAGGCCGGGCCGCGGTGGCCGGCAGACGCTGTAGGGCGTGGCGAAATCGTCGAAGAGCGCAGCCTTAACCTCGGCGGCGGACAGGGTGCCACCGCTCTGATCCAGCAATCGGCGCACACGCCAGTCGCGGTAGACGCTGTCCGGCACGTTGATGAGACCGGTATCCCTGAGCTTGCCGAGCGCAATGGGACTGACCCAGTGATTGGCGTGCACGATCAGCCCGTCGCTCGGATAGATCGCGAAAGCCTCGTCCGGGGCGCATTCGTAATTGACCGCAAACCCCTCTGCGCTCGACAGGATCATGTTGTTCGAGCAGGTCTTCTGCGTCGTCGCGACGGCCCTGATCGCGAAAGCGAGATGGGATTGCTCGAGCACCTTGCGGCGGATCAAGGCAAGCGGCACCCCCTGCTGGCGATAGTCGCGGTCGCTGTCGAGATAATTGGCGGTGATGGCGAGCCCAGCCGCATTCATGCCGGAACGGGCAAGCCCCCCGGCCTCGACGAAGGTCAGGAAATCCGGGCCGTTATCGGGGCGCACCCGCAGCACGATCGCCGTCTCCGCGCATTCGGCGCGCCAGTCCCAGTTCTGGGCGTGGATCAGCCGCCCCGACAGGCTGCGCTCCGGCATGACCACGAGACCGGTGCAGCCATCATCGGCTTCGTCTTGTTCCCGCTGCGGCCTGCTCCGTTCGATGCGGGCCTTGGCGATGACCTCGGTCCTGGCATTGACTATCACGATGTCTTCGAGCGTGACGCCAGCCCCTTCGGCTATCCCGCGCATCTCCTCGATGTAATGGGCTCCGAAGGCCTCGATCTCGCCCGCGAACGCCGTGATCAGTTCGGACTGGGCCGCGGCCGAGTAGCCGAACTCCGCGAGCTGGTCGCCATAGAGCCCGACGCTCCGGCGCACGCGCTCCCTGGCGGCCTCGCCATATTGCCGGCCGCGCTCGCGCGGGGCACCGGAGATGGAGACGAAGGGAAAGGGCGAGGTCGTCATTGGCTTGCTCCTGCTAACGGGTGATCCACACGCCCCAGGCGCGCATCTTGCCGAAGCCGGTGACGCCGATGCCGTCGACGCGGTCGCTCGAGGCTTCGACGAGGGGGGTGTTGTAGAGGCTGACGATCGGTGCCTGGTCGATCATGCGCAGGTGCAGTTCGTCGAAGATCGCCTGGCGTCGGCCGGGATCGAGCTCCGCCGTCGACGAGGACAGCAGCGCGATCGCATGCGGGTCCTCCCACTGGTTGTCAGGATCGACATCCTTGGAGCCGACGATCGTCTTGTAGTTCAGCGAAGGTTCGAGCCGTGCCGTGAAGCGGAAGGACTGAAGCTGGAAATTGCCCTTGCTGTAGCGGTCGAGCTGGGTTGCCCATTCCAGCACCTCGAGATCGACATTGAAGCCCGCCTGCTTGAGCATCGACTGGAGAATGATGGCGGTATCGTAGAGATGGGCGAGCTTCTGCGACGTCTGCAGCTTGATCGGCCGCCCGTCATATCCGGCCTCCTTCAGCAGCCTGCGGGCGAGATCGGGGTCGTAGGCATAACCCTTGCCGTGGACGGCCGTGTGGGCCGAACTCGAGTCCGGGATGGCCGAGGGATTGGGCTTGCCGAGCCCGTCCGTCCTGGTTTCCACCAGCGTCTTGAGATCGATAGCATGGGCTAGCGCGCGTCTGACGCGAATATCGGCGAAGAGCGGATCGCGTGTCTGGACGAGCAGCACGTTCCAGCTCAGCCCCTGTGCGGTCGAGACCCTGACGCCCTTGGCCGCCCTCAGCTCGACCACATCCGAAACATCGGTGACGATCCAGTCGATCTGGCCTGCCCGCAAGGCCGTCCTGCGCGTGGCATCGTCGGGCACCACCATCCAGCGCACCTGATCGACATGGGCGAGGCGCGCGCCGGCATAGCCGCTCATCGGCTCGGAACGCGGTCGGTAGCCGGCAAATTTCTTGAGGAGGATGAACGAGTTCTTGCGCCACTCGGCGAAGGTGAAGGGGCCCGTGCCGACCGGCTGACGCCACTCGCCGTTCGGCCCGACCGAATCCTTGTGCAGGATGCCGGTCAGGCATTGGACATTGGCGACATAGTGCAGGAAGAGCGCCGACGGCGCGGCGAGCCTGAAGACCACCGTGCGGGCATCGGGCGTCTCGATCGCCTCGATCTTGGCGTCCTGCGAACCGTCATACCAACCCCGGCACTGCCATTTCGTCGCCGGGTCCAGCATTCGGTCCCAGCTCCATTTCACGTCCGCCGAGGACATCGGCGCACCGTTATGGAAGGTGATGCCGTCGCGCAGGGTGAAGCTGTAGCTGCGGCCGCCATCGCCGACCGTGTAGGACTCGGCCAGCAACGGCGCGATGGTCAGGTCTTCGCGATAGGCGACCAGAGCCTCGAGCACATGATGGAGGATGGTGTCGCTGTCGCCGCTGCGCCGAACACCCGGCTCGCTGCTCGTGATATCGGTGGAGAGCGCGATGCGCAGCTCGCCACCCTGCTTCGGGACCTGAGCGAGCGCCTGCATCGGGCAGGCGAGCGCGGCCAGGGCCGCAAGCCATGCAACCTTCATGATCTCTCCCTTTCGTTCACGAGCGGCGCCCGGTTTTCCGGTGTCACCGCCCAAATGGCTGGCAGATCGCCGCGCCCTGCCCCCGCTAGAGGTTTTGCCGTTGGGCAAGCGCGCTGGCGAAGAACTCCTTCACCGGGGGGTGCACGAGATGTCCGATATGCTCGACGCCGGGCACGACATCGAAGCGCACCGGGATATCGAGGCTCAGGAAGGCGCGCTCCAGCGAGCGCAGGCGATCGACCCGCGTCACGCCGGTCTCGTTGATGCCCTCCATCCAGTTCGAGGAACTGGGAGCGACGGTGACGTCCCAGGTCTCGATGTCATCGCCGCCGATGACCATCTGGACCGCGACCTTCCGCATCTCGGACAGATCAAGTTCACGTCCGAAGATGCTCTTCAGATCGCCTGTCCCGAGCCACCACGGCTTGTCCGGGTTCGGCAGCGTCACGACGCCGGGAGCGCCGATCGAAACCCCCAGCAGTCGCTCCGGGTGCAGATAGAAGAAGCGGTGCACGAACTGCCCGCCGCCGGAGAAGCCGTGCATCAGCACCTTCTCGGCGTCGAGGCGATAGAGTTCGCCGATCTCCTCGATCATCGCCAGGACCAGGAGGTCGTAACGGATGCCGCGATAGAGGATGCGCTTGTAGTTATGCGTGTCACCCGGCTCCCCGATCCCGCAGGGAAAGAGCGGCACCAGGACGACGCATTGGTTGGCTTCGGCGAAATCGATGAACTGGTCGCGCAGGCTGTCGACCGTGCGGGTGCTGCCATGGATCAGAACGGCCAGCGGATAGCGCTTCGTGCCGTTCTCCTCATAGCCCTCGGGAATATAGCAGCAATAGGAGAAGCGCTGGTCGGCCTGGCAGGCAAAGATCGCCGTCCGTCCGAGCTGGTAATAGGAGAGCTTCTCGCCATGTCCGTTGCGCGTCATAGGTCGTCTTTCTCCGGTCGTCTCAGGCTTGGCTGATCGTCTTGGTGACAAGATAGGCGTCGAGCCCCTCGGTGCCGCCCTCGCGGCCGTCGCCGCTGTCCTTGACCCCGCCGAATGGGGTTTCCGCCGCAGCGATCTCGAAGCGGTTGATGCCGACCATCCCGGCCTCGATCCGTTCGCCGAGCGCCAGGGCCCGTGAGCAGGAGCCTGTGAATGCGTAGGCGGCGAGCCCGACCGGCAGGCCGTTGGCACGACTGATGACCTCGTCCAGATCGCGGAAGCGGGCGATCGGAGCCACCGGTCCGAAGGGCTCCTCGCTCATGATCGCCGCAGCCTCCGGCACATCGGCGAGAACGGTCGGCGCGTAGAAGAAGCCACGATTGCCGATGCGCTCACCGCCGCAGATAAGCCTGGCGCCATGGCGCTGGGCATCCTCGATCAATCCATGCACCGCTTCCAACCGCCTGGCATTGGCAAGCGGCCCCATGCCGATGCCCTGGTCGAGGCCATTGCCGACCTTGATCCGCTGGGCGGCCAAGGCGAAGGCGGTGACGAAGCGATCATGCACCGCCTCGTGGACATAGAACCGTGTCGGCGCGACGCAGACCTGGCCGGCATTGCGGAATTTTCGCTGGGCGCCGAGCGCAGCCACCGCCTCGACATCGACATCATCGAACACCAGGACGGGGGCGTGGCCGCCGAGTTCCAGTGTCGCGCGCTTGGGCCCCTGGGCGGCCAGGGCTGCAACCGCACGCCCACCCGCCGTGGAACCGGTGAACGAGACCTTTCGGATCACCGCTGAGCCGACGAGATGCCGCGAGACCGTTGGCGGATCTCCCAGGACGAGGTTGATCGCGCCCGCCGGCACGCCCGCCTCGACGCAGGCCTCGACCAGGGCAAGGCAGGTCGCCGGGGTTTCTTCCGACGGCTTGATGATGATCGAACAGCCGGCACCCAGCGCACCGGCGATCTTGCGCGCCGGCGTCAGCGCCGGAAAATTCCAGGGCGCGAAGGCGGCAACGGGGCCGATCGGCTCCCGCACCACGATCATCCGGGCGCCGGCCGTGCGGCTTGGAACGACCCGACCATAGGCGCGTCGCCCTTCCTCCGCATACCAGTCGAAGACCTCGGCAGATGCGGCCACCTCGCCGCGCGCCTCGGCGAGAGGCTTGCCCTGCTCACGCGTCATCACCTCGCCAATGGCGTCCTGACGCGCCCGCAGCAATTCGCCGACGCGACGCAGGATACGGCAGCGTTCGAAGACCGAGACCGCGCGCCAGGCAGAAAAGCCCGCCTCGGCAGCCTTCAGCGCGTCGTCGAGATCGGCTGCCGATGCCAGGCGCGCCGTGGCCAGGATGTCGCCGGACGCAGGATCATGGATCTCGATCTGGGCGCCGGAGCCCGCGCGAGCCGCGCCGCCGATATGCAGGGTAATCTCGGGATAGGCGCTCACGTCGCGCAACCTCTTCAAACGGGGATGGGCCGGATCAGGCGATGGTTGCGAGCGCCTTGCGGATGCTGGCGAAGAGGCGGTCGATCTCGTCGGGTTCGATCGTCAGCGGCGGCGACAGCACCAGCAGGTCGGCGCCGGCGCGGACGAGGACACCGTCCTGGAAACAAGCCTCGGCGCATTCCGAACTGCGCTGCCCCGCTCCGCCAGGCCGCGGTTCAAACTCGATCGCGGCCACGAGACCGATAGTGCGGATATCGATGACGTGCGGCGCGCCCTTCAGGGCATGCGCCGCATCCTCCCAGTGGCGCGCGATCCGCCGCGCGCGTTCGAACAGCCCTTCCTCTTCATAGACCTGCAGGGTGGCCAGGCCCGCGGCGCAGGCGAGCGGGTGCCCCGAATATGTATAGCCGTGGAAGAGCTCGATGCTGCCTTCCGGCCCGGTCATGAAGGCCTCGTAAATATGCGGCCCGACAATGGTCGCCCCCATCGGCACGGCGCCATTGGTCAGCCCCTTGGCGCAGGTGATCATGTCGGGAATGACGCCGAAGGCTTCGGCGGCGCAGGAGGCGCCGAGCCGCCCGAAGCCCGAGATCACTTCGTCGAAGATCAGCAGGATGCCGTGCTTGTCGCAGATCTCGCGCAGGCGCCTGAGATAGCCCTTGGGCGGCGGCAGCACGCCGGTCGAGCCCGCAACCGGTTCGACGATGACAGCCGCGATCGTTGACGCATCATGGATCTGCACGAGCCGCTCGAGATCCTCGGCGAGATCAGCGCCGTGATCGGGCTCGCCTCGCGAGAAGGCATTCCTGGCCAGGTCCAGCGTGTGCGGGAGATGGGCGACACCCGGCAGGAGGGGCCCGAAATCGCGGCGATGCCGGCTGATGCCGGCGACCGAGAGCCCGCCGAAGCCCATGCCGTGATAGCCGCGCGCCCGGCCGATCAGGCGGGTACGCCCTGCCTCGCCGCGCTGGCGGTGATAGGCCAGCGCGATCTTGAGCGCGGTGTCGACCGCTTCCGAGCCCGAATTGGAGAAGAAGACATGGTCGAGCCCCTTCGGCATCATGTTGGCGATGCGACTCGCCAGCGTGAAGGCGTCGGGATGCCCCATCTGGAAACAGGAGACGTAGTCGAGCCTGTCGACCTGGGCCTTGATCGCCTCCTTGATCCGCGGATGGCCATGTCCGGCATTCACGCACCAGAGTCCCGCCATGCCGTCGAGGATCCGGCGCCCGTCAGCCGTCAGGTAATAATTGCCCTCGGCTCCGACGAAGAGGCGCGGATCACTCTTGAAACGCCGATTGGCCGTGAACGGCATCCAATGGGCATCGAGGTCATTCGGGCGGGTGGCGGCAGAAGCGAGCAAGATTGAACCTCGGGAACGCTGGATGTTGTTTTGATCTTTTTGCAAAAATAATACAATGTCAAGCAAGCATGATGGCCGCGCTCGGGCCAACCGAATCTCACGAATGCAAAGGCGTGACGCCTTCGGCTCAGCCGCGGGGAAGGAAAGACCGGCTCAGCGCGGCGCGCGCGTCAGATGCTGGCGCATCAGGGTCGCCGCCCAGTTCGTGTCGCCCTGCTCGAGCGCATCCAAGATCGCCAGGTGTTCCCGGCAGGATCGCAGCAACGCCTCCCGATCGAGGCCGCCGTAATCGGCGTACTCGGTCAGGCGCCGCAGGGAGTTCTGCGCCTCCATCGCCTGGACGACGAAGCGATTGCCGGAGCAGGCGGCGAGCATGCCGTGAAAGCCGGCATTGATCTCGAAGAAGCGCTCTGCGGACGGCGTATGGTCGAGATCGGCGATGAAAGCATCATGCGCTGCCCGGCTTCGGGCAAAGGCCGGCTTGTTGACCCGAAAGCTCGGCTCGCACAGCCCCATGCATTCGATCATCATGCGGAAGCGATAGCTTTCCTCCCGCGCCTCAGGCGAAGCGAGCGACGGTACGAAGCTCCAGCCGTGACCGCGGCGCCGCTTGATCAGCCCATCCTCCGCAAGCCGCAGCAGAACCTTGCCGAGCGCGCTCCGGCCGATCTGATAGGTCTGCAGGAGGTCGGTTTCGATGAGGTTCTCGGGCAGGCGGCCAGCCTCGCGATCCCGCAGGATGGCATGAATGATGTCCTCGTCGCGCGCGCTCGGCAGGGAGCGCTCTGCGGCCTCGAGATCCTTGCCGTCCCGCGCAAGAAAAAAGCCCTGGTTCGCGCGCGCTTCGACTGCGCCCTGCTCCGCCAGCAGGCCGAGCGCGGCCCGCACCGGAGTACGTGAAACCTCGAAAGCTCGGGCAATCTCGGCCTCCCGCAGGTGGAAGCCGGCCGACCACTGCTTCTCGGCGGCGCAGGCCAGAATTCGCTTCGCGAGAGCGGTATGGAGATTGCTGGGCTTCCGCGATGTCTGGCGGGGAAGCGAACGCTCATTCATCAAGACGACTCCGTGCGCCGCAGCCCTAGCCGAATTGCATTATTTTTTCAACGAGAACCGAACCCTATCACGACCTCTCGTGCTGCTATCCAGATTGAGCTTCCCCTCTGTCGACCTTACCGGCCGATCCTTGGCACACTCTCGTCGGGTTCGCGACGTGCAGTCTCTCGCGTGTAGGCCTTCAGCGAAGTTCCCATGAAACGCGGCGGCGCATGCTGGCGTTACGGCGCCCGGCTGGCCTTGCCGTCACGCGCGGCGTCGACAACGTCGCGGATGGCGTCGATCACGAGCTGCGGCCGTTCCTTGTGGATCTCGTGGCCGCTGTCGGTGTTCGTGACATGCCTGGCGCCCGGCACGAGTGCAGCGAGCTTTGCCTGCGCCTCCCTCTGCGCCCTGTCGGTGACGTAGCCGAAATCGGAAGGAATGTCGGCAGGCAGCCGGCCATCGGCGATAAGCCCCGGGACGAGCGGTCCCCAGGGGTGATCCGCGCTCAGCACGG
This sequence comes from Allobosea sp. 05T433, assembly GCF_056396065.1. Taxonomy (NCBI): domain Bacteria; kingdom Pseudomonadati; phylum Pseudomonadota; class Alphaproteobacteria; order Hyphomicrobiales; family Alloboseaceae; genus Allobosea; species Allobosea sp. 05T433. The sequence goes on along the minus strand of NZ_JBFTKS010000006.1, from coordinate 34,368 downwards.
TCAAAGGCATCGGTCGGAGCGGCTCGGCAGCGAGCAGTTGATCGAAGCTGAGATTCGCATCGACTCGCTCGATCGCCGGATAGACTTTGAGGGCTTCAGTCAGGTCGCCATCGAGCAGCACGCGTTGGATCGCCCATTCACGAGGGGCCTGCGCTGCCCGAAGCCCCTCTGACAAGGCATCGACGAGCACCATCCCATTCACCTCGTCGGGATAGGTCATCGCATAGAGCCGGCTAACGAGGCCGCCATAGGAATGCCCGACGACCACGAAAGGCGTCGCGATGCCGGCAGCGGTCACCAGCGCATGCAGATCGGCGACTGCTGCCCGCGCGGTGACCGGCTGCGAGACCGGGTCGGTGCGGCTCGGCGCTTCGCCGACCGGAGTTCCCGGCCGGTCGTAGGCGCAGACCCGCGTGAACCCCGCCACTGCGGAAAAGACGTTCACCTTGCCTGGCTCGGACTGGGTCCAATCAGCGGCGGAGGCTCTCGCGCCTGCCACGATGACGACGGCAGGAGCCCCCATGCCACGACATCCGAGGTACATCTTGCGGCTGCCGTCGACGTTGACCACGCCTGAGACATCGCCGCTCTCCGCAAGCGCTGAGCCTGATGAGGCAACAAGGCCGATCATCAGGAGGAGGACGCACTGAGGTGACATTGAACGGGCTCTCCGGCGCGGCATTCGGCATCCCTGACTGGATCAGCGAGCCCACACGGCAAACGCTCGGCCACGGAGGTTAGGCAGCGACGGCTTGCGACGCAAACGAGGGCCTTCCGAAGCAGAACTTCGGCTTCGCCTCACTGGCTGCATTCCAGGCAGCCTCGCCGAACGTGTCGAGATCGACCTTGGAGAGCCCTTACTCCAGCATGCACGCAGGCCGGCCGATTTGGCCGGTGCACCGAGGACGTTTCAAGAGGCAGATCAGGTCGGCTTCGTGCATTCAGAGCCCATCCCAACTCTCGGCACCTCCACCCGATCAGTCCGGTTCCGATCGCTGCAGGGGTAAGGCCGCTCGGGCGCAGGAACAGGCGGCGATCCCGGACGCGCGGTCATCAAGTTGGGATGTACGGTCATGGTGCCTGGCAACGATATCCCCTTAGTTTCAATCGAAGTTTCCCCTTGTCCCACGCCCGTAGCGACTGCGGCATGCCCCAAAGCTCGCCATCGTCAGCTCCGCGATATCCGTTCGGCGATGATCCTGGCGACGTCCTTCTCGCGACCATTGCCTTCGCAACCCTCAGCTTTTGGGGCGCCAAATGTTCTTTGCGGCTAGGCTCGCTGTCATATTCATGGGCTGCGTCGGCGCATCATGGCCAATCGCGCAGGCGCAGGAACTCGACCTAAGGAGCCTGGAAGAGATCCGCTCAATCGCTTCTGCGCAGTTCGAAAAGCACCACCTGAATTCGCTTCTCTTGCAGGTGCGCATCGACGGCAAGGACGTGACGAGCCTCGCGCTTGGCGAAGCGATGACCGGCGTGCCGGCGAAGATAGATGGGCGTTTCCGCAACGGGGCCGTGGCCCTCACATATATTGCAGCGCTTGCCTTGAGACTCGCGGAGGAAGGCATCGTCGATCTCGACATGCCCATCTCGCGCTGGCTCCCTGATCTGCCCGCCTCAGGCAAGGCGACCATCCGTATGCTGGCGAACATGACGGCGGGGTATCCCGATCATGTCGCCAATGACGAAAAATTCGTGAAGCCATTCATCGAGGATCCCTTCAGGACGTGGAAGCCGCAGGATCTCATCGCGGTAAGCCTGTCCCAGGCGAGGCGCTTTGCCCCCGGAGAAAACTGGGACTATTCCCATAGCGGGTACGTCATTCTCGGGCAGGTTCTCGAGGCGGCCACGGGCAAGCCGATGCATCGCCTGATGGACGAGTACATCCTGACACCACTCAAACTTGGCGGCACCTTCGGATTCGACAACGCGACGATCCCAGAACCCGCCATCCACGCCTTCACGGCAGAGCGCGGCGTGTGGGAGGACGCGACCTACTGGAATCCGTCATGGACGTTGCCTGCCGGTGCGATCCAGGTCACGACGATTGACGACATGGCCCGCAGCTTCGACACGATCGTCGGAAGCGCTGGCTTTCTCTCCGCGCAATCGCTGAAGCAGATGATAGAGCCACGCCTGATCGGCTTCGGTGTGCCGCTCGAAGGCTGCCCAACCTGCCATAGTCTGACAAAGCGCTTCAACTATGGGCTCGGCGCCATGCTGCGCGGCGACTGGGTGTTTCAAACCCCTCTTTTCGGTGGCTACGCCTCTGCCGTCGGAACCTTACCGCAGGAGTGCTCGAGAATCGGGCGTATAACCATTGCCGTGGCGGTCACCTTCACCCGCGCCTCTGTCGAGGATTGGAGTGGACGCGCTCCCAATCTTGCCGATGCGACGGTCGCTCTCATCGCCGCCAAACTGGCTCCCGAACACCCTGTTCCATTTCTCTAGGTTCCGACTGCGCTGAAAGCGTGGGCCGAAGCCACAAGGGGAGTGGATTTCCTGAAGACCGCATCGCCGTTGCCGGCGGGATGACCGTCATCCTCCAAGCCAGATTGGCTCGCCCCCGACCGATCAGTCCGCTCCGATCGTTGTAGACGGCAAGTTCGGGCGGAGCGAGGGCTGTCGGCGGCCTTGGACGGACGGTCATCAAGTTGAGATGCACGGTCATGGTGCTCGCCCGCGATTTCAACTTAGCTTCAATCATAGATCCACCGTTTCCAAGGACCGCGGCGGCCGGCCTCCTGACGGGCAGCGCACAGGCGTCGCCTTCTTGGAGCTTGGTCGCCAGTTTCGGCCTCTCGTCCAGAGCAACCGTTGGGGAGCGCGGTGAAGCAATTCAGACTGGATGGCAGCGCGACACGGCCGGCGGACATGGATAGCCAGCCACCGGTTGTCTCAGCCTCGCGTCACCTCGCCCTGAAGCTGAGGCTGACGTCACTGGCGCTTGGCTGCTCGACCCACAAGGAACTTTGCGCGCGCTTTGCGGCCAGCAATCGGACGACGCTGTTCGTGCCCCAGAACGCCTATAAATGGCTCAGCGGCAAGGCCGTGCCCCGCGCATCCAGCGTTTATGAGGATTGGGCGCGGGTGCTCGGCGGCATGCTGACCGCTCCGTTCCTCGCCTCGTCCTCCTTCGATGAGTTTCAGGACGCGATCAGCACCCAGTTCGCCGTGCCGGAAACCGCGCTCTCGGCGCTGCGGAGCGAGGCAGGCCTACGGTCGGGCTCGCCCCCCGCCCTGACCGTAGTCGAATCGTCGGTAGCCGGGCGAAGTGGGCTGCGCCCCGGCGAGCATTGGCTGGAGGGCGTCTATCTCGCGATCTCACCGGCCTGGTCTCGCGTCGAGGCGGGCCGGTTGATCATCGGGACAGTGGCAATCCACGCCGATGCCATGCAGCGCCTGCAGATCAGCTACAGCGAGAACCTGTTCAACCGTCAGGTCCGCATGAGCGGGCAATTGCTGAGCGATGGCCGTACCGCACAGAGTGCCCTCGCCTGCTCCTACACGCAGCGGCTGTTCCTTCTGGCGCTGAACCTGCCCACCCTGCCGGCCAATCTCATCGGCGGCATTCTCAGCGGCGCGGCAGTGCATGATCCCGACGCTCGGGCCGCCGCCTGCCGCATCCTGCTTCTGAGGGCGCATGGCGGCCAGGCCCAGGATCTGGTCGCGCGCACGGGCTATCTCGATGCGGACGGGGCACTGGTCGAGAGTGAATTGGCCGCGCTCGGCTATCGCGGCGATGCCGCAACGGTCGCACTAGGTTCCGGCATCGTTGATTTCCTGAATGCGCCTTCGTCCTCCGGCCTTTGTGAAGCGAAACTTAAAGATTTGACATCACTTGAGCGGATCATCGATCGAATACCATCTTCTGAATTCTTACAAAAATCAGCATCATGGCATTAGATTCAAACCACCAAATCCCTGCTTCCCAGCCTCCATGGCATTTATGCCAAATATTGGCACCAAATGACGTGTCAATGCACTTTGTCCGAAAGTGGATAACCATGAAACACTGCGGTAGTCTTGTCGCTGCGGCGCTCTTCACGCTCGCTGCCGTTCATCCTTCCAAGGCGGAAATCACAGGCGAAAGGCTTCAGGCGCTCCTGCCCGGCCTCGAGAAACAGGCTGCTGCCGGGATGAAGGAGTTCTCGGTTCCTGGCATGGCCATCGGCATCGTCTTCGACGACCGGCTCATCTACAGCAAGGGCTTCGGCGTCAAGACGATCGACAAGGCCGACCGCGTCACGCCCGACACCATTTTCCAGATCGGCTCGACGACCAAGGCGTTCCTCGCGACGTCGCTCGCCCAGGCGGTGGATGCCGGCCGGCTGAAATGGGCCGATCCCGTCATCGATCATATACCCACCTTCCAGTTGGCCGATCCATGGATCTCGCGCGATTTCCGCATCCTCGACCTCGCCGCGCAGCGCTCCGGCCTCACCCCTTACGTCAATGACGACCTGACCCTTCTCGGCTTTGACAAGCAGACGCTGATCCAGTCTCTGCGCGTCGCGCCGCAGACGGGCATCTTCCGCTCGCAGTTCGGCTATCTCAACATCCCGCACATGGTCGCCGGCGAGGTGCTGGCGAAGGTGAACGGCTCGCCAAGCTGGTACGAGTCGGTGAAGCGGACGCTGCTTGATCCCCTTGGCATGTCATCGACGACGGCCACCCTGGAAGCCATCACGCAAACCGCCGACCATGCCACCGGCCACAGATTTGCCGAGCGCCCGGTCGCAATCCCGTTCCACGCTGCCTTCCCCTATGCGTACGGCCCCGCTGGCGCCTTCAACTCCAATGTCAAGGATATGGCCCAATGGCTGCGCCTGCAGCTCGGGCGCGGGCATTTCGGAGAGAAGGCCCTGGTCTCCGAGGAGAACCTCGATGTCACCTGGACACCGCGCGTCGCGATGAGCGAGCGCGTCAGCTATGCCGTCGGCTGGGTCGTCAACGCCACGCCAAACGGGCGCGTGATCTGGCATAATGGCGGAACCCCGGGCTTCGGCGCCCATGCCGGCTTCCTGCCAGATGGCAGGACCGGCATCGTGATCCTGACCAATCTCGGCAATGCGGCCATGGCGGATGCGCTCGCGCAATGGTTTTACGACCGGGTTCTCGGCAATCCCGAGGTCGACAACATCGCACTCGCCGCCGCCGCCATGCGGACAAACCGTGAGCTGCAGCGCAAACAGGCGGCCGCCTTCATCCCAGGGCCGCTTGCTCCCTCTGCCGGCGTACTTGTCGGGAGCTATGTCTCTCCGGTTCTCGGCACGGCGACGGTCGCCGCCGTCGACGGAAAACTGCAGATGACTCTCGAAAAGACCGACGCGGTCGCTCTGCTCGTATCCAGCAAGGATGATCCGAACCTGTTTTCGGCGCGCCTCATGGCGACAGCTGGCTATGAGCCGATCGTGGCCATCGCCGGCGATGTTCCCTTCACCCAGATCCGGTTCGAGCGCGACGGTTCCGGCAGCATCGCCGAACTCCGCTGGCTGTCTCCGGAACTGCCGCATGTCTTCACACGCCAGCCTGGCCAATAGGCCTGAACCCTTCCGCGCCATTCCAAGGACGAGCCCATGAGCACCCTCTCCCACAAGCTGGCCCGGACTTCGTTGGTCCTTGCCCTGAGCATGGCTGCCGCTGCGGCTTACGCGGCCCCGGTCACTGCTCCCTCTCAGGCCATGAGCGAGCAGCGGCATATCTTGCCAGCCGGCGACATGTTTCGCGGGATCATCGATTTCCTGGGCGATCAGGACAATTACGTTCACGACAATCACTACGACTGGCAGCGTTACCGGGACACGACGTCCCGGAAGGAGCGCATCCGCGATTACTATCAAATGCAGCAGGAAGCGCAGAAGGACTACTGGCGTCACCAGAAGGAGGCGCAAAAGCAGATGATCAAGCAGCAGCGTGGCTGGTAAGACCTGACGACCGCTCCATCATCCGGGGAGCGGCATTGAGCTTACGCCGCCTCGCGTTGGACCGATCCAGCGTGAGGCGGCGACTATGCCCAACCAGGGCCGTGGTTCCAGGGCAGGCCGAACGGCCAATCCCATCGACAGCCGAACCCGCCGCGCCGGAAGCCTTGGTCTTGAAGTGCGAAGACGCGCGGCTTCGTGCCGCGTGCCCCACAGAACCCGACGTCCGGGTTTGCGGAGAGCAAGGTCAGCGATGCCATTCTCGCCCTGACCGATAGTGGGGTAACCAACTCCGCGGCGAGAGACCCCGCTGGCGCACGCCGCAGCCGATCCGCTTCATTCAATCTTGCCGCTGAGCACCGCCCGCAATGGTAACGGCCCCTGTCGTCACCGTGCGCAGCTTCCAGCCCTCGGATCGGGACCCCGCGAGGTTGAGACGCCCGGCCATGAAATGCAGCCGCTTGGTATCCTCGCTCTTCGAGGTGCAGAAACGGTCCTGAAGGTAGAACGGCGGCATCGCCTGGTAGAAGAGCGTCGCCTCGATGGCAGCTGGCTTACCGTCGATCTCCGACAGGGCGATGCGATAGAGCGTCGCGTCGCCGCCACCCTCCCGATAGTCGGGATCGTCACCGACCTGCACAGGTCCGGCCTCGTCAGCCAGTTCCGAGCCGGCGCCGAGGGAGGCCGCGAGCTTCACCCGGTCATCGCGCCCGAGATAGCCCCTCGGCAGCAGGCGATTGTCCTTCACATTCGAGCAGATCGACAGGAAGCTCGTGGTCAACTGCCCCGCGGGCTGGGAGCCGATGCCACACTGGGCCGGCCCGGACAGCGGGGGGCTCGAAACCAGCTCCTGATAGATCTGGACCTGATCCTGCCGGGTGATCACCTCCCGATGCGGCTGATGCGCGAGCGGATCGAGTCTGGCCGAGCAATCCGCATTCCACCAGACTTCGCCGGCGACGGGCGCGCCCATCCCGTCGGTGATGACGCCGAGTGCGTCAGTGCGCCCCGAAGCCCAGATCGCCTTGCCGCCGGTGTCGAGCACCTTGAACGCGATGAATGCGCGCCGGAAGCCGACGCCGCTCGGGAATTTGTGCCCAGTTTTGTTGGTGACACGTACCGACGCCTCCAGCGCCGATTCAGTCATCCTGACGCTTTCGACGGCGATCGCGGCGGTGCGTTCCGCAGCCTGGTGGTCGATCGCCTTCTCGGTGAAGAGCAGCGGATCGACCCCTTTCTTCGTCAGCATCGGATCTTGCGTCCGGATTCCCATCAGCTCCGGGAACTGCTGCGCCATCTTGATCAGGAACGAGTTCAAACCGACCAGCACATGGCTGGCGAAGCCGGAGCGCACGGGCAGGTCGATCTCCTCGGGCGGCAAGGTGTGCTCCGCCTGAGGGAAGTTTGAATATTCCTGGATGCTGGCAATCTTGCTGCGATACGGGTGTCCGTCCGCATCGCGGCTGGGCATGTGACAGCCCTGGCAGGTTTCGGGGCTCTTGCCGGCGCCGAATGGCAGCGCTCCGTCGGGCGACTGGCCGGTACGGAAATCGCTGAACGCCCATTCCGCATAGGTCGTCTGCTCGTAGGTGTGTCCGATGACCTTGCCCTTGTCGAGCACCGGCAGGTGAACCGTGTGGCAGCTGCCACAAACCTCCGAGCTCTTGATGGCGGGGTTTTGCAGCGGCGTCATGCCGAGTGCATTCTCCATCGGCTTCGCCTTGGGGCCCTCGAATGGCCCCTTCATCTCGGTCATCGCGCCCATCAGGAAGCTGCCGGTGAAGGTCCTGGCGAAGCCGGTATTCTCCGGGTTGAGCCGTTCCTGGCGCTCCTCGACGCAACTGTTCTGCGGCTGCGCCTTGACCCGGCTCCGTTCGGCCTCGCTCAGCGCCATGGCGTGACAAGTTGTGCAGGATACGCCGTCGCGGGCGAGCGCACCGTGCCGGGCCTCCAGGCCGGAATGGCCGGCGGGCCAGGGCACGGCAGCGACGGCGGCACGCGGGAACGGCGAGCAGCCCTTGCCCCTTGCTCTCTCGTCGATCTTGAACTGCCGCTGCCCCATCACGCCGTGGCAGCCGAGGCAGGTGTCCTGCACGAGCTCGGCGGCTTCGGGATGGAAGGTCTCCGTCTCGCTTGCGAGCTGGGCGAAGAAGACCGGGTCGCGTCCGGCCAGGCCCATGGGCGACGAACTCCAGGTGCCATAGGGCGAAAGATTGAGGAAGCGGCCGTCCGGCCCCGGCAGCGTCATGTCGAAATGCAACCCGGTCGACCCGGCATCGTGGCAGCCGAGGCACTGGTCCGAGGTCAGGAACTGCTGCTGGGCCTCGCGCCGGTTCGCACTGGCCCAGACCACGTCATAGGTCTGGGATGGCATCCGCATCACCTTGTCTGCGGTCGGATGCGGAAACGGGATGCCGTAGAAAGTGGTGAACTCGGGCGCAGGGCTTTCGCGGGCCGGAGCGCCGAGCAGCGTGATGTCGTCGGATTCCTGCACGATGCGCAGGTGGTTGAGCATCGCGGACAGGTCGTCATGAGCTTGGGCGGAACGGTCGGTGAAGGCGTTCTGGCTCAGGAAGACCAGCGGGCGCCCGGGCTCTCCCTTGATGTTCTTCAGGTCCGCGAAGGTCGAATTGGCCTTGGCGCTGGCATGGCAGTTCACGCAGTACTGACCGAAACCCATGTTCGGGTAGCCGTTGCCGGGCCCCGCCGGCCAATCGGGCTTCCAGTCGCTCCATCCGAACCAGCCCCAGAACCAGCCGTCATGCGAGGCCTTCGCGTCGCGCACCATCACGGCCGCACCGCTCGTCGGCAGCAGCCGCAGCGGATCGACATCGCGGCACAATGCGGCAGGCGCCGGGAACATCTCCTTGATCATCATCGCCCCGTCAGGCACGGGGGGCTCCGCTGTCCCCTCATGGGCCTGCGTCCGGTTGGCCTTCAGCCAGCCGAACATTTCCGGCGAGTACCAGATGACCACCGGTGCATGGGTGCCATGGTAATTGCCGCTGGTCTTGTCGTTGCGCAGCGTCGCGGTGAACGGCCCGGTATCGCGAACCATCTTGTCGACGCGCCAGCCCGCGGCAAGGTTGCGGTGGCAGAAGGCGCCGAGATAGCGGCCGAGCTTTTCCTGGTAGACATCGAGAGGAAAGGCGCCGGGCCTTCGGATATCCCGGTCGAGCGCGGCGCAAAGGGCAGCGTCGGCCGGCACGAGCGGCATCGGGCGTTCAGCGGGACACTGGGACGCGAACGCAAGTCCTGGCACCAGGGCCAGCAAGACAAATAGCGCGATCGTGCGGAGCATGAATCAACCCGGGCGACATTCCGTTTGAGGCTGCGCACAAGATGAGCAGAGCGCAAGCGCATCCCTCCTACTCACCGCGCAGCCTCATTCTGATCGGAGGAGCAGCAGCTCCTGTCCCCGATTTCTCTCGCCACGACCTCGGGCGTCACGCCGTGACCTGCTGCTGCTTCGCGACCTTGACCAGATGGCCAGCCAGTCTGTCGGCCAGCGCCATGATCGTCAGCGTCAAGTGTTTGTCGGGGAGCTCAGGAATGACCCCGCCATCGCAGATATAGAGGTTGTCGATGTCATGGCTCTTCAGGTCGGCATCGACAACGCCGCGTCGCGGATCCTGCGCAATGGCCGTGGTGCCGGCATAATGGATGCCGGTGCCGCTGTTGTCGCGGCTGGCGTAGATCATCGTGGCGGAGGCCCGCCGCAGCACGCGCCTGCCCCAGACCGTCATCGCGTCCATCATCTGATGGCTCGCTGCAGGAATGGTGAAATCGACCTCGACCTGCGGGACGCCATAGGCATCGACGCTCCGGCCCGGACGCACCCGGTTTCCAGGCGTCGCCTCGCCCTGGCAGAACAGGCCCAGCGTGACGTAGCTGTGGAACATCATCCGCGCGAGCCGTTCCTTCAGGAAGGGCGGAAAGCCGCGCATCGCGGTCAGATAATGCGGCACGTCAGGCGCGCTGTGGATGGCATGGCCGATGAAGGGGAAGGGCGCGCCACTCGCAAGCTTGCCTTGCGACAGCAGGATCAGCAGATCGCCATAGCCGAGGTCGTAATCGCGGCGCTTGCCCCAGAGCTTCAGCAGGGAGGTGGAAAGCACGACCTTGGGATTGTCCTGCAGCCCTGCCCCGACGCGCCCATGCCGGTTGCCGAGGCCGGCGGGATCGGCGTCATCGGCCGAATTGAACAGGATGCGCGGCGTCTCGAGCGCTCCCGCGGCCAGCACGACGACGCCGGCACGCAGAAGCCGCCGCTCGCCGGTCGCCAGGTCGAGATACTCGACCCCATCGATCCGCCGGCTGCTGCCATCGCGGAGCAGGCGAACCACCTTTGCCTGGGTCCGCAGCTCGTAGTTCGGCAGGTCAACGATCTGCGGCAGCAGCCGCGTCGAGAATTTATAGACCGCGCCGACCGGGCAGCCCGAGGTACACATCCCCGTCGAGATGCAGGATGTCGGGGTTCCAGCCCGGGTGTTGATCGCCTTGCGGTTCGGGATGGCATGGGAATGCGCGTCGTTCAGCGACTTGACCGCGTTGACGACCAGCCGGTCGGCCGGGCGCAACGGCTTCGGTGGCAGATAGTCGCCGTCCGGCAGGTCCGGCAGGCCCTCCTTCGTGCCGCAGACGGCGATCAGGCGCTCGACGGCGCCGTAATGCGGGGCCAGATCGGCATAGGAGAACGGCCAGGATTTGAAGTCATCCGCCGAAAACCGGACGCTGACGCCGTTCCAGAGATTCTGCAGTCCGTTGACGGCGAGGACCTGGAAATGCCGGAACCCCTCCTTCGGCCGTGCCGTCGAGCCAACAGTACCATCGGCAAAGAGCGGGTGGACGAAGAGGCTGTCATGCGGATCGCTGGGCCAGGTCGTACTCGGATCGATGCCGAAATCCCTGGTCACGCCGGGCGGCAGTGTCGTCTTGAAATGATCCTCCGGCAGCATTGCGCCATGCTCGAGCGAGATGGTGCGCAAGCCGGATTTGGCGAGCTTGTGGGCGAGAATGCCGCCGCCGGCCCCGGTGCCGACGACCACGACATCGCAGAATTCAGCCTCGGTCACGCAGGCCTCCCACGGGCCATTCCCCGACTGAGCGCAAGAAATCCGGCGAGGCGAAGCGGATATATTCGAGGAAGCCGAAGAGCGCGGTCCGGTCAGGACCGAGATCGGCGCGGCGCAACCGCCCTGTATGCGCGAAATCGGCGCGCTGCTCGACCGCTACGAGCGCCGCCCCGATCTGCCGGTTGGCTCGTGCAATCCGCGTGATGTCGGTCAGAAGCGGAAGCAGGACCGCGCGATACGGACTGAGCCCGATCAGTGCGGCCATCAACCGCTCCGCATCTTGGGAGGCAGCCCCTCCGGCTGCATCGACGTGCTCCTGCGGCTGTCTGTCGAGAACCGGCGGCATGAGGCTCATGCCGTCACGACCCGAACCGGGCCCGCATCAAGCGTCCGGAACGGCCGCCCCGATTCCAGATGCCGTTCGATCTCTTCGAGCGAGACACCATTGGTCTCCGGGACCAGCAGATAGGTGAAGACCAGCCCGGCCGCGCAGACCAGCGCATAGACCGCGAAAACCCCGCCAAGACCGAAGCTGCTGACGAGCATGGGGAAGGAGAACACGACCAGGAAGTTGAAGGCCCAGTTGGCGAGCGAAGCCACACTCATGCCGAGACTTCGGACCTTGAGCGGGAAGATCTCGGACATCATCACCCAGGGCAAGGGACCGATGCTGGCTGCGAAGGCCGCGACATAGAGCACGAGGCCAATCGTCGCGAGGATATCCAGCGCCTCCGCGTCGGTCGCCGCTGCGATGGCGATCATGCCGAGGCTGAGGGCCGTTCCGGCAAAGCCGATGAAAAGCAGCCGACGCCGTCCGATCCGGTCGATCAGATACATTCCGACGAAGGTCATCGCGACATTGACGATGCCGATCCCGACCGTCGCCAAGATCTGGGTCGAGGTCGAGTTGAAACCCGATTCCTTGAAGACCGTCGGCGCATAATAGATGACGGCATTGATGCCGCTGAGCTGCTGCAGGAAGAACAACCCCATGCCGACCACCAGCGCTGGGCGAACCGACGGGCTGAGCAAGTCCGCCCAGGTGCCGGGCCTCGTCCGCTGCTGCACCGCCTGCCGGATGCTCGCCAGTTCGGCATCGACCGCGGGATCCTGAGGCGCAAGGTCGCGAATCCGCGCGATCGCCAGACGCGCCTCTTCGGTGCGGCCCTTAAGGGCGAGCCAGCGCGGCGTGTCGCCCATGCGATACATGCCGATCAGCAGAGCGAGCGCCGGCAGGACCCCCATCAGGAACATCAGCCGCCAGGACTCCGCGAACGCGAAGTCGACGACATAGGCACCGAGAATGCCGAGCGTGATCGCCAGCTGATAGATCGAGACGAGCATGCCGCGCTTTTCGGCGGGCGCACTCTCGGAAATGTAGAGCGGCGCCACCATCGCTGCGATGCCGACGGCCAGCCCGAGCAGCAGACGCGACGCCGTCAGCATCCAGACCGCGCCAGCCGCGGCTGAGAACAGCGCCCCCGCAGCAAACAGCACCGCGGCGACCAGCAGCAGGGCACGACGGCCATAGGTTTCGGTGGTGCGCCCGGCCAGCAGCGCCCCGCCCAGCGCGCCGAGCGGGACGGCAGCGGTCATCAGCCCCTCGTCGAACGGGCTGATCGCGAATTCGCCGCGCAGAAGATGCAGCGCGCCGGCGATGACACCCTCGTCGAAGCCGAACAGGAATCCGGCAATGCCTGCGATGGCGGCTATGAAATAGATCATCATCTCGGCCTTGGTTGATCTGGAATGGCGCGCATCAGGGCAGCAGGCCGTTCGCCACCTTGCGGAATGCAGTGACGATGTCGCTTTCGTCGGCTTCGGTCAGCGTCGAGCCGATGGCGAGCAAGGCGCCGCGCGCATGGAAATCGTCGCATCGCGGCAACGCCCCAACGCGGTAATCATAGGCTTCGGCGAAGGCATTGGCGGGGTGTGTCCAGGGGAAGCCGTCCCGGCTGTTGGACCGACGCTGGACCAGACTTGGAATGTTGAAATACCAATGCATGCCCCATTCCTGCATGGTGATGCAGGCGAGGCTGCCGGGCGGCCCGGCGATTCCCTCGGCGCGCAGCGCATCGACGAAGCGTCGCGCCAGGTCGGCATCGGGCAGCAGCATCAGCAGGAACGGACCGGTATCTCCGGCCGGGTCCGGGATATGGCGGAAGCTGATGCCGCGCAGATCCGCAAGCTGCTGGCGAATGCGCCATTTCGAGCCCCGCATCGCGCCGGTGATGCGCGACAATTTGCGCATCTGCGCCAGCGCCATCGCGCCCGCGAGCTCCGACATGCGCGCGCCCATGCCCCAGAGCTGGCAGGCCTCGTCGGAGGCGTCGAGCCGGCCCTTCTCGTTTCGGGGATAGCCGAGGTCGTGCAGTGCCGCGATACGCCGGAACAGCGCATCATCTTCGGCGACGATCATCCCGCCATCGCCAGAGGTCATGTTCTTGTTCAGTTGGAAGCTGAAGATGCCGATATCGCCGAAGCGCCCGACCGCCAGCCCGCCGACATGCGCGCCGGCCGCCTGGGCGCAATCCTCGACCAGCCCCAGGCCATGGGCGCGACAGATCTCCGCGATCTCGGTGATGCGGCCTGGCGCTCCGCTCATATGCACGCACAGCACCGCGCGGCTCTGGGGCCCGATCTTGCGCCGGAGATCTTCGGGATCGATGCAGAAGGTCTCGTCGATATCGACCAGGCGGGGAATGGCGCCGACCCGCACCACGGCCGAGAGGCAGCTCACCCAGAGATAGCCGGGCACGAAGACCTCGTCGCCCGGGCCGACCCCAAGCGCCGACAGCGCAATCGTCAGAGCCGCCGTCCCCGACGACACCCCGAGCGCGTGGCGATGTCCGAAGGCTTCACACCATTCGCGCTCCAGGGTCTCGACCATATGCTGCGGATCGGGGCCGTAGAAGCGGAATGGGCTGCGCGCGCGCACGACGCGATCGACCAGTTCGCGCTCTTCTTCGCCGATCCAGTGGACCCCAGGCAGTTCCCAGGGCAGCGGCTCGCGCCGGACCGGAACACCACCGTCGATGGCGAGCCGATTGGCCCGCTCCTGACCAATCCGCGATCCTGTCTCGGCCAGATCGGTCATGAATATCTCCTGTAGGCAGCTCGTCGGCCTGGGGGCGGCCAGACCATCAAATCCGGGAAGATGTTGATCTCGCCAATGCACCGCTTGTAGCATGAAACAGAAGAACAAATCCGGCATTTAATTCTGGAAATAATTCGAAATGATTAGAAATATTTGGATTTACAGATTACGAGATCCAATATTATTGATCTTGATGCTCATATTCGCCAGCGGAACTGCTTTCGGCTTCGGTATAGCATCTGTCTCCGGCGTTCTGGATCTTATAAAGGCAGAGTTTGGACTTTCGGAACGGGGGGAACAGCTCGTCGTCGGGATCCTGGTACTCGGCTGCTTCGTCGGCGCCGCCATGGCCGGCCCCATCTCGGCCCGATGGGGCAGAAGACAGACGATCATGCTGGCGGCCGCGCTCGGCGGGCTCGGCTATACGCTGATCCTGGCCAGGTTCGGACTTGGCGGATTGCTGGCAGGACGCAGCCTTGCCGGGCTGTGCATCGGCCTGCTTTCAATGGTGGTACCGATGTACGCGGCCGAGACGACGCCGGCGCGCCGGCGCGGCGCGGTGGTCTCGATGTTCCAGCTCGCAATCACCCTTGGCATTCTCGGTGCCTATGGCGTCACGCTCGCCTACGCAGCACGCGTGCCCTGGCCGATCCTGCTCGGCGCCGGCATCCTCCCCATTGGCCTTTGCCTGCTGGCAATCCTGCTGCTGCCCGAAAGCCCGCGCTGGCTGGCGGCGCGGGGTGACCACGCAGCGGTTCTGAAGGCGGCGCAAACGCTCGGCCTCGCCGATGAATGGCGGGAGGCCCGGCCCGTCCTCTCCCATGCCGGCGCCAGCCGCGGCGCTCTGCTCCGGCGCGGCAGCACTGTAGCTGTGCTTCTGCTGTGCAGCGCCCTCTTCGTGCTGCAGAACCTGAGCGGCATCGACGGCATCCTCTACTACGCCCCCCGCATCTTCCAGGAGCTCGGCTTCTCCGCCGGAACCGCCGCACTGGCCGCTACCTTCGGCCTAGGCCTTGTCAATGTCCTCGCCACGATCGCGGCCATCGCCATGGTTGATCGCCTGGGCCGCAGGCCGCTGCTGATCTTCGGCTCGGGAGCGATGGCGATCGGGCTCGCCGCGGTCATCGTCGCCTCCCAGCTCGGCTGGCCCTGGGTCGGCCTGGCGGGCCTCGCAGTCTTCATCGCGGCCTTCGCGCTGAGTCTCGGCCCGCTGCCCTATGTGCTGATGTCGGAGCTTTTTCCGACCGCGATCCGCGAATCCGGCATCGCCATGGCCTCGGCGACGAGCTGGCTCTTCAACGCCTTGATCGCCTTCACCTTCCTGTCGCTTGTGGCAGCGATCGGCCTCTCCGGCGCGATCGCGCTGTTCCTCGTGGTCTGCCTGCTCTCGCTCAGTTTCTGCCTGGCCTTCACCCCGGAGACGCGCGGTATCCGGCTCGAAGAGATCGAGGCGGCCGTGCTGGCTGGACGCCCCTTGCGGCGTATCGGCGGCTGAGGACGCGGCGAACCGATCCGGCACGCCCTGACGCATCGATAAGTCGGGGCGCGATGACGGTGCTCGCCAAGACAAGCGGTTGAGAGGAGACCCGACGCGGCTCCTGGCCGTCTCACCGATTTTCTGGTCGCGGCTCTCGGCGGCGATCCGAGCGCTCAGCGATAAACAAGAACGGGAATCTTGGAATGAGTCAGAACCTTTACGGTCTCGCTGCCGAGCACAATCGCAGCGATGCCGCGGCGGCCGTGCGATGCCATGGCGATCAGGTCACAGCCTCGCGCAACAGCGGTGTCGATAATGGCTTGATAGGGGTGCTCGTTCTCGACCTGAATGGCGTCGCAACGTATGTCCGCGGCCGCAGCCTTCTCTTGGGCGGCGGTGAGATACTGCCTCGCTCGCGCTTCGGTGAGCTCTTGGTAGTCCTCCAGCGTCGCGACCGCCCTGCCGGGTTCAGAGGCGAAGATGTGAAAGGGCTCCGTTACAGCGAGCAATGTCAGTCGGGCCCTGACGGACTTGGCAAGCTGCGTGGCCTGCTCGACGGCTGCGGCGGACAAGGGTGAACCGTCAGTCGGAACCAGAATGTGTTGATACATGGCGTCCTCCCCGCAGCAGCCAGGTGCGCGACCTCCGCGTTCGCAATGTCCAATGCTCCGGGCCGAAGGCCACGCAAAAACAGCGAATTCGAAGCATTAGTGGCCGGTGGAATCCCGGTTCATTTCCTCCAAAATCCCGCGCATTGCATCGAACTGGGTACCGAAACCTTTCCAATCTCCGGACTTCAGTCGCTCCATTGCTTGATTGTAGCGATCAAGCGCCTCCCGTGCTTGACTTGGCGCTGGCCTTGTCCCGGGCATCCCCTCTGTCGCGCGTGAAGCTGCCGGCGCAGCACCGGGCTCTATGAATAGCGCCGACAAGGCCTCGGCGAGTGTTTCCTTCATCACCACGTGTTCACCGTAGGCTGCGATCACACGTTTCAGCTCCGGCAGATGTCCGTGCTCCGCTCGCAAATAGAGTGGCGATACATAAAGGATCGAGTTCTCGATCGGGATTACGAGCAAGTTCGCACCGCGGATCACCCGCGAACCCATCTGGTTCCACAACGTGATTTGTTGGGAGATCTCGGTACTCTGATTGATCCGCGCTTCGATCTGGAACGGCCCGTAGACAAGCTTCTCCTTGGGAAATTCGTAAACGATCAGCTTGCCATAGCCCGGACCATCGCAGCGCGCGGCGAGCCACGCGATCATGTTGTCGCGGCGGCTGGGCACCATCGGGAGCATGAGGAAAAACTCAGCATGCGATTCTCCGGGCAGCCTCATGATGATGTAATAGGGCGTCATCATCGCGGTGCCGCCGCCCCCCGGTTGCAGGGGGAATTGCCAAAGATCTTCGCGGTTATAGAAAACGTCGGCCGCCTCCATGTGGTAGGTTTGATAGAGCCGCGCCTGAACCAGGAACAGGTCCTCCGGATAGCGAATATGCTTCTGCAGGTCTGAAGGCATGGCCGCGAACGGCTTGAACAGGCCCGGAAAGATGCGCTGGTAGGTCGCGGCAATCGGATCACCGGGATCCATCAGGTAGAAATCGACGGCCCCGCTGTAAGCATCGACGACAGCCTTCACCGAATTTCGAATGTAGTTGAGATCGCCATCTTGCGCAGGCTGCGCATAGGGGAAATAGGAGCTCGTCGTATAGGCATCCTGCATCCAGAGCATCCGCCCATTGCTGATGACCAGATAGGGATCATGATCGAGCCGGAGAAACGGAGCGATCGTTCGCACCCGTTCCTGGATGTTGCGGCGGATCATGATCCGGCTATCGGCAGTGATATAGCTTGAGAGGAGCAGGTTCGGGTCGTTGAAGTAATAGGCGAACAGCATTCTGCTCGCCATCACTCCGATCGGAACGCCACCTGTGCCGTCATAGGCCGCATAGACATTGTCTTTGCCCTTCGGATAATCGAACTCCGGTGTGCTTCCCTTGACAATGACGTAGCTGTCGCTCTCTTCGCCGTAGTAGATGCGCGGCTCAAGGATTTTGGGACCTCCGTCTGCGACGGGTGGGATATCCCGCAAATAGAGGACGGGTAGTCCTTCGGTACTCTTTCGGGTGACCGGGCTCATCACCGCGCCATTGCCGTGAGTAAACAGCACGTGGCGGTTGACCCATGTCTGGGCATTCGGCGGCAGCAACGAGGGCCGTAGTTCGCGAGCCGAAAGCATCACGCTTTGGTAGGAACCATCGAGCCAGTAGCGATCAACGTCAGGATCATGGAATTTGTAGTAGGTGCGAATCTCCTGCAGCTGCGCGTAAGTATCCGACAAGGGCAGTTGGTCCCACAGCCTGATATTTTCGATTGTCGCCTTGTTGGCCGCTAGCGTGTCGAGAGATAGCTTCTGTTCCGCGGCAAACGGCTTGGCTTCGATCTGATCGAGATTATAGGCCTGCCGGGTGAAAGCGATGTTGCGTTCGATATACGGCTTCTCCAGCTGCAACTCGCTTGGTCTGACGAAGAACTGCCGGAACAGCGCGGGGGCTGCGCCGGACAGCACGACTGAGCCGATGGCAACGAGCATGAACGCTGCGGCAGGAAGCCAGTAGGTACGCATCCAGATGTTTACCCACGCGGCGAACGCCGCGATGATCGAAAACCCGATCAATAGCCACAGGCCCGGTAGCCCCACATGGACATCGGTGTAACTGGCACCGACGACCACACCGTTATCGCCATAGAGCAGCAGATAGCGGTCGAGACCATAGGACCAAGCCTTCACCGCGAAGAGAAGACCGAGCACTGCCGAGCCGTGAGCGATCACTGTCTGCGATATTGATCGCCGCGGCACGTCGTATTCGATCTCGCCATGCACCCAGTAGATCGTTCCGGCGAAGAGCGCGCTCAAAACAAGCGTGAGCAACATCCAGTTCTTGAGGAGGAAATAGGCAGGCAATGAGAAGAGATAGAAGCCGATGTCCTTGTTGTAGAGCGGGTCGTCTGCGCCATATGGCACCTGATAGAGAAACCGCAGGAAGATGCCCCAATTGCCGGCTTCCGCCGCGGCGACGAGCAGCGCGAGCAAACCAGCACCGCCTGCAACAACCCAGGGCCAGGGCAATCGATCGCGCGCGAGCGCGAGCAGATCGGGCAACAGCACGGTGCCCGGGGGTTGCCACGTGAGGCCGGCGACAGCCTGTATCGGCGGCCGCCGGGCAAAACGCACGGCCAGCCATCCGTTGAGCCAAAGAACGACGGCAGTCGCCGTCCAGACAGCAAAGAAGACGACAGCTTCAGCTTCGATTGTTGTCCAAAAGACCTGCAGATAACCGATCGAGGAAAACCACAGCCAATCGACCAGCCAGTCACTCGCGAGCCCGAGCAGGACAAGGCAAAGCCCGACGACGACGGCCGCAATGACGAGCCTGACCACGGCGTTCTGCCGTGGCGCCTTCCGTCCGGGTCCGGCGATCCCGATCGTCATGGTCCAATTATAGCGGAAATGAGGGACGCCTGCCGCTTCCTTCGTGATCAGGATCGCGCGTCAAGGCGACGCGACGCCGATGCTCAAAACTCTATCGCCGGGACCGTGGAACGAGTGAAGCTGTTTCGAACTCTTGGGGGCAGACCGGATCAGCCGATCGCGTCCTCGCGACGCCGCCTGTCATCTCCAGCGGCTCTCGCATCCGCTATCGGCCGGCGAACTGCGGATTGGCAATCGCGATCATATTGAGGTCGTCGGGGATATCCCCCATATCGCCGTGATTGAGGGAGTCCTTGCTGTGCAGACGGTACAGGCGACCCTTGTCGCGGCAATTGCAGCCGCCGCATTGGCGTTCTCTCCCCTTTCCGCCGCGACGGGGGAGAACAGCAGAGCTGCATTGATCATTTCCGTCGACGGCGCGATCGGACCGGCGACGGCCGGTTACGTGAAAGACGCTCTGGCCAAGGCAAACGAACGACGCGCCGAAGTTGTCATTCTGCGTCTGAATACACCGGGCGGCCTCGCGACCAGCATGCGCGAGATCGTCGCAGACGTGCTGGCCTCATCCATTCCTGTCGTCGGTTACGTCTCTCCTTCCGGCGCCCACGCGGCCAGCGCAGGCACCTATATCCTCTATGCGACGCACATCGCAGCAATGGCGCCGGGCACCAATCTCGGCGCGGCGACGCCGGTACAGATCGGCGGTCCGGTACCCGGTCTGCCGAGCAAATCCACCGACAAGGACGGCAAGGACAAGAAAGATAGCGCCCAGCAAACAGAGCCGACGGATGCGATGACGGCGAAGATGACGAACGATGCCGTCGCCTCAATCCGCAGCCTGGCCGAGTTGCGCGGACGCAACGCCGATTGGGCCGAGAAAGCTGTCCGCGAGGCAGCCAGCCTTTCCGCCAGCGCTGCGTTGCAGGCGAATGTCATCGATCTCATCGCGCGCAACCCGACTGAGCTGCTCAAGCAAATCGATGGTCGCGTCGTGGAAATTGCGGGTGGCGAAACCCGGCATCTGGCGACGAAGGATGCAACGATCGGGGCGCTCGATCCCGGATGGATCTCGCAATTTCTGTCGGTCATCACCGACCCCAACGTCGCCTTCATTCTTCTGCTGGTCGGCGTCTACGGTCTGATTTTCGAATTCGCGTCTCCCGGCGCCATCGCGCCCGGGGTGGTCGGCACGATTTGTCTGCTGCTGGGTCTCTATGCCCTCAACATGCTGCCGATCAACTATGCCGGCCTCGCGCTGATGCTGCTGGGGATCGCACTCTTCACGATCGAGGCCTTCACTCCGACTGCGATCGTCGGCATCGGTGGGATCATCGCTTTCGTGCTCGGAGCGATGATGCTCTTCAAAGTCGAAGCACCGGGATATCGCTTGTCATGGTGGGTCATTGGCATCGCGGCGGCGATGTTCATTGGCCTGATTGTCGTCATATTCAGTTCGCTCAGGCGAGCCCGCAAAGGTCCTGCACGTGTCGGTGCACAAGCCATGCGCGGCCTGTCCGCCGAGGTCCTCGACTGGGCTGACAGAGAAGGCCACGTCTTCACACAGGGTGAGCGCTGGCAAGCACGCAGCGCGGAAGCCTTCAGACCAGGAGAGATGGTCGAGGTGGCTAGCATCATGGATCTGACGCTGATGGTGCGTCGGCGGCCGGGACTGACCGCCGGCGAAGGAGGTGCGCGGTGATGCTCGATTGTTTGATCTATGCACTGCTCGCGATCGCCGTGATCGTATTCTTCTCTTCGGCCATTCGCATCCTGCGGGAATACGAGCGCGGTATCATCTTCACGCTCGGACGCTTCTCCGGCGTGAAAGGCCCGGGCCTCATCATTCTGATTCCGTTCGTCCAGCAGATGGTGAAAGTCGATCTCAGGGTGATGGTTCAGGACGTGCCGCCACAGGACGTGATTTCCCGCGATAACGTCTCCGTCAAGGTAAACGCCGTTCTATACTTCCGCATCATCGATCCCGAGCGCGCAATCATCAAAGTCGGAAATTTTATGATAGCGACCAGCCAGCTGGCACAGACCACACTGCGCTCGGTGCTTGGAAAACATGAACTGGACGAGATGCTCGCGGAGCGGGACAGACTCAACGCCGACATCCAGGAGATTCTCGATCAGCAAACCGACGCCTGGGGCATCAAGGTCACCAACATTGAGATCAAGGATATCGATCTCAATGAAAACATGGTGCGCGCCATCGCCAAGCAGGCCGAGGCGGAACGACTTCGGCGCGCGAAGGTGATCAACGCGCTGGGCGAGCAGCAAGCCGCCGAGAAGCTGGTCGAGGCAGGTCGGATACTTGCCCAGGAACCGCAGGCGATGCAGTTACGCTATTTCGCGGCGCTTCACGACATCGCGGGAGAGCGATCCTCGACCGTGGTCTTTCCTGTACCAATGGATCTGCTCGACCATCTGAAGCCGCAGCGGAGCGGAACAACGTGACCTTGGTCATCGCGTTGGAGAATGGCGCGCCAATCCAGGTGGTTTCTCAATGGCAAGGACATCGCCAACCGCAGCGTAGACTTTGTCGAGGGCTGCCGTCTGGACGAACCGCTGCAGCATCGTGATGTGCGGGCGGTGCGTTGCATCCAATGCGTAGCCCTTTGGGAAAACCTCGCGTAGGCGGGCATTGGCAGCCTACGCGTGTTTGACCATTGTTGCGTCCGGTTCCAGCGCGATGCCGATGGCCGTGACGGGATTTTCCTGCGCCGCCCCTGGGCCGGCCGGCAATCCTAAGCCTGTTACTAACGGGCCATGAAGTTCAGATATTTATGCATTTTACTTCTTCCGCTTCAGACCGATGTGCTCGAGCGCGGCACGACCTAACGGATCACAATCGGCCGTCGATCAATGACGACGGGGCGCGGGCGAACGATCGTGCGAGGAGCGACCACAACGGGCGGGGGAGCAACGACGACCGGGCGAGGAGCGACAACCACGGGGCGCGGCGCAACGACGACGCCCCCCCCAGCCCGAACGCAGCCGCCGAGCGGCCCGCGATAGAAGCCGACAGCGCATCCGCCCGCGACCTTTGTGACGCCGTATGCCTTCGCTTGCGAGAGAGCGGATGACATCGGCATCGCCTGCGCCCCCAACGATGTCAGGACGAGGAAAGTAACGCTGATGGAGGTCAGGACAATTTTTGCGAGCATTTGATTCGGTTCCAATCTATTTCGAAATATGGCCGCGCAGCATCGAGCCGGTGCTTGGGGTCTTATTGCGCAGAGAACGCTGCGGCTTCCGCATCGCAGCCGCTAGCGGGCTTATTGGCTTGACGCATCTTTAAAACCTCTTCGCGCGCAGCCTTCATGTCGGCCACAAACGAGCCATCAGCGTGCAGTCGGGCGAAGGTCGCTGCGGCCATGGTCCGGCCCGCCTCAATATCGCTTTGCCAATGCGCGTTGCAGATGACCCGGCTCCGTCCAAATGCCAGGCCACGGGCCAGGAGTTCGTTCGAACGTTCCGGATTGATTTCCGCCAATGCAAGTGCCCAACCCCACCCGACTGCCGAATGGCCTGACGGATAGGATCCATCGGTCCGCAGAACACTTTCGTCGGCAGGCGTGCACGTGGTTTCGGAATGGGCCACGAAAGGACGAGTGCGGTGAAATTTGTTCTTCATGCCGTAGGTGGAGAGCCCCACATCCAGGAACATCCTCCGCATCAACGTATAGAGTTGGGGCGTGTTTTCCGCGTTGATCGAAAACCCCATGGCGCAAGAAAAATTCTTGGCCGGCTGCGGAAAGTTCAGATCGGCATCACGTTTGGCCAGGTCCCAACGCGCCGTCCCTCGCAAGGGAACCGTTGCCCGCCTGGCGTCCTCATCCCGCGCAAGCGAGGCTGATCCTTCGGCCGGCGGCGGCGGAAGCAGCTTCAGGCTGTCGGGCAAATCGTTTGTCTTCAAATAGGCGGGCAGGAGATCCAGGTGAAGATCGGGTGCCTGCAAGGAAGGGACATCCGGTGTTGTCTGTGCCAGAGCCGCGCCCGCAGCCAAAAGTGCCAGGCACGACGCCGCAGCAAAACGCATCATCCTATTCATTCGAAATTCCGTGAAAGAGACCAATTTTGATGCGCGACCGCTCGCGCGGCTGTTCACGAAGACGGTCCCTGCCCGGGCCGGCCAGGTAGGGACCGCCACGTCATTGGGCGCGGCGCGCTTTTTCAGCCTTCAAAAGTACATCGATGGCATTGATGATCGTCGATCCTTGGTTCGCCTTGCAATAGACGATCAGCTCATGGATCCCTTCTTTGACCCTGGGCAAATTGACGGACGATTTCTTTCCGAGGCCGTTATACCAGCCGCTGTACCAGACCCCGAGAAAGTTCGCATCTTCCTGGAACGTCCCGGCGAGTTGCCCGCAGGTCAGTTTCTGGACATTGACGTACCCATTCTTGTCGGCATAGGCGCTCAATTCCGTCTGGGCCTGGGCCGGGACCAGCGCCGCCGAAAGCGTAACGGCAAGAACAAAGGCGAGTGGTTTCATCATCGAATTTCCCGTTCGTGAGTCAGCAGCGGCTTCGGCCAGAATGTGCCTCCGCCCGGCTCTGAAGAGTGGAGTTTCCGCGTCATCGAAATTTGACGGGAGGCGGCGAAAATCGTGCTCGCCGCCTCCGGCTGGTCGGCGCTCAGTCGAGATAGTCGACCTTCAGATGCCGGATCTTGCCGTTGAAGGCGAAGGGCTTGCGGTCGAAATACGCGAGCGAGACGGGGGAATAGCTGTCCCGGCCGACGTCGAAGGCGTCATTGGCCGTGAAGGTCAACGCTGCCGAGCGTGGAACACGCCCCTTGCTGACCTCCTTGCCGTCCACCCGGATGATGATGTCGAGAGGCGCGGGGCGGACGCCGCTGGCCTTGCGTGTTTCGACTTCGATCTTGACCTTTCCGGTCGGGAGCGGGGCGGACGTTTCCAGCTGCGTCCGCTCGATCTCGAACAGATTGTACTCGTAGTTGAGCTTCCCGTTCTCGACCCACAGGGCGACACCACCCGAGATGGCGCCGAGCGCGTAGAGCACGCCCTTCGAGTCGGGCTGCAGATCCGCATCGATGGTGACGAGGTTGCCGCGTGATCCGAGCCGCGGCGCCGTGAACTCGGGAACGCCGACGACCTCCTGCGTGTAGTTGAAGGTCTTGGCGGGATTGGACGGTGCGTCTTCCGGGTGGAAGATCGCCGACCATAGCCCGCCGCCGACCGGATCGACCTTGTTGTCTTTCGCGCTTACCTCGAAAGCCTTTTTCAGCTCCTCGAGCTTGCCGGGATTGGCGGCGGCGACGTCCTTCGCCTGCGAGAAATCCTTCTTGAGATCGTAGAGCTCCCAGACATCGTCCTTCGGCGACCATGTCATGATCGAAGGATCGACGCCTGTCTGCCAGGGCACTCTGGGTCCGAAGGCCGAAGCGATCCATCCGTCCTTGTAGTAGGAGCGGCTGCCCATGACCTCGAAATACTGCTCCTTCTTGCGGTCCGGCGCCGTCGGGGACGCGAAGGAATAGGTCATGCTGGTGCCGTCGAGCTGGTCCTGGCTGATGCCGTCGACGAGCTTCGGCGGCGTGATCTGCAGGATGTCGTAGATCGTCGGCACGATATCGTTGACGTGATGGAACTGCGGACGCGGCGCCTTGTCCGCCTTGATCCGGCTCGGCCAGGACACCGCGAGCGGCGTGCGCGTTCCGCCAAAATGTGCGGCGATCAGCTTTGTCGACCGGTGCGGCGTGGAGCCGGCCCAGGCCCAGCCGGCATGGTACATGTTGTCGACCTTGGGCGACCCGAGCACATCCAGGCCGCCGAGCTCGTTCATGGTGCGGATATGGTCCTTGATCTCGGAAGGAATGCCATTCTGCGCCAGGAGTTCGCTGATCGTGCCGTTCTGGCCTTCCGCACTAGAACCGTTGTCGCCCCAGATGTAGAAGACCAGCGTGTTGTCGCGGATGCCGAGCTCGTCCAGGGCATCGATCAACCGGCCAGCCTGTGCATCGGCGTGTTCGGTGTATCCGGCGAACACCTCCATCAGCCGACGCTGGAATGGCTTTTCGTCCTCGGGAATATCGGCCCATGCGGCAAGGGTCTTCGGCCGCGGCGTCAGCTCGGTGTCTTTCGGGATCCAGCCGAGTTCTTTCTGGCGGGCGAAGACGCGCTCGCGCATGACGTCCCAGCCTTCGTCGAACTTGCCCTTATATTTGTCCGCCCATTCCTTGAAGATGTGATGCGGACCGTGGGAGGCGCCGGGGGCCCAATACATGAAGAACGGTCGATCCGGCGTCAGCGCGTGGACCTGCTTCATCCATGAGACAGCCTTATCGGTCATGTCTTCGGTGAAGTGATATTCCTTCTTCCCTTCGGATGGATTCACCCGGACCGTGTTTTCGACGACCGCAGGCTCCCATTGCGAGGATTCTCCGGCAAGGAACCCGTAGAAGTAGTCGAAGCCGATCCCCTGCCCCGCCGGCCAGTTCGTATAGGGGCCGACGGCCGTGGTCTCGTTGGCGGGCGTATTGTGCCATTTTCCGAAGGCACTCGTCGCGTAGCCATAATAGCCAAGGACCTTCGCTGCGGTCGCAGATGTGCGCGGGATCCGGCCTGAATAGCCATCCCAGTCATTCGCCAGTTCGGCGATCTGGCCGTAGCCGACGCGATGGTGGTTGCGCCCGGTCAGCAGCGCCGCTCGGGTGGGTGAGCACATCGCGGCATTGTGGAAGCGGTTATAGGTGATCCCGTCTCCGGAAACCCGGCTCAACGTGCGTGTATCGATCACGCCGCCGAAGGTGCTCGGAAGCGCCGGGCCGACGTCGTCGAGCATGATCACGACGATGTTCGGCGCATTGGCAGGGAGATGCGACTTCACCGGTAGGGGGCTGTAGGTCGACTCCGCGATCGTCGGTCCGGCTTTGCTCCCGGAGGGCGTTGGCGGAAACGGCAGCGAGTCCTGGGCTGCCACGGGCGATCCCAACATCAGGAGCGTCGTGCTTACGCCCAACCAGCGCGCTCTGAATTGGTGACTAAGAGGCCGTTTCATTCAATTCTCCGTTCCGAACGACACATCTGAACCCGACATGGCTTGTCGACATATCGATCGCCTCGGCAGCGCAATCTGGCATCGCGCTTGCCCGCGTCGCGTTCACTGCATTCACCTCCGCTTTCGCGGCCTTGCGATCGGCGAGGAAGGCCGGATCGGTCTGCGATCAGCAGGCGAATTCCGTTGCGAGCATTTCGGGCATGGGCAGCCTGCCCGTCTTGCCATTTCGCGCCAGTCGCAACCGGCAATGGTCCGTCATCGCCGATCACGAATCCCCTCGGGATTCGGCCTTGCAAAAAGCAACGATTCGGTGATCGCCGGCGCTTGTTCCGTGGGAAACGGCTCCAAGATCGCTGGAAACGAACTCAGCGCTGAATCAAGCCGGGGCGACCGTCATGCCTCGGAAATCATGCTGATGAATTGCTCCTTATCCAAATTCCGACCACTGACGACTGCAATTGAAGTGCGGCCTTGCAGCAGAATTGGTTCGGCAAGCAAGGCAGCTACCGATAGCGCTCCGCCGGGCTCAGTCACCAAGCCGAACTCCGCATACAATGCGGATACTGCGGCGCGGGCGTGATTGTCTGCGACACGGCCACTTTGGTTCCCGATCGCATATGAATGTCGAAGGGCAACGCGCCTGTCATAGGGGCAAGCAGAGCATCGCATATCGATGTCGCGTGGCTCTCTATGGCCACCCGACGTCCAGCAGAAAGGCTTCGCGCGAGGTCGTCAAAGCCGAATGGTTCGACCGCAAGCATGGTGGAACCGCTACCAGCGATCGCGAGCGCACAGCCCGCCGATAGGCCTCCGCCCGATGCGGTAGCGATAAACAAGTCGGGAACCGCGCCGAGAACAGATGCCTGCTCCATCGCTTCTGTTGCAACGGTCGCGGCTCCAGCGATGATTCACCGCCTGGGGTCCCTTCGGACTCGGCGCAGGCGGAACAAGCAAGACCGCCGCGGCAAGTCATCTGGAGAACGTAATTGGCCTGGCCAAGTCTGTAATGGCCGTGCACCGCGCCGAACGCCAGCGCGACCTGGAGCCCATCAAGGAAGTCGATCCCCTCGACATGCCGCCGCTGCGCTTCGGCTCTGGGACTTGGACCGCTGCGTCGCGCTCCTACGCCGTCATTCTATCGACGATCGGGCCGGCACGCACCTGCGCTGAATTCGCGCGCCGCGATCCGCTGGAAGGAATCGGCTTCGCGTGGCAGCGATCCGATGCGCTTTCCGCCCCAGCCGGCGATCGGTGGTTCGGGGATGCAGAGGACGGTCACGCCATTTTTTCCAGAATGTCGCGAAGACCGTTTATTCTCTGCCTTGGCAAACCCTGCGGGTTAGGACTGCTCATTGAATGCATAAATTGGGTGGCTCGAACCTCTGACGGGCTCATCCCGAACTCCTTTTTGAACGCTCGGGTGAAACCTGAGGGGTCTGCAAACCCCATTTCCTCGCCAATAGCTGCGATCGGGCGGAGATTGGTGCCCCTTGATAGCTCGGAATAACATTTCTTGAGACGCCGCCGCTGGATATAGTTCTTTACCCCGCCTTCGGCTTCCAACAGGCGATAAAGCTGAGAACGCGACATACCTGCTTCTCGGCACAGGAAGTCAGGACCAAAAGCGAGCCTATGTAGATTTTGATCGATTATTTTTCGAACGCCATCCTTACGCACAACTGCGATCGGGGTGGCCGCCTGGGCAGCACTGTCTTTTGACGGAGCAATACAGGCAAGCACCATCCCCCGGGCTGCGGATTGTAGAGCCGGCGCTTTCGCTCCGGAACAAGCCGGTGCATTCCTCGCCAACAACACCAGGAAGTCCCCTAGTAGTTGGCCCATCGCTCCTGGAATCGCTCTTCCATCCATCCCGTCCAGGACGGCCGCGAGCTCCGGAAAGCTATCTCGTGGGAGATAAAGCTGAACCCGCTCATCATCGTCTCTGGCGCTCGTGAGCGTCCGCCCCAGCGAGGAAACGTAAGGTACTCCGGCAGGAACATCGATAGCACGATGACCGCCCACCTCTCCCGCTGTTCGCTTTCTGCCGACCGCGATGTTCCAATGGTCGATCGGATTTTGGCGAATAAGGCCGGCGCTTCTAATGGCTTGCAACCTGGGAGCTTGAACCCGGCTTAAGCCAAACCCGCCGAAGTTCCAGGTTTCACAGGTAGCCACAAATCCTGCTTCGGGCTCGTCAATGACCGCATTGAAAACAGTTCCGAACCATCCGCGCCAAGCGTCGAACTGCTTATTCGGAGAAAGTTCTTCCGTAGAGAATGATGCATGGACAACATTCATCCAATTTCCGTCCATCATTAACAAATTATTCTAGGAAATAACTATCAGACCTTCCTGTACCCTTACGTTAATAACGCCAGTAAAGCAACGCTCTGATCGAATTTATAGGATACTAACGCCTTGGGATAGAAGAGATTTTCAGCAGACAGCTCTCCGAGGAAGGATGCCGAATTGCGCACCACCGTAAAGTGAGTTCCCGGTCACCCGCAAACGCGACCGCGTGATCGTCGAGCGCGGCGGGTGGAAGATGATCGTCCGTGACAACGGCAGCAAGATCACCAGCGATGCCAAACGATGCTGATCGTCACGCTGCATCAGGCTTCACGCGCACGCGCCGCGCTACGAATCTTACTTGGGAACGATCCAGAAACGAGATCCGTTGCGGCTGCGTAGTTCAGCGAAGATGATCTCACCACTGTCCAGGCGCGCAATGTCGACGTCACAGATGGGTACAGCGCTCAGCGTTCTTAGTCCACGAATGTCCGGTGAAAACCCACAGTCGCACCCCACGGATTGCGCAAGGCCATCTCCGCACGGCTGGCAGAAAGCCGGGCCACTGCCCACAAACTCATGTCCATTACGGGGCATCGGACGCTTGAGGAGGCGGAGCGATACACCCGCGAAGCACGCAAGCCGCAGATGGCGGATTCAGCGATGAAGAAGCTTCTGGCTGACTCGACAATCGTCCCACCGAGACCGGAAGTGGGACAAATGAAGGAAATAAGCCCTATAAAACAGGCTCATTTGGCCGCAATGGCGCTCCCTAGGGGACTCGAACCCCTGTTTTCGCCGTGAGAGTGAAACAAGAGAGCAAATCACCTGTCCATCGGCGTCCGCAGAACTTTCCTAAGTCTTTGACTTAATTGAATCGTATCCATAACGTACCATCGACGTCCATCGGCGTATATTTGACGGATATTAGACGAGATTCTGAACGCCATGGGCCGGGTTGTAGTTGAAGTTCCAATGTCGACACGCAATGCGAGAGCAAAGCTAAGCCCGGGAATATATTGGCGCTCTATCGATGCCGACACCCAGCTTGGATACCGAAAATCGCTTCGAACTGGAAAGTGGTTGGTCCGCTGGCGCGTCGGCAAAGGCTATAAGCAGGGGCCACTAGCGACAGCCGACGACGCTATCGACGCAAACGGCGACACCACCCTCACCTTCGCACAAGCTGAATCCGCCGCACGTCGCCATGTCACGGAACGCCGCGCCGACGAAGCCCTAAGAGCGACAGGCCCCCTCCTTACCGTCCAGATGGCTATCGACGAGTATGTCGCGGAACGGGAGGTCCGAGAGACCCCCTCGCCCGGTCGCGAGACCGGGAAGAAGCGTGATGCACGGTCCCGCCTTCACCGATACGTGTTGAGTGACCAGCGGCTTGCGGAACAGGCCGTAGGCAGGCTCACGACTGAACGGCTAGCAGAATGGCGAAGCGGTCTCCCCAAAAAGCTTGCATCCGCGACCCGCGTTCGGCTTGCAGGGGATTTCAAGGCCGCATTGAATCGGGCAGCCCGCGTTCACCGCAATAGGCTGCCGGCGGATATTGAGGTGACGATCAAGCATGGTTTCGCGACAGATCAGGCGGAAGCGCCGCAGGCTCGCGAGGCTCAGGTACTCGCCGATACGGATGTTCGTCGCATCGTGGCGGCAGCAGTTAACGTCGATAATGACGGCGAGTGGGAGGGCGACCTCGCGCGGATGGTCATATTGTTGGCTGCCACAGGCGCCCGCTTTAGTCAGTTGAAGCGGATGACGGTTGCCGACGTGCAGGTAGCGCAGAAACGCGTCATGGTCCCTGCCTCAAAAAAGGGGCGCGGCACGAAACGCATAAGCAAGATCGCTGTACGAGTTGGTGAGGACGTCTTGTTGGCTCTGCGACCGCTCATGGCGGGCCGGAAAGGCACCGATACGCTCTTGATTAGACCGCGCCGGAAGCAACTCAAACCAACCGTGTGGACTACGGTAAGTCGCGAGGCGTGGTCCTCTGCATCCGAGCTAACGCGGCCATGGCGGGCGATCATCGCAATAGCCGAACTGCCGACCGATATCGTGCCGTATGCGCTCCGTCATTCCTCGATTGTTCGGGGATTGGGCGCCGGCTTACCTGTGCGCCTAGTTGCGGCGCTTCATGACACATCGTCAGCCATGATCGAGCGGCATTATTCGGCATATATCGTTGACGCAATGGATGAGTTGGCAGCCAAGGCAATCGTTCCACTGACCGGCGCCGACATCGTCGAAATCTCCAAAGTGAAGAAATCCGCCAAATAGAGCCTTATCCCGTCCACGCTCCCATAATTTTTGCCCGCTGAATCAAGCCAACACCAAGAGTCTTGAGGAGTCCTCAGCTCCACCAAGGCTTTTCGCTAAGTTACTGATTTTATTCAGTTTTAGCGAAACATTGGCGGATATACCCCAAAAATTACCCCAACAAAAGCCGTGCTTTGATCTGGACCGATCTGGATTCGGTCGTCATGTGTCGAGGCGTCAAGCGCGCTAGAAGACGGCTGAGAACACTGCCACCGAGGCGGAGACGGCGGTTCGGTGCTTGGTCGAGTTGCATGGGGACATGCCGATCCAGGACATCGGCAAGGCCCACGGGTGGCAGTTTCGGATGCCATGGCGCAGATGCCGAAGGGGCTTCCCGCCAAGCTCCAGAAGCTGCCGATCAAGCAGCTCATAGCTCGTGACCTCAGCGCCTATGAGCGCCGCTCGGCGACGACGATCAACAAGACGCTGACGCTCCTGGGCGCTGTGCTGGCCCGCGCCGAGCAGGACGGGCACTACGAAATATTGCATTATTACGAGTTATGTAAGCGTGGTCTGCGGACCGCGCTGCGTCAGGCGGCGATCTGCTTGGTTTCCGCCGTCCATTGCCACGGCATGAGCTCGCCGATGCGGCTATTGGGCCAGCCTTCAGCGATCTTGCGGGTGACGTCTGCGATGTAGGCGAAGGGCTCGACGCCGTTCATCTTGCAGGTCTCGATGATCGAGTAGATGGCGGCGGCCCGCTCGCCCCCGGCTTTTGATCCGGCGAAGAGCCAGTTGCGGCGCCCGATTGCGACGCCTCGCAGCGCGCGTTCGGCGATCAGGTTGTCGATCTCCAGATGGCCATGGTCGAGATAGCGGGTGAGCGCCGGCCATCGTCTGAGAGCGTAGGTGATCGCCACGGCAAGCGCGCTTTTCGCCGAGAGCTTGGCGCGGATCGCTTCCATGCGCGCCTTCAGCTCCTCGAGTTGAGGCCGCGACTGCCCCTGGCGCGCTGCATGTCGGATATCGGGCGGCTGGCCGCGTACAGTCTTTTCGACCATGAAGAGGCCGCCGATCCGCTCCAGGAGTTCGGTTGTGGCGGGCGTCGCCTGGGTCTGGTGCAGATCGAAGATCTTGCGGCGGGCATGCCCCCAGCATGCGACCTCGACGGCGCGGCCGCTGCGATAGAGCTCGTCGTAGCCGGCATAGGCGTCCGCCTGGAGATGGCCCCGGAAGTCCTTCAACAGGGTCTGTGGATGTTCGGCGCGCCGATCCGTCGTGAACGCGAACCAGACGGCGGGCATGGTCGGCCCGCCATGCGGACGATCGTCGATCGCATGAACCCAGAGCCGTGCCGTCTTCGTCTTGCCGCTGCCGGGATCGAGCATCGGCACCGGCGTGTCGTCGGTGTGGAGTTTTGTCGCGGCCAGAACCGTTTCCCTGATGCGCGCCACGATCGGATCGAGCAGGGCTGCGCCTTGGCCCGTCCAGCCGGCCAAGGTCGAGCGATCGATGTCGATGCCCTGCGCCGCCATGATCTCGGCCTGGCGATACAAGGGAAGATGGTGGTCGAACTTCGAGACGAGAACGTGCGCGATCATGCGGAAGCTTGCCTTGCCGCGTGCGATGGCCTTCTCCGGAGCCGGCGCCTGCACGATCGCCTCGCAGGCGCGGCAGGAGAACTTCGGCCGGACATGGCGCACCACCCTGAAGGCGACCGGCTCAATGTCGAGCACCTCGTCGGCATCCTGGCCGAGACGGCGCAGCGCCCCGCCGCAGGCCGGGCAGACGCAGTCACCGCTGCCGGGCAGGTGCACGATCTCCTCGCGCGGCAGATGCGACGGCAAGGCTCGATCCGGCGCCTTTCGCGCGGGCGCGATGGACGGGCTGCGCCGCGGCAGTTCCGCCTCCGCCGTCTCCAGTTCCTCCAGCGCCAGTTCGAGCTGGGCGATCTCGGTTGCCAGCTTTTCCGAGGACCGGCCAAAATGCATCCGCTTGAGCCGGGCGATCGGAACCTTGAGCTTCTCGATCAGCAGATCGCGGCCGAGCAGCGCGCTTTCCACGACGGCTCGGGCGACCCGCTCGCGGTCGAGTTCCTCACGCTGCGCGACGACGAGGCGGCGCAGGGATTCGACGTCATCAGGAAGCGATGCGGTGCTGCTCGACACCAGGGATGGATAGCACAAAACGCCTCTGAACGACAGTAAAAACGTTCTGATTCAATGCGTTACCTATCCAGCCAATCCTGGCCGCCAGCTCCTGATCGGAGCGCGCCAGTCAATGCCCTCCATTAGCATCGCCAACTGCGCCGCTGTCAGCGACACCGTCCCCGTCGCCGCAGCCGGCCACACGAAGCGTCCCTTCTCAAGCCGCTTTGCGAACAGGCAAAGGCCCTGACCATCCCACCACAAAAGCTTGACCAGGTCGCCGCGCTTTCCCCTGAAGGCGAACAGCGCGCCCGAATGAGGATCCTGCGCCAGCACCTCCTGGATCATCACCGCCAGGCCGTCGAAGCCGCGACGCATGTCCGTCGCGCCGCAGGCGAGATAGACCCGGCCGTTGACGGAGAGCGGGATCATCGCGCGCCGAGCGCGGCGAGCACTCGCTTCAACGCCTTCCCGTCGACGCCGCCATCAACCCGAACCCTGACGCCGGAGGGAAGCTCGATCTCGATCAGTGTCGGCGTTGGCTTCGACGCCGGCAACGACATCTCGCATCGTCCAGGCTCCCGACGCGCCACCGCCGATCCCTGTGGCGGAGCGTCGGTAATCTCGACCCGAGCAAACGTCGGCGCGGCTGGCCTTGGCGCGCCCAGGGAACCGTCCAGAGCCAAGCGGCGCCACGTGTAAATCTGGCCCGTGCCGATCGCGTGATGATCAGCCGTCCGCGACACCGATCCGCCCGCGCCGAACGCCTCCTCGAGGATCGCCAGCTTCTCGTCCGTCGACCACGACCGCCGGCTCGACATC
This sequence comes from Allobosea sp. 05T433, assembly GCF_056396065.1. Taxonomy (NCBI): domain Bacteria; kingdom Pseudomonadati; phylum Pseudomonadota; class Alphaproteobacteria; order Hyphomicrobiales; family Alloboseaceae; genus Allobosea; species Allobosea sp. 05T433. Next base: position 749 of record NZ_JBFTKS010000006.1, on the reverse strand, counting down.
CGCGCGATCACCTGCACGCGGCCGCTGTGACCACTCCTACGATCGGTCGTAGGACCCCTCGCATCTCCGTCGATCTCGTCGGCCATGCCCGTCTCCGTTCAGGAGACATCGAAACAGCGCGATCAGGACTCTTCGCGCAAGGCGGCCGTCAGACCGCGCTTACCGAGTTATTCGAATTCGATAGTTTTCAAATACATTTGGAAGGAGGCGTTTGTGATTTACGGTTACGACGTAATCGGTGACACTCACGGACACGCTGACGCTCTCAAGCGATTGCTCGCTCAACTTGGATATAACGAACGGACGGGTGTCTATCGGCACGCCTCCCGCATGGCCATTAGGTGGATCGAATGAATTGTTGAGTTGAGGTATACTCCAGATACTGCCTTCCGATCCGCACAATGAATCACGGGCCGGAACCGAGCGGCGCACAATGGGCGCTTCAACGACCGATCCCGGAGTCTCTAGCCCGCCAGCAGCACTGCTGGCTGCGCTGGCGGCGGACCAGCGCGTTGCGCTGAGAAGCCGAGTCCTGCTCCGCAGGCCGGAAATAAATCGCCCTTCAGGTCAATGTTTCAATCCCCGCAGGCGTCGCTGCATCGTAGCCCTTCGGCGTGGGCCGCCTTGCGGTGGCGCGTGCTGAGTGAAGAAATAGGCGTATGGATAGTCATACGCCTATGCCGAAGCTCTCTCGGCTTGAAGTGATCACGACGGGATCGCGGCGGCGGTGGACGCCGGAAGAGAAGCTC